>CAZLEU010000061.1:0-15947 GCA_964558625.1 uncultured Flavobacterium sp.
TAAATTAGTTGATGGAAAAGGAAACTTAATCACAAGTGTAGAAAAACTCAAAAAAATGGGAGCTAAAGCAAAAAAATCTTTGCCTGAAAATATAATCAACAGAGCTGAAAAAGACGAAATAAATTACTAAATCAAACCAACATGAGAAAATTTCTTTTTATTTTTATTGGACTTATAATTATTGGATTAGCAGGATATTTTACCATCATGTATTATGCAACATACAGTGAAGGAAATCGATCAGGCGAACTCATTAAATTTAGCAACAAAGGATATGTTTTTAAAACTTGGGAAGGCGAATTAAGCCAAGGAATTGCTGGAGCGCAAATTTTTAAATTTTCGGTTCTTGATGCAGATGAAAAAGTAATTCAACAAATGAAAGATTTACAGGGTGAATATGTAAAAGTAACCTATGTAGAACGCTATACAACTTTTCCTTGGTGGGGCGAAACCAAATATTATGTAACAGAAGTCGTTCAGGAGGATTCTCCATTCAAAGTGAAATAAATGGAAAACATCTTCAAAACCGTAAAAGCATCTAGAATTACCATTTCTGAATTGATGTTGCCATCTCACACAAATTTTTCTGGTAAAATTCATGGTGGTTATATTCTTTCACTACTAGACCAGATAGCCTTTGCATGCGCCTCAAAATATTCGGGAAATTACTGTGTAACAGCATCAGTTGATACTGTCGATTTTTTAAACCCAATTGAAGTAGGTGAACTGGTAACCTTAAAAGCATCTGTCAATTATGTAGGCAACAGCTCAATGATTGTGGGTATTCGGGTAGAAGCAGAAAACATTAGAACTGGAAAACTAAAACATTGCAATTCATCTTACTTTACAATGGTTGCAAAAGACAAAGAAGGAAACAATACAAAAGTCCCAAAACTAATCTTATCTTCTTATGATGAAATTCGGCGATTTTATAATTGTGTAAAAATGATTTCAGTAAGAAAAGACAAACAAGAACATGAAGAAATTTTTGATTACAAATCGGCTGAAGCCATTAAGAATCTCGAAAACTTCAATGTGAAAGTCGAAATAAATTAAGAAAGTAGTTGAGAAAAAAAGATTATTTTTCAACAAAAAAAGAAAGATAAAACATTTTTAATTAGGTATTTATATTTTTTTTTATATTTTTGAACTTCACAAATAATTAAAAATGAAGAAAATTTATTTATTCCCATTTTACCTCTTTCTAACAATTTTAATTCTTTCATGCTCTAAAAATGAAAGTGAAGACTATGTATCAATTGATAATGAAAGTAAACAAATTATAAACAACAACAATACCAAAGAAATCACTATTGATTTAACACAAGTTCCTTATCCAAAATTATCGGATTATCATTTTTTTGTTGGGCAACTCAAACTTCAAAAGCCAGGACACAAAGTACTTCCCTACGAACCTGCAAGTGCCTTGTTTACAGATTATGCCCATAAAAAAAGATTCATATGGATGCCTAAAGGCGTTAAAGCAACCTACAATGGTGACACAAACATATTAGAATTGCCTGTTGGTGCTGTACTAATAAAAAGTTTCTACTATGACAATGTTCAAAATGTGGTACCAGCTGGTGCAACAAGAATTATAGAAACCCGAATGATGATTCGTAAAGCTACTGGGTGGATTTTTGCTGACTATGTTTGGAACACCGAACAAACAGAAGCATTCCTAAATTTGAGTGGAAGCACAACATCTATCACATGGATTGATGAAGAAAATAATACAAAAACTGTACCCGAATATAGAATACCAAATGAAGTTCAATGTATAATTTGCCATAAATCGCAAGAAACAATAGATGGTGTTTTTGTAACAAAACATATTCCTATCGCTATCAAACCTCAAAATTTGAATTTTCAATATAATTACGGAACTGAAACTGTAAATCAATTAACCAAATGGGTGCAAATTGGTTATTTAAACTCCAATTTTTCTCTTCCAAGTGCAAGTGCAACAGCAATTGACTATAGAGACATCTCGAAACCACTAGATTTAAGAGTTCGTTCTTATCTAGATATTAATTGTGCACATTGCCATCAAAATAATAGACATTGCGACTACAGACCAATGCGATTTGCATTTTCCGAAACAGGTGCTTCAAACGGATTAACAAACATAGGTGTTTGTGTTAGTACAGTTGACATGCAGAATTTTGCCCCTGCACTAAATAAAATTATTACACCTGGAAATATAAACCGTTCAATGTTGTATCATAGAATTAACACCACAGATGAAGCATTCAGAATGCCTTTGCATGGCAGAACTGTTATCCATACTGAAGCGGTTAACATGATTGAGCAGTGGATCAATACATTACAACCTTGTCCCTAAAATAAATACTAATCAATACCAAACTATAAAATGAAAAAAATTACACTTCTTATTACAATGATGTTTTTTGTACATCATTCTTATTCCCAAGACACATGTGCTTCTGCTTTACCAATAACTACAGCTGGGTTATATGTAGTTAGCGCTGTAAATGGCACTCAAGTTCCTACCCCAGTTTGTGCACCAAACGGAACAGGAGCAACCGCTGGAGAATGGTATGCCTATACACCAACCCAAAATTATACCGTAACAGTTAGTTCAAGCATTGCTCAAAACACACCTACAGTAGATACACGCTTCCATGTCTATACTGGAACTTGTGGTTCTTTGGTTTGTTATGCTGGTGATGATGATGATGGTGCAAATTATTCATCTATTGACACTTTTAATGTTAATGCTGGAACAACTTATTACATAGCTTGGGACAATAAATGGACTTCAAACGGATTCACATTTCAATTAACAGAAAATGAAATTGTAGTTCCTCCACCAACTCCTATTACTTATACAACAGAAACAATTTCTACTATAAATAGTAATTATAACATTTGTGTTGTAGACATGAACAATGACAAACTAGATGATATAGTAGGTGTTAGCCAAGGCAACCTAAAAATACACTACCAAAGAGATAATGGCTCTTTCAACATTAGTGAATTCCCTGTAACTGGTGGTACTAGTAAAATGCCTACCTGGAGTTTAGCCGCTGGGGATTACAATAGAGATGGATTTAATGACCTTATATTAGGATCAGGAAACGGTTTGTCGGTTTGGAAGTCAAATGTTTCTCCAGACGCACTAACATATACAAGTTTTAATCCTACTGACTACATTTTTTGCCAAAGAACAAATTTTCATGATTTGAACAATGATGGAAACCTTGATGTTTTTTCCTGCCATGATATTGCACCTAATTGTTACTATCTAAATGATGGATCTAACAATTTAACTTTTTATCAATCAAATGTTACACCGGGTGCCATGACCTTTGGTACGATTGGCGGTAATTATGCAACATTGTTTACCGATTTCGATAATGATGGTGACTCGGATGTGTTTGTTTCTAAATGTTCTGGACCTCCATGTGAATTACATAGAAATGATGGTAATGGTGTATACACAGATATTTCTGCTCAAGCCGAAATAAATATTACCCCTATTCAAACTTGGTCTTCTGCGATCGCCGATTTTGATAATGATGGAGACATGGACGTTATTATAACTGCTAGCGCAGGAACACACAAATATTTTAGAAATAATCTAGATACATCTAATAGCGTTGAAGAAGCCTATACGAATATAACAAGTGGTTCTGGATGGGATACAAATACCTCAACAAACATTGATAATGTCGCTTATGATTTTGACAATGATGGTTATGTTGATGTACTAGGAGGAGGAAATAAAATTATGTTTAACCAAGGAAACAGTACTTTTTTCCCTCATACATATTCTGGAATTAGCGTTGGTGCAGTTGGTGATTTAAATAATGATGGTTATCTAGACATCTTGAACGGAAGCACTATTAGATATGCAGTGCCAAATGGTAACAATTGGTTAAAAGTGAAACTAAATGGTGTTGAAAGTAATAGTAATGGTATTGGAGCTAGAATAGAAATTTATGGCGCTTGGGGAAAACAAATTAGAGATGTAAGAAGCGGTGAAGGTTTTAAATACATGAGCTCCATTTTTGCACATTTTGGAATTGGAACTGCAACTGAAATTACAAAAGTTGTTATTAAGTGGCCTTCTGGCAATGTAGATGAAGTTTTAAATCCATCTATAAATCAAACACTTACAGTTACTGAAAACTCAACAACTCTAGCTACTGTTGCACCAGCAAGTTCATTCTTTAACATCACTCCAAATCCTGTAAATGATGTTATAAATATTACATTCAAAAATACTACAACGGAATTATTATCTGCTCAAATAGTTGATTTGGCTGGAAAGGTAATTATGAAACCTACTATAACAAATAACACTATTGATGTTAAATCATTAGCAACAGGAACCTACATTTTAGTTCTAAAAGATAAAGAAGGAAAACAATCTTCAGAAAAATTCTTGAAAAACTAATTATAATTTAATACTAACAAAAAAGTCTCAACCATTATTGATTGAGACTTTTTTTTATTTTTAGAAGTTACTTTACTGCAAAACCAAAAGCATTTCTTCGAATGAAAGTATTTCTTGTTTTCCAGAGATTAGATTTTTCAAAGTAAACTTTTCGTTTGCAATCTCTTTTACTACATAAGGAATTTTTCTTCTTTCGGCGTATTTAAATTGTTTGTCAATCTTGACTACATCTGGATACATCTCGACATTGATGTTATTCTTTCTCAAATTATAAACCGCTTGCATTACTTCAAAAGACTGGCTTTCACCAAAATTTAAAAACATCACTTTGGTTGAAGTAATAACCGTCTCTGGAAATAAATTCAATTCGTCAAGAACCAAATAGATTCTGTCTAAACCAAACGAAATTCCTACACCACTCATGTTTTTTAAACCAAAAATCCCCGTCAAATCATCATACCTTCCGCCGCCACCGATTGATCCCATGGCAACTGTTTTGGGAGCAGCAACTTCAAAGATAGCACCTGTGTAATAATTCAAACCACGAGCTAAGGTTACATCAAGGTCTAAAATAGCTTTTTGCAAACCTAATTTGGTTACGTTTTCACAGATAAAGCGAAGCTCTTCAATTCCTTTTTTGCCTTCTTCTGATGTGGAAAGTAAAGTGGAAAGCTTTTCTATTTTTTCTTGAATCGTTCCTTCAAAACTGAAAAGTGGTTGTACTTTTACCAATGCTTCCTCTGAAATTCCTTTTTCGAGCATTTCTTTTTTTACACCATCCTCACCTATTTTGTCGAGTTTGTCTAAAGCAACTGTAAAATCTATTAACTTATCGGAAGCACCAATAACTTCAGCTATTCCAGATAAAATTTTGCGATTATTGATTTTGATAGTAACGCCATCCAAACCTAATGCAGCAAAAACAGCATCGTATAATTGCACCAACTCTACTTCTTGCCATAAAGATGTCGAACCAACAACATCGGCATCGCATTGGTAAAATTCTCTAAAACGTCCTTTTTGTGGACGATCGGCACGCCAAACAGGTTGGATTTGGTAACGCTTAAACGGAAACTCAATTTCGCTTTGGTGTTGTACCACATAACGAGCAAAAGGTACGGTTAAGTCGTAGCGTAATGCTTTCTCGGAGATTTTACCTGTTAATTGTTTGGAGCTTTTAGTTTGCAATTCTTCGGTAGAAACTTTATCTAAAAAATCCCCAGAATTTAATATCTTAAAAATCAATCTATCACCTTCATCACCGTATTTTCCCATAAGGGTTTCAGAGTTTTCAAAAGAAGGTGTTTCTATAGGTTGGTAACCGTATTTTTCGAAATGGTGTCGCATTATCGAAATGATATAGTTACGCTTAGAAACCTCTATTGGTGAAAAATCTCTTGTTCCTTTTGGAATGCTTGGTTTTGATGCCATTTCTTTATTTTGGAATTACAAATTAGGAATTACGAATTATAAAAAGGAATAATAGCGTAATTGTTTTGCAAATATCTTGTTTTTTTGATGAAATCACAAGTTATAGTTTGCAGTTTTCAGTCGCAGTAAGTAGTTGTAAATTGTCATTGCGAAGGAATCTCATCAAATTAAGCAAATAACTTCTTTAGATACGGTTAGCCCTAGCCCAGATTGCAACGGAAATCCTTTTTATTTTTTCTTTAAAAATAAAAAGATTGCAGTGTAAAGCTGGAAATAGCTTCAAAAAAAACTGAAAATTTGTAACAAATAGCGTACTTTCGTGTCAAACTTGTGTATGTTTAAACTTTTTGTAGAAAATAGTAAAATTGCTTTTGGTTCGATACGAACGCAACTGCTACGAACCATTCTGACAGTGGTAATTATTGCTTTTGGTATCATGTCGCTTGTTGGGATTTTGTCGGTTGTTTCGTCACTTGACAGCATGCTGAACTCGAAATTTTCGTCGATGGGTTCGAACACTTTTAATATTACTCAATACGAATTTGTAACCAGACAACGTGGTGGCGGTGAAGAAGAAAAAATAAATCCTATTATTTCGTATCCTGAAGCTCGATTTTTTAAGGATAAATATACGTTTCCGTTGACGAGAAGTTCGTTATCATTTACAGCAACAGCGACGGCAGAAATAAAATTTGAAAACCAGAAAACCGATCCCGAAATTCAGGTGCTTGGTGTGGATGAGAATTTTGTGAGTAATTCGGGGTTGGAAGTTGTTCAAGGACGAAATTTTAACTCGTTGGACATTCAGAATAACGCTTATATGTGTGTTGTTGGTTCCGATTTTGTGACCAAAGGTTTGCTTAAAGAGGTCAATCCGATAGACAAAATAATTTCTATTCGTGGTGCCAAGTTTAAAGTAATTGGAGCATTGAAAGAAAAAGGGTCAACATTTGGAAACAGTCAAGACTTACGAGTTTTGATTCCGATACAAGTAGCCCGTTCTTTGTATTCAAAACCAAATATTGATTATACCATAAGTACAATGGTTGACAAAAAGGAAATGCTCGACGAAGCGATTGACCAAGCAACCATTACAATGCGACAAGTACGAAAGTTAAATCCTGTTGAAGAAAATAATTTTGGCATTTCGAGAAGTGATGATTTAGTTAACAAAATTGCTGAAATGACAGGAGCTTTGAGTATTGCAGCATGGGTTATTGGTATTATTACTATTTTTGGTTCGTCGATTGCGCTTATGAATATTATGATTGTGTCGGTAACCGATAGAACAAGAGAAATTGGTGTAAGAAAATCGTTAGGTGCTACCAAAAACACTATTGCATGGCAGTTTTTTGTAGAAACATTAATCATTAGTCAACTTGGTGGAATCTTGGGGATTATATTAGGCATTCTTATTGGCTACGGAATTTCTTCGGCTTTAGATTTTGCATTTGTAATTCCGTGGAAAGCGATTATGGCTGCTTTTGGAACAAGTTTTATAGTAGCAATTGTTTCGGGTTCTTATCCTGCTTTGAAAGCATCGAAGTTAGACCCTATTGAAGCGTTGAGATATGAATAGTTAGTAGTTATGAATAATAGTTTGTAGTTTCTTACTTTGAACAAGAAATCATTCTATCATTTCCATAAATATCCTTTTTGAGTTCAATATTCTTAAAACCCAAACGCTCTAATAATTCAACAGTTTCTTTTCCAAGATATTGGTTTATTTCAAAATACAATTTTCCGTTTTCGGTTAGGTTTTTCATTGCTAGTTCAGCAATCTTTCTGTAAAAAAGTAGCGCATCATTATCATCTACAAATAAGGCTAAATGCGGTTCGTATTCTAAAACATTGGGTTTGATTTCGGCTTTTTCCAAATTTCTCACATATGGCGGATTCGAAACAATCACATCATATTGAGTCGGAAGCTGGAAGTTGGAAGCTGGAAGATTTTTTAAGTCATCAATTTTAAGAATATCTGCCTGTATAAAATTGATACTAACTTTATTGATTTCTGCGTTATTTTGTGCTGTAGCTAATGCTTTTTCAGAAACATCAATTGCCGAAACTCGAGCATTTGGAAGGTTTTTTGATAATGAAATGGCAATGCAACCACTACCTGTGCCAATGTCGAGAAGTTGGATGTTGGATGTTGGATGTTGGATATTATTTAGTACTAATTCAACTAATTCTTCCGTTTCAGGTCTAGGAATTAATGTGTTTTCATTTACTAAAAAAGATAATCCATAAAACGCTGTCTCACCTACTATATATTGAATAGGCTTCTCTTTTTTTAATTCTGCCAAAGTGCTTTCCCATCGCAATAGTTGTAACGCGTCCATTTCCATATCTGGATTCAAGGCTAAGTCGATTCTTTTTTTACGATGAAAACTTTCTAAAATAATATAAAAGAAACTTTCTATTTCTTTCTCATCATATAAAGGAGAAAGTTCATGAAAAAAAGTGGTTTTGTATTCTTTTATATACATGGTATTGGGAATATTATAATCGGAATTTATATACTTTTTATCATCCAAATGGGACAGCTAGTATGACCCGTCCCACCTAAAGGTGAGCAAATATAGTCAAACCCTACTTTTTTGTACAACTTTTGAGCCACAAGCATTTCGGGTAGTGTTTCCAAATAACACTTTTCGTATCCAAACTCTTTGGCTTTTTGCAAGCATTTCTCAATCATCAACAAGCCTATTCCTTTGCCACGGGCTTCTTGTAGAAAATACATTTTTTGCAATTCACATATATTTTCATCTGAATTATCGAGCTTTGCAATTCCGCCTCCTCCAAGAATTTTTTCACCATCCTCAACTACAAAATAAATCGCTTTAGGCTTATTATAGTTTTCAAACATATAATCCAATTGCGAGTCTGCAAATGCTGTTCCGACTTTTGGATAATTATCAGCAATAAAAACTTGCCTAATCACACTTGCAATTTGCTGATTGTCTTCTGGTTGAATTTCTCTTATTATCATGCAAACTAAACTTTATACTTTCTAAATTTCAAACTCAAAAAAAACTTATTTTTGTGATGTGAAGATACACGAAAAATATATAAAACGCTGCATTGAATTGGCCAAAAATGGTTTGGGAACAACCTACCCTAACCCATTGGTAGGCAGTGTAATTGTATATAATGACAAAATTATCGGAGAAGGTTGGCACCAAAAAGCAGGTGATTCCCATGCCGAAGTCATAGCAATAAATTCTATAAAGGATAAATCATTGCTTTCCAAAGCAACAATATATGTAAGCTTAGAACCTTGTAGTCACTTTGGAAAAACACCGCCTTGTTGTGATTTGATTATTGCAAGACAAATTCCAAATATAGTAATTGGAACTATCGATCCTTTTGCAAAAGTTGCTGGAAATGGTGTAAAAAAATTATTGGCCGCTGGAAAAAAAGTCACCATTGGTATTTTGGAAAATGAATGCAACGAACTCAATAAACGTTTTTTTTACATTTCATAACAAAAAAAGACCCTATATAATCTTAAAATGGGCAGAAAGTCAAGATGGATATATTGCTCCGTTGACCAAAGATAAACAAGAACCCGTCTGGATTACCAATCCATTTTCGAGACAATTAGTGCACAAATGGCGTAGCGAAGAACAAGCCATTTTGGTTGGAACAAAAACAGTTATTGATGACAATCCGAGTTTAACTACAAGAGATTGGGCTGGAAATAATCCTATTAGAATAGTTTTAGACCAAAATAACCGAATTTCAAAAGAAAGTCATATCTTTGATAATCAAGCAAAAACTTTAGTATTAAATAATGATACTATCAATTTTAATAAGAGTATAGCACGCGAAATTGTTGATTTCTTATTCAACAATGAGATTCAATCGGTTATAATAGAGGGCGGAAGCATGACTTTACAAACCTTTATCGATGCAAATCTTTGGGACGAAGCTAGAACCTTCAAATCGAAAGTAATCTTGAAAGAAGGAATAAAAGCACCCAAAATAGAGTTTAATAAAACAAAAAAGAATGAAATTATAGAAGATGAATTTGTAAACTTTTTCAATTATGATAACAACAATTATTTTTGACTTTGGTGATATTTTTCTCAACCTAGAGAAGCAAGCACAGATTGAAGCATTCAAAAAGTTGGGTTTAGACGGACCAAACGAAGAGTTGATTGTCAAAAATGATTTATTTGAAAAAGGTAAAATTTCGGAAAAAGATTTTCTTGAAAGTTTTAAAAACTTTATTCCAAATGCTACCACATCACAAATCCGAGAAGCCTGGAATACAATTATTGGTGATTTCCCATTATATAGATTAGAATTTCTCCAGATGCTTTCCTATAAATACAAGCTTTTTTTGTTGACGAATACAGATGAAATTCACATCAATCATTTTGAAGAAACAGTCGGGATTTCATTCTTTAGCGATTTTTACCAATGTTTTGAAAAAGTATATTATTCATATGAAATGGGAATGCGAAAACCCGAATTGGAAACATTTACCACCATTTTAAACAAACACGAATTATCTCCAAAGCGAACATTATTTGTAGATGATAAAAAAATAAACACAGACGCTGCTGAAAGTTTGGGAATTCATGTTTGGAATTTACAAGTAGGCAAAGAAGATGTTGTAGATTTATACAAACAAAAACAGTTACCTTTGTAAAACATTTTTGCACATTATAATTCGCACATCAAACCTTGAAAGATACCTATAAAACCATTGCTTTTCCTTCAGAAGAAATTTTGTTTAAAGAGAAAAACAGTAAATTTTTTGGTTATGCATTTCCTGTAACTACCGAAGGTGAAATCAAAAATCACTTAGAAATTTTACGCAAAAAACATTTTGGTGCTGTACATTGGTGTTATGCTTTTCAGCTTGGAACCGATAAAATTCAATTTCGCACCAATGATGATGGCGAACCAAGTAATACAGCTGGAATGCCTATTTATGGACAAATACAATCCTTTGGAGTAACCAATATAGTAGTTGTCGTGGTCCGCTTTTTTGGCGGAATCAAATTGGGCGTTGGCGGATTGATTTCTGCTTATAGAACAGCTGCACAAATGGCATTGGAAAATGCTGAAATTATAGAAAAAACAATTGATGTCCATTATCAAATTTCCTTTGATTATAAAAACATGAATAAAGTAATGCGAATCATCAAAGAAAAAAATATCGAAATTGTGGCTCAAAAAATGGAAATGAGTTGTGAAATTGAAATTGCTACCCGAAAAAAAAATGCCGAAATGGTATTCGACATTTTTTCAAATTTGTTTGAAGTTAGCATTACATTAAAACAATAAAATCATTCCTCTTTTAACAACTCCAAAATATACTCTGGAGGCAAAACTGGACGACCCGTTTTCATATCTACAAAAACCAAAGTTGAATTCGCAATTGTTAATAACTCTTGTTTTTCATTTCGTATTTCATAATCAAACTCAATTTTAACAGATTCTTGTTTTTTAAAAATAGTTTTAACAATTAATAAATCGTCATATTTTGCGGGTTTTTTGTAATTTATATTTAAAGATACTACAGGAAGCATAATTCCATTTTCTTCCATCCATCTATATGAAACTCCAATATTTCTTAGCCATTCGACCCGCCCCATTTCAAAATATTGTGCATAATTACCATGGTAAACAACTCCCATTTGGTCTGTTTCTGAATAACGAACCCTAACATTAATTTCGTGATTTTTCATTTATTTATTATTAATTTTTTATTACATTTACGCCAAGTAAAAAATAACTCTTACAACATTATTTTTTAAAAATCAATAGCCATTTTATTTTTTTTTAACAAAAAATGTTCACATATTTGTTACCCCGAATTTTTAAAGAAAAACAACCTTTTTCTTTATGTAAGATAACCTTTTAATTGTAAGACTAATTTAATAAAATTTATGAGCAAAACTGCGCAATCAGTATGGGAAAATTGTCTAGCATTCATTAAAGACAATATTCAAGACCAAGCCTATAAAACTTGGTTCGAACCGATTAAGTCTGTTGAGCTAACCGATAACGCACTTTACATTCAGGTTCCAAGTAAATTCTTTTACGAATGGCTCGAAGAGCATTATGTTAAATTATTAAAAGTTGCACTTACCAAAGAACTAGGAAAAAATGCAAAGTTACTCTATAAAATTAAAATGGAGAATACTTATGGCAACAAACAACCTTTTACAGAACAATTACCAAGTAACAATAGAAGCTCAGTAAAAACACAAGAGGTCGATGCACCTTTTAAAAATCTTAATCCTGAATTAAAAAATCCTTTTGTTATTCCAGGAATAAGAAATCTCAAAATTGAGTCACAACTTAATGCCAATTATAGCTTCGATAATTTTCTTGAAGGTGATTCTAACCGTTTAGCACGTTCAGCAGGTATGGCTGTTGCTAACAAACCCGGCGGAACTTCATTCAACCCATTGCTAATATTTGGAGGTGTTGGTTTAGGAAAAACCCACCTAGCACATGCCATTGGAGTTGAAATAAAAGATAAATATCCAGAAAAAACGGTACTATATATTTCAGCAGAAATATTTACACAACAATATATCGATTCTGTTAAAAAAAATAACCGAAACGACTTTATCCATTTTTACCAATTAATTGATGTATTGATTATAGACGATGTTCAATTCCTATCGGGAAAAACAGGAACACAAGATGTTTTCTTCCACATTTTCAATTATTTACACCAAAATGGTAAACAAGTAATTCTTACTTCTGACAAAGCACCTGTTGATATGCAAGATATTGAGCAACGCTTATTATCTCGTTTTAAATGGGGTCTTTCGGCCGAATTACACCAACCCGATTATGAAACACGAATTTCTATCCTAAAAAATATTTTGTACCGTGATGGTGTAGATATGCCAGACGAGATTATAGAATATGTTGCCAGAAATATCAAATCCAATGTAAGAGAATTGGAAGGCGCCATCATCTCTTTGATCGCTCAATCTTCTTTCAATAAAAAAGAGGTTACTTTAGATTTGGCTAAGCAAATCGTAGAAAAATTTGTCAAAAATGTTAAACGTGAAATCTCAATTGATTACATACAAAAAGTCGTTTCAGATTATTTTCAATTGGATTTAGACACTTTGCAATCTAAAACTAGAAAACGCCATGTGGTTCAAGCTAGACAACTGGCAATGTTTTTTGCAAAAAAATTCACTAAGGCATCATTGGCAAACATTGGTTCTCAAATTGGAGATAGAGATCACGCTACTGTTCTGCATGCTTGTAAGACTGTTGACAATTTGGTTTCGACCGACAAGCAATTCAAAAAATTTGTTGAAGATATTCACAAGAAACTGTCATTATAATTTTTAGTTTTTTATTTTTGTAGTCCCAAATCTACATAAAATAATTTTTAATGAAAACTAAAGTTTTAATGGTGTGTCTTGGCAATATTTGTCGTTCACCATTAGCAGAAGGAATATTAGCATCTAAACTTCCTAAAAGTAAATTTATTGTTAATTCTGCTGGAACAGGGAATTGGCATGTTGGTAAAAAACCAGATGAGCGCTCAATTGCAGTAGCCCAGAAAAACGGACTTGACATTTCCTTTCAAAGAGCTCGTCAATTTTGTACAAAAGATTTTGATGATTATGATTATATCTATGTTATGGATAACACCAATTACTACGATGTAATTAAATTGGCTAAAAATGAATCTCAAAAAAACAAAGTGGATTTAATATTGAATGCCCTTTTTCCAAATGAAAACGTCGATGTGCCTGATCCATATTATGGATTAGCAAATGGTTTTGACAATGTTTATCAAATGTTGGACGAAGCATGTACTATTGTCGCTTCAAGATTAATTGAAAAACATCCTTACTAAAATTATATGCAACAATTAGGTAAACTTTATCTTATTCCAACTACAATGGGCGAATGTGATCCAATGGATGTTTTACCACAAACGGTAAAAAGATGCATTGACTTTATTGATGATTACATCGTTGAAAATGAGAAAACGGCTAGAAAGTTTATAAAAAGTGTACACCCAGATAAAATACAAGCTTCATTACGGTTGAGCGCTTTAAACAAACATACTGAGTCTTCAGAATACAACAAGATGATTCAACCCTGTTTGGAAGGAAAAAACATAGGTTTAATGAGCGAAGCAGGATGTCCCGGAATTGCAGACCCTGGCGCTGTTATTGTAAAAATAGCACACGAAAAAGGCATTCAAGTTGTGCCTTTGGTCGGGCCGTCATCAATACTATTAGCAATGATGGCCTCTGGTATGAATGGTCAAAGTTTTACCTTTAACGGTTATTTGCCAATTGACAAATCGGAGAAAAAAAACGCCTTGAAAAATCTTGAAAAATTATCTCACGATAAAAATCAATCCCAAATTTTTATTGAAACACCGTATCGAAATAATAAATTAATGGAAGATTTAATTCAGATATTACAACCCAATACTTATTTATGTGTTGCAACTGATATTACACTTCCTTCAGAATACATTAGAACATTACGGGTAAATGATTGGAAAAAAAACAAAGTGGATTTACATAATAGGCCAACAATTTTTATCATTCATAAGACATGATTTGAAAACACAAAAAAACCATTCGCAAAAACGAATGGTTTTTTTAGTAAATTACCTTTTATATCTATTTTACTCTTGCATTATTATTGGCCACAATGCCAGAAGTTTCGTAACCTCCAAACATTGTCATATAACTTTTTACTGAAGAACCATATTTATCTTTGCATTTCTTTTGTCCGTTGGAATGCAAAAATCTTTTTACAGAACCTGCCCCACCTAAATGAGCTGCTGCCAAAATTCCGGATTCTGTTATCTTGACACCTCCAATAATTTTACCAGAATAGGTACTGATTTCGTGTCTTAATTCCCATTTATTTTTAGAAACAAGAGCAACAAATGCTTTTTCTTGCATTCTAGGATTGTTTAAAAAAGCCAAACTATCTTTTATTCCAACAGATTTAAGGGTCTCTTTACCAAATTGGTATTTCCCCATATAACCTAAAGTATTTATTTTTTTGTATTTACCCTGTGATTCCTTAAAAGCTATTGCTTCTTTAAATCCAATAAAAAATTTTCCAGTAAAAGGAACATTTAGGCTTTTGTATTCTGCGGGGTTTTCTGAAGGAAATAAAAAATGTAATTCATCATCATCATTTACTTTAAACCAATCTTGGTTTTTTGCATCTAGTGGTTTAAAACCAAAACTTAAAAAAGTAATTATGGCTAGCAACGACGAGTAAAATATCCATTTCTTTATCATAAAGTAGATTTCTTCAAAGACTGTCACTCTAAGAAATTTCTGCTCGGCAAAGATACTTTAATCTTTTAATAAACTGAATAACAATACGTTAATATTGTCTAAAAATAGATAAAATGCCATTTAACATCGCTGAACTGCTTAAATTCGATTGTGGGACTAGGAATTTTTACAGTATTAAAAATGGAAAAAAGGGTTTTTAAAGTGTGAGATTTTGTTTCAATTTTGGTCAAATCCACATCTAAACTTAGGTAATATTGTCTTGCCCTTTTAGATTCTGGAAGAAAAATAGTGTTAGTAAAACCTTCATTTCCAGTTATCATTCCTTCAGCTCCATAACCAACCGCAAGATTTAACCATTTTGGTATTTTGGCATCTTTGAAAAATGAAGATATATTAGCCGACAACCAGTAGGTTTGTCCATTATAATCTTTAAAAACTTGTTCTGTAACAGATTTCCCTAACGCATCGGGACGGGCGGAAGCATACGGTGTAGTATGAAAAGAAAATTTGGGAAGTATCCTTTGCTCATTCCACAATAGTTCTTGTGAAACATATAAAGTAGTCCCAGAAGCATTAGCAAATATATCCCCTACCGATGCACCCCATTTGCTAGAGTAACCGTCTAATATTTCAATAGCAGACAACATAACAAATCCAGAAGTTGCACCATACAGTAGTTGATTTTTTTTGCTTACACCACTCCACGCCAGAGCATCTGCACTCGTTTTACTTAATTGATAAGCAGAGAAAACATGACCAGCTTTATCCATTTGAAGCCATTGGGCATTATCGTTTATAATGTGAAAATCAGATTTAGG
>CAZLEU010000062.1:0-15611 GCA_964558625.1 uncultured Flavobacterium sp.
AGATTTAAAATACTTTATTTCTGAAATTGAAGATATTTCAGAAATTGATTAACAATATTGTTGCAACGATAGTCAAAAGTCTCAATTGACTTAAAATGGTTGAGACATAATTAATTAAATATTTATATTATGAAAAATTCAATTTTAAAAATGAAAAATGTTCAAATCCTTACCAAAGAAGAACAAAAAAATATTCAAGGTGCTGGCTATTGTTGTCCAACTGAGTTTAGAACTTGTGGTATATTCACTTCGTGCCACTTACAATAAGTGATTTTATATTCTCTCAATTTACTTAAAATAGATTGAGAGAATTAAATATAAACTTTATTATTATGAAAAAATATATTTTAAATCTTAGAAATGTCCAAATTTTGAGTAATGAACAACAGAAAAGCATTATAGGAGGCAGTTGTGGCTGTCCTGAAGATGGACATGGTGTAACTAAAAAAATTAACCCTCTATGGGATGCTAAACCTTAGGATTATGAAAAAATCAATTTTAAGTTTAAGAGGTGCTCAAAAGCTATCCAAAAATGAGCAAAAAAAGATTAAAGGAAGTCAAATTGAAGGCTGGGATAAATGCTGCCTAAGAGAATTTGATTCTGGGCTACCTCCATATGGATGTGAAGCATGGATTATTTGTGATGGTCTTTAGAATAGTGTATGGAATTCCCAAAGAAGCATGTATTGATCAACTTCAGGGGAGTTTCAATAACTCTGTAGGTTGTTGTGGATTTGTTCCACATACTCAAAATTGTTAATCAATTAAATTCCTCGAGATTTTCCTCGAGGAATTTATAATGAATTAAAATTTAATCAAAACCTCATTTTAATCAAAACTTGAAAAAATTCCCATCATATTTACAAGCAGATTTCAAAGATTGTGGACCAACTTGTTTGAAAATCATTGCCAAGTTTTATGGTCAAAATAGTAATATTCAAAAGCTACGCGATTATAGCGAAACTACCCGAGAAGGTAGTAATTTGCTTTTTTTGAGTGATGCAGCCGAACATATTGGTTTTAGAACTTTAGGAGTTAAGTTATGTGCTAATGATTTAAAAGAAGCACCTTTGCCTTGCATAATACATTGGAATAAAAATCATTATGTAGTTCTTTATAAAATCAAAAAGGATAAATATTACATTTCAGATCCAGCAATAGGTCTTTTAGAATATACTGAACGAGAGTTTATAAAATTTTGGATAGGTAATAACGCAGATACAAAAACCAAAGAGGGTATTGCTTTGCTAATTGAAACCACACCAGACTTTTATCGAAACGATTTGGACTCTAATGAAGATTTAAAGAAAAAGATCTTTGGTTTTTCACTATTATCCAAGTATATATTTAGATATAAATCATATATCGTGCAACTTTCCATTGGTCTACTAGCAGGAAGTTTGTTGCAGTTAATTTCTCCATTTTTAACACAAAGTATTGTCGATGTTGGGATAAAAAATCAGAACATCCATTTTATTTATATAGTTTTGATTGCACAATTGTTTCTTTTTTTTGGAAGAACAGCCTTAGAAGTTATTCGAAGTTGGATTTTATTGCATCTTTCTACACGGATTAACATTTCATTAATCTCCGATTTTTTTATCAAATTAATGAATCTTCCTATTTCGTTTTTTGATGTGCGAATGACGGGAGACATTATGCAACGTATAAATGATCATAATCGGATTGAAAAAATATTAACAACATCATCTTTAAGTGTATTATTTTCCTTGATTAACATAGTCATTATGGGTATGGTATTGGCTTATTATAACTTGAAAATATTTGCCATTTTTTTTATTGGAAGTTTTATGTATTTTTTGTGGGTAATTTTGTTTTTAAAACGAAGAGAAGCCTTAGATTACAAACGGTTTTCAGAAGTTTCACAAGAACAAAGTAATGTTATCGAACTCATAAACGGCATGCAAGAAATAAAACTGCACAATGCCGAAAAACAAAAACGCTGGAAATGGGAATATATTCAAGCTAGATTGTTTAAAGTATCTATGAAAAGTTTGGTCTTGGAACAAACCCAAACTATTGGTTCTAACTTCATCAACGAATTAAAAAATATCATCATTGTTTTTCTATCTGCTAAGTTAGTTATAGATGGACAAATAACTCTTGGAATGATGATGGCAATTTCTAGTATAGTGGGTAACTTGAACGGTCCAGTCTTTCAACTAATTGGTTTCATTAGAGAAGTTCAAGACGCAAAGATTTCACTTGCGAGATTGTCAGAAATTCATGAAAAAGAAGATGAAGTTCAAAATGATGCTGACTTACTTCACGAAATACCCGAGAATAGTGCAATAGAACTAAAAGATGTTTCATTTAGATATATAGGTTCTGATGTAAATGTATTAGAAAACTTAAATTTAACGATTCCTGCCAACAAAATAACTGCTATCGTTGGAACAAGTGGAAGCGGAAAAACAACACTAATGAAATTGCTACTTAAATTTTATGAACCAAATAGTGGCGAGATTGGACTTAGTGATAAAATTGATGAGATTGCTTCGCCAGTTCGAGCAAAGCTCTCGAGTCCGACTAATGTCGGAATGACAAATTTGAAAAATATTTCGCCAAAAACATGGAGAAATCACATTGGTTCAGTAATGCAAGAAGGCTATATCTTTAATGATACAATAGCCAATAATATTGCAGTTGGAGTTGATAGTATTGATAAAAAAAGATTAGAATATGCAGCAGAAGTAGCCAATATAAAAAACTTTATTCAAGATTACCCTTTACGTTATAATACCAAAATAGGAATGGAAGGTGTCGGTATGAGTACAGGGCAAAAGCAACGGCTTTTGATAGCAAGAGCTGTTTATAAAAACCCAGAAATGTTGTTTTTTGACGAAGCCACTTCGGCACTTGACGCCAATAATGAGAAGGAAATAATGCAGAAATTAAATGTCTTCTTCAAAGATAAAACGGTTGTTGTTATTGCCCATAGATTGAGTACTGTAATGAATGCTGATCAAATAGTTGTGTTAGAAAAAGGGAAAATTGTAGAAATTGGGACGCATCAAGAATTGGTAGCTAAAAAAGGAAATTATTTTGAGTTGGTTAGAAATCAATTGCAATTAGGAAATTAACACTTCGACTACACTCAGTATAAACTAAATTAGTGTGCCAAAATACAATGAAAACATGTCAGAAGAAAAAGAAATAGAATTACGCAGTGAAGACGTCCAAGAAATCTTAACAAGAGTTCCGCATTGGATGATTAGATGGGGAAATATTGTTATTCTATCTATTATATTTATTTTATTTAGTGTTTCTTGGACGCTCAAATATCCCGATTTGATTTCAACACAAATCACCATTACAACAGCAATTCCACCAGAAAAGCTTGTTGCCAAAACATCAGGAAAAATACAAGCTCTACTTGTAACTGATAGAGCGAATGTTGCTAAAAACACACCACTGGCAGTAATTGAAAACTCGGCAAATTATAACGACGTTTTTCTATTGAAAAGCATCGTTGATAGTATTGATATAAATAAATCGAAATTTCCATTTGAAAAATTAATCTCGGCACAATTAGGAGAAATTGAAAGTTCATATGCCGTTTTTCAAAAAGAAAGTAATGCTAATGATTTAAACTCAAAACTTCAACCCTATAAAGTAGAAGGTGTTGCTCAAAATTATGAGGCTATCCAACTAAAAGAACGATTAAGCCTCTTGGAATCTCAAAAAAACATCAATCAAAGTGAACTTGAACTTCAAAAAAAAGACTTAGAACGCCATGAAGGATTGTACAAAAAAGGAATTATTGCCACGCAAGAAATTGAAAAACAAAGATTGATTTATTTGCAATCGCAAAAAAACTACAAAAATGTTTTAAATACAATTTCTACTTTAAAATCTTCTCTTAACGAGTTAAACAGAACAAGCAAAACAACTCAAATAAATGAAAGTAAAGAAAATATAAATCTTGAAAGAAATGTTGTTCAGGCTTTTTATCAATTAAAAAAAAGCATCAAAGATTGGGAATTGAATTATGTTTTACGTTCTTCTATAAATGGAACAGTAACTTTTTTACAAATATGGACAGAAAATCAAAACATAGAAGTTGGCGCAACTGTTTTTGGTATCATACCGAGCGACAAAAGTAATTTTATAGGAAAAGTAAAAGCACCAGCATTGAATTCGGGTAAAATAAAAATAGGACAAGATGTAGCTATACGACTAGCCAATTATCCTGATACAGAATTTGGAATACTAAAAGGAAAAGTAAAAACAATTTCATTAACTCCCGACAAAGACAACAACCTATTGATAGCTGTTTTATTACCAAATGGATTAGAAACATCTTATAAAAAACAAATTACTTTTCAACAAGAAATGACAGGAAATGCAGATATAATAACCGAAGATTTAAGATTGATAGAACGATTATTATATCAATTTAGAGGTGCTTTTAAAAGATGATTTCATGAAAAGGATTCACCAACTAACCCCGATACTGGAATTGTCTGAGCTCTTAACGGAGTTAAAGCGAGTTCCAGTAGCGGGAATTACCATTGCCGAAAAAGCCCAAGCCATTCGCTTCTAAATTTATTTCACACTAGAAACAGTATACGTTTTACCATCAGCAGCAGATGTTACTGTTTTAACCAAATTATCTGGCGTCAAAACAGCGGCATCATAATCGATAGTTGCAATTTTAGTATCAAAATTAACAACAGCTTTTTGAACACCTTCCATTTTGGAAAGATCTTCCTCTATTGTTTTAGCGCAACCAATCGCACAAGTCATCCCTTCAACGGTTAATGTTGCCTTGGCAGGTTTTTGGGCAATAGATACAGCTTTAGTTTCTGTTTTTGCAGTAGCACCATCAGCAACAACTTCCTTTTTGCAACCAATTACTAATGTCAATGTTCCTAACATTAGCATAAAAAATTTAGAGACTTTCATTAAACTTCAAAATTAAAATTAATAACAAATTTACAAAAAAATATAGCAGAATATCATAAAAATATATCAATTTTGCACTTCAATTATTTTCATGGAAACAAACAATAAAAAGTGGCTGTTTTTACTAACATTAGCCTTCATTTGGGGAAGTTCATTTATATTAATCAAAAGAGGATTAGTAGGTTTAACACCAATTCAATTAGGCTCATTACGAATTATTTTTTCTGCTATTTTTCTTTTGTTAATTGGTTTTAAAACCTTACCACAAATTCCGCAAAACAAATGGAAATATATTGCATTAACAGGTTTGTTTGGGACATTTATTCCCGCTTTTCTTTTTGCAATTGCACAAACTCAAATTGATAGTTCTATAAGTTCAATTTTGAACTCAATGACACCCATGAATACATTGATAATAGGAATATTAGCATTTGGCTTGACTCCAAAAAGAAGTCAAATTATTGGTGTTGTAATTGGACTGATAGGCAGTGCATTACTAATCTTAAACGGTGCAGTTACACATCCTGAACAGAATTATTATTATACAATCTTAGTAATTATTGCTTCAATATGTTATGCAACCAATGTCAATCTTTTAAAAAAACACCTTTCAGACATAAGTCCATTAAGCATCACAACAGGAAATTTCACAGTAATGTTGTTGCCAGCATTAATTATTTTATTTTTTTCAAATTTTTTTGATGTCATTCATGTATCACAAACACAACATTCCATGTTGTTTGTACTAATCTTAGGTGTTGTAGGAACTGGAATTGCAAATATTATTTTCTTTAAATTAATTCAGATTTCATCACCTGTATTTGCAACGTCTGTCACCTATCTAATCCCTGTGGTTGCTTTTTTTTGGGGATTAATAGACAGCGAAGTTCTAAGCCCTATTCAACTAGTAGGTGCTCTTATTATTTTAGTAGGGGTATATTTAGCAAGCAAAAAATGATTTTCGCATAACCTTATCGTTGTAAATTAAAATAATACGATAAGTTTTCTTAATTTTACAATTCAATTTAAGTCATATGAAATCGCAATCAAATTATTATTTGTTTGACAAACACTAAAATTGCGAAACCTTAGATGATCTTTAAAAAGTAATTTCTACATTTATGAAAGCAAAAGCTACTCTTAAACAAATTGCAAAAGAATTGGGCGTTTCTGTTTCTACCGTTTCAAAAGCTTTGAACGATAGTCCAGAAATTAGCGAACCAACAAAAATAAAAATACAAGAATACGCCAAATTAAAGAATTACAAGCCCAATATGATTGGTTTGAATCTTAAAAATCGTTCTACTCGTACCATTGGCGTTATTATTCCCAATATTTTGAATCAATTTTTTGCAAAAGTTTTTACTGGTATCGAAAAAGTAGCCGATGAAAAAGGATATAAAGTAATTACTTGTATTTCAAATGAATCACTCGAAAAAGAAATCAATGCGCTTGAGATGCTTAGTAATGGGACAATTGATGGTTTTATCTTATCAATTTCTGAAGAAGCACAGAAATTACAACAATATGATCACTTCAAATCAATTATTAGCGAAGGAACTCCAATCGTTATGTTTGATAGAATTGCAGAAGAAGTTAACTGTGACAAAGTAATCGTTGATGATTTCGACTCTGCTATTGACGCAACCAATCATTTGATTAAAACAGGATGTAAAAAAATTGCATTGTTTTCTTCAATTGATAATTTGAGTGTTGGAAAATTAAGAGCTAAAGGTTTTTATAAAGCAATTGAAGCCAAAGGATTGAAAGCAGATGAAAATTTAATTGTTTTATCTGAAACAGCTGAGGATTTCGATACAAAAGTTGCAGGATTTTTTGACAAAAACAAAGTGGATGCTGTTTTTGCTCTTGATGAGCATGCCTCAGTAACCGCAATGAAATTAGGAATCAAGAAAGGATTAAAAATTCCAGACGAGCTTTCTGTTATAGGATTTGCAGACGGTGTTTGGTCTCGAAGACTAACACCAAGTCTCTCAACGGTAAGCCAACACGGACCAGAAATAGGTGAAGTTGCTACCAAAATGCTAATTGAAAAATTAGAAAGCAAAGAAGAAATTTACAGTCATAAAACCACCATTGTTAAAACCGAGTTGCGACAAAGAGAATCGACAAGAAAGGTTTAATTTTTTTATAAAAAAGCAAAAACCATCACCCAAAAAGTGATGGTTTTTTATATTCATATGTTAAAATTTGAAATTTAATGAAATAAAGTGTAACAATTATCAATAGTCAATGTCTATATAGAAACAATCATCACTAATCATGAAATCATCAATCAAAATCCTAATCCTATTTTTCTTTTTATTTACCAGCCAAATAAGAGCTCAAGAAAAAAATGTAGTTGAAAAGAAAAGCTATACTACCCAATTTCTAAATACTACAGAATCCCCAACAATAGATGGGATTATTGATGATAAAAGTTGGGATATTGTCGACTGGGCTGGCGATTTTATAGAACGCGAACCAGACGAGAATACAGCACCAACCGAGCAAACCAAATTTAAAATAGTATACGATAAAAACTATATTTATTTTGCTTTTAGATGCTACGACAAAGAACCTAGCAAAATTGTAAAAAGACTATCACGACGAGATGGTTTTGAAGGCGATTGGATTGAAGTAAATATTGACAGCTACAATGATAAGCGAACTGGTTTTTCATTCACAACATCAGTTTCGGGTGTAAAAGGAGATGAGTTTATTTCAAATAATGGAAATAATTGGGACGGAAGTTGGAACCCTATTTGGTACATGAAAACCAACATTGATAAAGAAGGTTGGACAGCCGAAGTCAAAATACCCTTAAGTCAATTAAAATTTGGGAACCATACAGAACAAGTTTGGGGTTTGCAAGTACAAAGAAGATTTTTTAGAGCAGAAGAACGTTCAACCTGGCAACGAATACCTCAAGACGCACCAGGTTGGGTTAGCGAATTTGGTGAACTAAGAGGATTGGTCAATATTGAACCACAAAAACAATTAGAAATCCAACCTTTTGCCGTTTCCCAACTTGAAACATATCCCGAAGAAAAAGGAAATCCTTTTAGAGATGGAGAAAACAGAAAATGGAATGGCGGTTTAGATGCCAAATTTGGTATTACCAATGATTTGACATTGGACGTAACCATAAATCCAGATTTTGGTCAAGTAGATGCCGACCCAGCCGCAATTGCATTGGACGGTTTTCAAATATTTTTTCAAGAACGCCGTCCATTTTTTGTAGAAAACAAAAACATTTTCGATTACAGATTTGCGGAAAATCAAGATAATTTATTTTATTCGAGACGAATAGGAAGAAGCCCACAAGGTTATCCCTCTACATCAGATAAAGAGTATCTGTCAATTCCTAACAATACAACAATACTTGGAGCTGCCAAATTTAGCGGAAAAACTAAAAACGGATGGTCTATAGGCGTTTTAGAGAGCGTAACCGATGATGAGTTTGCCAAAATTGATGACAACACAAACAAAAGAAAAGAACTTGTTGAACCCTTAACAAATTATTTTGTTGGTAGAGTTCAAAAAGATTTCAACCAGCGAAATAGTTACATAGGTGGAATTTTTACAGCCACTCATAGAAGTCTCGATGGTCCCGAACTAGATTACCTAAGAAAAGCAGCCTATACTACAGGTATCGATTTTAATCATAACTGGAAAAACAGAAAATACTTTTTCAATGGAAATTTTGTAGCCAGTAAAGTGGTAGGTAGTAAAGAAGCAATTACCAATACACAACAACAGTTAACCCATTTGTTTCAAAGAATAGATGCCACTCATGTCGAAGTTGACCAGAATAGAACATCACTTACTGGAACTGGAGGAAAAGTTGAAATTGGAAAATCGAGTGTTGGGAACTGGCGTTATTTTGGTATTTTAACTTGGCGTTCTCCAGAATTAGAGTTGAATGATGTTGGGTTTTTGAGACAAGCAGACGATATCAAACAATTTGGAATTTTGACCTATCAAACATTAAAACCTTTTGGAAGTTTCAGAAGAATTAATGCCCGTTTTGAGCAATTTACAACCTATGATTTTCAAGGCAATCATAACCGAACACAATACTCAATTAGTTCTAACGCAAACTTAAAAAGTAATTGGGGTTTCTATTATGAGTTAATTTATAAACCCCGAACATATACCAATACTGTCTTGCAAGGAGGGCCTCGTTTTAGGTATTCTGAAGAAGTAATAAACGTATTTAACTTTGCAACCGATTCTCGAAAAAAATTGCGTTTTGATACTGGGATTGTTCTTTCACAAGGAAAAAATAATTCATTTGATTATACCGAACTGACTACTGGAATTACCTATCAACCTATTAATTCATTCACGATTTCGGTTTCTCCAAGATATGAAATTAACAAAAATAAACTACAATATGTAACACAAACTAATTTTGGCTCTACTTCTAGTTATATAATGGGAAATATTGACCAGAGAACATTGAGTGCTTCCATCAGAATGGATTTTAATATCAATCCCAATTTAACCATTCAATACTATGGTGAACCCTTTATTTCTAGAGGTAAATATACCGATTTGAGTAAAGTTACCAACCCTGTAGCAAAATATTACGGAGATAGAGTAAGCGTTTTAGATACCAATCAAATACGTTTTGACACTGATAATAATCTTTATTCGGTAGATGAAGATAGTGATGGTATAGATGATTATGAAATTAACAATCCCGATTTTGCATACGTTCAATTTCGTTCTAACTTGGTTGTGAGATGGGAATATATTCCTGGTTCAGAATTATTTTTAGTTTGGTCACAAGGAACAACAGGTTTAGGAAACCCAAAAGAAGATTTGTTTAGAAGTTTAGACTCCCAAATCTTAGGAAGAAAACCCGAAAACATCTTTTTGATAAAAGCGACTTATAGATTTTTATTGTAAAAATTATTTCGAACGAGATTCCTTTTTCTTATCATCATTCCAAGTAATGTAGCCAATAATAGCGTTAAAAAAGTAGAAAGAATATTTGGCAACATTAGCAATATTCATCAAAAGTACGTTTTGAATGATTTTGGTCAAATTATAAAACTGCCACATAAACCAATTGTCAGGATACATTCTTGCCGTATTAAATGTTCCGCCAAAGGTTATTCCAGCAGGAATAGCAATGGCAAAAAACAATTTCCAATCTATTTCAGTTCCAGCGATATATTTAAAAGCGATGTAGTTTAGAACAATTGAAAAGAAGAAACCAAGCACAATATTTCTGTAAAAAATAAAATCTATCGAACGTAAAACTCTACTTTTTTTCCAAGTATTAAAAACCAAATAATTCGCCACAAAAGATACAGGATATGTTAATACAGCTCCTTTATTCCCAAGTAAATAATCGATTGAACCACTCAAAAAAGTATTGCAAGTAGTAATAAGATTTCCAATATTATTCTTCTTGGTAACCAATCGATTTCCCATCATTGACAAACCTGTATTGACGATGGAAATATAACCCAAAAAGAAAATATAGTTTTTACCCTGAAAAGCAAATTTGTATTCGGTGTTGTGATAACCTAAGGCAATCGAAGCAGTGATTACGATTATCAAACCAATAAAGTCAAGATAGTTACTATTGGTTATTGATTTTATTGATTTTATGGTTTTTTCTGAAAGTATTGGTTTGGTCATAATTTATGTTAAGTAGCAAAATTATAAATTATTATAAACAAAACTAATAATAATAAAGTGATCTATACTTTTTTTGAAACTTTGCTTTTATATGAAAACCATCTTTTTCAAGTTTCCAAGAGAATAAAAATTTCGTAACAATGAATAAACACATCAAAAGGATTTATGGAAAAGAAATTAAAAGACATGTTGGTCCTTTTTATTTCAATACCTTCTTCGGAATGACAACTTTGCGTTAACTTCCAGTTTTTAATGCGCCTCCAACCAATTCTTTCCAACACCAATTTCAACATCCAAAGGAACATCCATTTTAAAAGCATTTTCCATTTCGTGTTTTATCATAGGTTTTATTTTCTCTAATTCGGAGTTGTGTACATCAAATACAAGCTCATCATGCACTTGCAATAACATTTTTGATTTCCAATTTTCAGAAATTAGTTTCTTATGAATATTAATCATCGCTATTTTAATAATATCGGCAGCCGAACCTTGTATAGGTGCGTTTACCGCATTTCGTTCGGCACCACTTTTTACCATCATATTGGCAGAATTGATATCCTTTAGATAACGTCTTCTTCCCAAAACCGTTTGCACATAACCATGTTCTCTTGCAAAATCTACTTGGTTGCTCATATACGATTTTAGTTTTGGGTATGTTGCATAATACGCATCAATCAACTCGGCACTTTCTTTTCGCGAAAGCGACGTTTGATTAGAAAGACCAAATGCAGAAACACCATAAATAATTCCGAAATTTACCGTTTTGGCATTGCTACGTTGCTCTTTGGTTACTTCCTCCAAAGGCACATTAAACACTTTTGCAGCCGTACTTCGGTGAATATCTTCGTTGTTTTGAAACGCTTTTATCATATTTTCTTCACCAGATAATGCTGCAATAATTCGAAGCTCTATCTGCGAATAATCGGCAGAAACTAAGGTATAATTTTCATCACGAGCAATAAAAGCTTTTCTAATCAATCGTCCACGTTCGGTACGTATTGGAATATTCTGCAAATTCGGATTATTAGAACTCAAACGACCCGTAGCGGCGACCGTTTGCATATAATCGGTGTGAACACGACCTGTTGTTGCATCAACTTGGTTAGGTAATGCATCGATATAGGTGCTTTGCAATTTCACCATCTGACGCCATTCTAAAATATCTTTTACAATCTGATGTTCATTGGCCAAATAACTCAAAACTTCTTCACCAGTAGCATACTGACCCGTTTTGGTTTTCTTTTGCTTAGCGCCTCCAATTTTCATTTTGTCAAATAAAATATCGCCCAATTGTTTTGGAGAAGCCAAGTTGAATTTCTCACCAGCTGTTTCATATATTTTTTGCTCCAATGCAGCACTTTCTTTTGCCATCTCTACCGACATTTCCTTCAAGAAAGGAACATCGAGATTAATACCTTCCAATTCCATTGCAGCCAAAACAGGAATTAACGGGATTTCGATTTCATCAAATAATTTTTTGGTTTCGGCTTTGTCCAAAATAGGATCGAAATTTTGTTTCAATTGAAACGTTACATCGGCATCTTCGGCAGCATATTCTTTAATATCTTCTAGAGCAACTTCGCGCATCGATTTTTGCCCTTTCCCTTTCTTCCCAATTAAATCTTCAATCGATTTTGGCGAATATTTCAAATAGGTTTCGGACAAAACATCCATATTATGGCGCATATCTGGATTAATTAAGTAATGCGCAATCATCGTATCAAATAATTTCCCTTTAATTTGAACACCATAATTGGAAAGGATTTTCAAATCATATTTTATATTCTGACCAATTTTTTCAATTGTTTCACTTTCAAAAAAAGGTTTAAATTTATCAACTAATGCCTGAGCCTCCTTTTGATTTTCGGGAAATGGGACATAAAATGCCTCTCCTTTTTGCCAAGAAAATGACATTCCAACCAACTCAGCATTCAAAGCATCAATTCCAGTAGTTTCGGTATCAAAACAGACAGAAGTCTGATTTAGTAAATTTTGTAAAAACAATTTTGTGCCCAACTCACCCTGCACTATAGTGTAATTATGGTTGGTGTTTTCCAAAGTAGCATAATGCGAATTGGTTTTTACATCACCACTTTCCTCATCCGAAAATCCGAACAAATCAAATTGATCTTCGTTGGATTTTTTTGTTGTTGTTTTCTTTTCAATTTGATTTTTGTCATTGCCATTGTCATTGCCATTGGTATCAATTTCGTCGTATTCTTTTCCTGTGCCAAAATATTTGTCAAACTGTGCTTTCATTTGACGGAATTCCAATTCTTGAAATAATGCATCGGTTTTTTCAACATCGGGTTTGGATAGTTCAAAATCTTCAGCATTAAATTCAACAGGACAATCAAGTAGGATAGTAGCTAGTTTTTTAGACAACAATCCCAACTCGGCATTGGCTTCAATTTTATCTTTAATCGCGCCTTTTAGTTCGTGTGTGTTTGCCAAAAGATTTTCCATAGAGCCATATTCTTTCAAGAATTTCTTTGCCGTCTTTTCGCCCACACCAGGTAATCCTGGAATATTATCGGCAGCATCCCCCATCATTCCTAAGAAATCAATCACTTGCTCGGGTCTTTCGATTTCAAATTTTTCTAACACTTCTGGAATCCCCCAAATTTCAATATCGTTACCCATTCGGGCGGGTTTATACATAAAAATATTTTCCGAAACCAATTGGGCAAAATCCTTATCGGGCGTAACCATGAACA
This sequence comes from uncultured Flavobacterium sp., assembly GCA_964558625.1. Taxonomy (GTDB): domain Bacteria; phylum Bacteroidota; class Bacteroidia; order Flavobacteriales; family Flavobacteriaceae; genus Flavobacterium. Next base: position 13,305 of record CAZLEU010000062.1, read on the forward strand.
CTTTAAAACCTTCTTTTTCAGCTTGTTTTGCCAACGTTCCTATTAGATCATCGGCTTCAAAACCAGCTTTTTCCATAATAGGAATATGCATGGCTTTTAATAGCTCTTGAATATAAGGAACGGCAATTTTTATCGCTTCGGGTGTTTCGTCACGATGGGCTTTATACTCCTGATACATTTCGTAACGGTAATCGCTTCCACCTTTGTCAAAAGCTACAGCTAAATGATCGGGTTTTTCACGTTTGATAACATCCATCAAAGCATTCATAAATCCCATAATAGCAGATGTATCCATTCCTTTAGAATTGATTCTAGGGTTTTTTATAAAGGCAAAATAACCACGAAAGATTAATGCGTAAGCATCCAGAAGATAAAGACGTTTTTGTGACATATAACTAAAATTTGACCGTAAAAATAATCAATCATTTTCGGTTTTTTTAAATTATTATAATTAAAGTGAAATTAAGTGAATCAGTGTGGGATATATTGAAATTAATCCGAAAAGAATACTTGAAAAACCGACAATACAAGAACCATTTTGACTAAAAAACCTAGTAATACCTGTAAGTACTCTCCCAAAAGTAGAAAGAAAAAACACTTTACAATAGACCTTAATAAGTAATACTACAGCAAAAAAAATCGTTTTTCGATACAGGGCATCACTTTTCGACAAGATGTTTTCGATAATTTACTCTTTTTTTGCCTTAGTTAATAATACGCCAGGCAGTTAAAAATTATTTTTTTTGGGAAATTTACGTCATAATAAGCGTTTGGTTTGATTTTTACTGCCTGGTATTTTTAAGTGTTTTAACTCAAGTGAAATCTCCTTTTATAGTTTTACAATATTTTTGGATAAGCCTCTTATGCTTTTTTTTCTGCGAAATAAAGTTTGAGATTGTTCCAGATATAGACTAAAACCCAAAAAAATGTAAAACAATCGGAGAAATTAACAGCCTCAAAATAGTAACCAATAAATGTTAATTTAAAGAAGAATCACTATGTCCAACTTAACCAACAATCGAGTAAGTATTACTGTAACAGCAGCACAAATGACCGCTGTAAAAACCGCACTTCAAACTATTTCGACCAACTTGCCTTTTCTTTTAGGACTTACAATAGAAGAAAGAATTGCACTACCCACAATAGATGTAAATAATAAAGCATTTACCGAAGACGCTATAAATGCAGGTGTTAATAATGCTTCACTAGTGCCAAACTATGTAGCGTTAACAAACATGCAAAACGATATCACATTGTACTCCCAACTTGATGAAATAAAAGGACTTGTCAAACAACTATTGGAAAAAATAGAAGACACCCAATTATTAGCTGGAAGTGAAGCCTATATATCGGCACTTGCTCTATATAGAATTTTTGGTGCTGCCGCCGATGCAGGTGTCGCTGGAGCCGATGCAATAGTGGCACAATTAAGAACCCGTTTTGCAGGACAAGGCGGAACAGGAGTACCACCCACTAATCCCAATGAATGATTTGATTTAGTTTATTTTTTTCCAAAAAAAGCTTTCTATTTTTTAGAGAGCTTTTTTCTTGACATATATTTTTATTAAAAAAATAACACTTATGGTTATAATAACTAACTATAATAGTTAGGTTAGTTAATCATAATACTTAACTAAACTTGCTTTTATAGTTAACTTACATTAGTAAAAGAGTTAGTAAAGTCAATTATAATACTCAATGATATGTGTTATAATGCTTAACTAAGTTAATATAAACACTTTATTAATCTAATATAAAGACTTAACTAAACACATAAAAAGTAATAGTACGGTTTGTTATATTGCTCAATAATAGTGTTTTTGAAACACAAATACTTAATTTTAAAAGATATGAATAGTAAAAAATATCTACAAAAAAAAGAAGATGACCTATTGCATGTAGGCAACCTTGTGGCTTGGATTATACAGGAAACGCATAGCAAGAAAAAAGATGTATCGCAAGCATTATCTATAGCCCCCAATACGTTAAACAAATATTTTAAGCATTCCTCTTTGCAAGCGGCTATATTATGGCGGCTTAGCAAGGCTCTTAACTATAATTTTTTTATGTATATAGGGCAAAGACTAACGATAGATTTTGAAACCAACAAAGAGATAGCCTTACAAAAACAATTGACAGAAAGAGATGAAGTAATCGCCAAAATGAAGATTGAGTTAGAACTCTTGAAAAAAATAAATAAAATTGACAGTTAATAGGGAAGTAGCGTTGTAGGGTAGAAAACAACAATCAAAAATTTATTCTGTTCAATTACCCACAACTTGCCACAAAAAAGAGGTCGTTTTCTTT
>CAZLEU010000063.1:0-15544 GCA_964558625.1 uncultured Flavobacterium sp.
TTTTTATGGTACCACTATATTCTGGGCGAACAGGATTGGGGTATATATAAACATTTTCAAGATTTTCTCTAGCTTCTGTTGCCGACCCTTTATAAGAAACCATTCCTTTGTCGGTAGCCAAAAAAACTTCACCTGTATTTGAGTCAATTTCAACGTCATTAATTATATTACTTGGCAAAGGAGAGTTGGACATTGTAAAATGATTAAGTGTTTTTTGCCCATCTGGTGAAAGTTGAAAAACACCTGCATTAAAAGTTGCAATCCATTTATTATTAGCGCCATCTACAGCAATGTCCAAAATGAATTGCTCATATAAAAGCTCTTGAGCTAATCCATCTTCAAGAATAATTATTGCTTCGGGTTCTAGATCACCATCATTGAGAAAATTATCAACATTTGAAATCACTCTTAATCCGCTTAATGTACCTAACCACAGTTTGTTATTATTGTCTAATGCAAATGATCGGATATCGCCTAATGGATGATTGGTGTTTTTTATTGCTATTAATTTATTGTTTAACTCTTCGTTAAAACCAATGAGACCTTCGTATGAGGCAAACCATTTTGTGTTGTTTTTGTCAACAATTGCAGATGCATAATTATTGAATTCGGTTCCTAATTTGTTCTGAAGACTATAGGATTGCCATGTTCCATTAGGATTTAAAACTTTTAATGGTGATGAGTCTAAACTTGAACCGATCCATAATTTGTTGTTTTTGTCGAATACGCCACCGCCTAAACGAAGCCCTTGAACGGGACTATTGAAAATATATTTGAGCCCATTTGTGCCTGTATTTTCAGGAGTGAATAATTTTGTTGGAATGTCATCTTCAATTTTGAGTAATCCAGAAAAATAGGAACTTATATAAACTTCATTTTCATTGTTTGGGTTTATCGTTATTCTTACTAATGATTTGGTATTTAATAACTCGGTATAAGGAATATTAAGCCATTTATTATTATTTAGTTTACTTATCCCATACTGTGTTATTCCATTTGTAAAGTCATAAGGGTTGTAATTTGCTGGATAACCACCATATACAGCCCACAAATTACTTGGAGATTTTTTTAAACTAAAAATGCTATTTCTACTAGGTCCATCAGGCAGTATAGATTCATAATTTATACCATCAGTAAGTGATGTGAAAAATACGCCATTTTCTTTAGTACCTGTATATACAATTCCGTTAATTACTGTTGCACATGAGAAAACAATGCTGTTTTCAGCAGTAATTTGAGAACTATTTATATCTAAAATTTGACTTAAATTGGAATTGTAAACATAAACATGATTTTGGGTAGTAATGATCAAATGATTATCGTTAACTCTAAAATCAATAGGGCTTTGGGCTATAGAATTTTGATTGACAAAAACACCGTTTTGTAGTTTTTGAATATTACCGTTAGATGTGATTGCTACTAGATTAGTGCCAAAAGAGGCAATTCCTTTCCATCCATTTGTGTCTAATGTTGACCATTGGTTATAATCGTTTAAATTGGGATTGGTAATTATTGCATTTCTAATGCCAAAGTTTTGAGTAGCAGCATATATTTTACCTTCGAAAATTGCAGTTTGATTTACAATGATTTGGCTGCCATTATTGCCTATAAAATAAGTGTCGCCAAATTGAAGTGTTGTTAAATTATATTGAACTATACCAAAATCACAAGAAACATAAAGAATACCTTGGTATTCCATGAAATGATTTACTTTTTTTACATTTTGCGGAATGGATTTAGTAATAATATCAACAACATTTAGTATGGAACCGTCAATTTCATTTCGTACCACTATCAAACCATTTTCGTAGCCAAAAACTGTTTTTTTTGCGGTTTCACTATGGTACATAGCCGAAATTGTTTGTCCCGATAATCCGTCAATCGTATTATAAGTTTTTATTTCTCCGCTTATGTTGTTTTTGGTAAACAAAGCATTTTCACTCGCAGCATATAGTATATCTTGACTTTCAGAAAGATCTTTGATGTCGTTATAAGAAAAATAGCCTTTCCACAACTGTTGCCTTTGAGAGAAAACAGAAGAAAAAGTAACGAAAAGAAGAAAAGCAAAAATATTTTTTTTCATTGAGCTAATGCAATTATGGAATACAAATATAGTGTAAAACGAAAAATTTTGCTTTTTAATATTGCGAGAAGATTTTTTTTGAAATTATTTTATTTCCATTTTAATGTTTCCATGAGTCTTCTCATGTCGTTTTTTACATAACTTACTGCTGGAAGAATGGAGTCGTAATTGGGTTTTGCATAAAAATAAACCGAACAGTCAACAAAATTTTTAGTGCTATCGGTTACATAAAATTGAGAGTTTGTGGCAGCATTACCATTTACTTGATAAAACATTCCATATACTTTATTACTGGAGTTAATAAATGGTTGTTCTGTTATAGCGTCGGCTTTTATAACATGCTCGTACGTGAGTTTTTGTGCATCGCGCAACAACAATTTAAGGTTATTGTTAACGGGTTTATAGCTGATATATATAGTAGCCTTCATTTTGGGATAATTTATCTCAAAATTACAGGGTGTTTTTTCTTTGATAACTGCCTCAGAATTCATGTCAAATGTAAATGAGCAATTATTTTCAAAATGCACATATTCTGCAATTGGGTAATCCAATCGCAAATGACTTGATGGCTTAGGAAGAATATCGTCTTTGCAACTGATAACCAAAAAAAAGACGATGATTAAGGCTAAAAAAAAAGTTGTTTTTTTAAACATTATACGTTTGGAATGGTTATGAAATGCAATTGAAGGTTAATAAGGCAAGTCATTCTCTGGTAGATTTGAATCTTGATTGTTTTTTAAATCAGGAGTTTTGTTAGAATCAGTGTCTTTTTTGACTGTTAAGAAAGTGAATTCTGTTACTTGAATTTCAGTGGTATACTTAGTAGTTCCATCTTCAGCTTGCCATTGACGAGATTTGATACGGCCTTCAACATATATTTTATCACCTTTTGACAAATATTTTTCACATATTTCTGCGGCTTTATTTCTAACTACGAGATTGTGCCATTCTGTAGAAGTGATTTTTTCATTAGTAGTTTTATTTACATAAACTTCGTTAGTAGCTAGTGGGAATCGACCGATACAATTACCTCCTTCGAAGTAGTGCATCTTTATATCGTCCCCCAAATGGCCTATTAGCATTACTTTATTCAACGTTCCGTGCATAATTCTGGGATTTAGGAAAATCAAAAGTACAATTTTTATAGAAATCTACCAATGGTTTTCAATAAAATTATATAGCACTATCGGAAATGGGAGTTTTACTAGCTCCTCAAGACCTATGCTGTTTGGATTTTTATTTTTTATTAAAATTTTCCAAAATTTTATATGTAACGTTTGATGCGATAATTTATGTATTACACTAGCGTCATTAATTTCAGAAAAAGAAATTATTTGATCTTCTTGAAATAATGTTTCTTTTACTTTTTCAAAAACATAGTCTATTTCAACATTGGTTTCGGTTTCTAACAAAGGGAATTCATATAAGTTGTGCCAAATACCTTTTTTATCTCTTTTTGAAATTGCAATTTTTTGATCTTCGTCTTCTGCAACTATATAATTAAGGTAGCGATGTGTGATTTTTAGTGTTTTTAATTTAACAGGAAGTTCATTGACTTTCTTTTTTTGCAAAGCCAAACAGCTAGAATTTAAAATACAGTTTAAGCAATCAGGGTTTTTAGGAACACACTGCAAAGCGCCAAACTCCATTATTGCTTGATTGAATAAGGCAGGATCTTCTTTTGAGATTAACTCTAAAGCCAGTTCAAAAAATTCTTTTTTGGCAGAAGGAAGTGCAATATTGGTTTCTATATCAAAGTAACGAGCCAAAACTCTAAAGACATTTCCATCAACTACTGGGATTGCTTCGTTGAAAGAAAAAGAAGCAATTGCTGCTGCGGTATAATCGCCAATACCTTTCAGTTTTAGTAGTTCTTTAAAACGGGTTGGAAATTCTCCTGAAAAATCATTTGCTATAATTTTTGCAGTTGTGTGTAAATTTCTTGCTCGTGAGTAGTAGCCCAATCCCTGCCAAAGTTTCAAAACTTCTTCTTCGGAAGCATTTGCTAGGTCAAAAATAGTCGGAAAATGTTTCACAAATTTCAAAAAATAAGGCAAACCTTGGGCAACACGTGTTTGTTGTAGTATGATTTCGGACAGCCAAATTTTGTAAGGATTTGTAGTATTTCGCCATGGTAAATCGCGTTTGTTTTGTAAATACCAAGCAGTTAATGAGTTACTAAATTGCATCTTTATAAATTGATTGACAAAAGTAAAAGTTTAGTTGATTAAATTTTAATGAATTAGGTTGATAATTTGTTTTTTTAATTTGTATATTTGCAACCTCAAAAAAAAATTACACATAAATATTAAATACGAACGAAAATGACGAAAGCAGATATCGTAGCGAAAATTTCAGAAAAATTAGGTCTTGAAAAAGGAGATGTTCAAGCAACAGTTGAATCTTTTATGGAAGAAGTAAAAACTTCTTTGGAAACAGGTGATAATGTATACTTAAGAGGATTTGGTAGCTTTATTATCAAAACTAGAGCGGAAAAAACAGGTAGAAATATTTCTAAAAATACTACTATCAAGATTCCTGCTCACAATATTCCAGCATTCAAACCAGCTAAAGTGTTTGTTGAAGGAGTAAAAACAAACAACGAAGCAAAATAACATAGTAATAATCACTAAAATCACCGAATATGCCAAGTGGTAAAAAAAGAAAAAGACATAAGGTAGCGACGCACAAACGTAAAAAAAGAGCGAGAGCTAACCGCCACAAAAAGAAAAAGTAGTTCTAAACTACTTTTTTCTTTTTAAACGTTCATTGAAAATGAAACTTAGTAAACAGTATTCGGTCGTAGTAAGCAGTTTGCTAACTAAAAAACCCACTGTTAACTAACTTTCTTCGGGTAAAGTACCTGTTAAAATTGTTTAATCCATCCCTATTGTTGATATAGGAGAATGAATTTTTGGTTTAAGAATCCCAATAATCTCAAATTCAAATCCCTAAATTAAGAGTTCGGATAAAAATTTACAGCGTGAATAAAGAACTAATTATTAGATCTAATTCAGAAACCGTAGATTTTGCCTTATTAAAAGATGGAAAACTAATTGAATTGCATAAAGAAGAAGAAACAAGCAACTTTCAAGTTGGCGATATTTTTATAGCCAAAATAAGAAAACCAGTTGCAGGACTTAATGCTGCTTTTGTAAATGTAGGCTATGAAAAAGATGCCTTTTTACATTATCACGATTTAGGTCCAAATTTAGCTTCTCAATTGAAATTCATAAAACTTGTAAGCGCAGGTAAAATAAAAGATTTCTCCCTAAAAAACTTTCAGTTTGAAAAAGAGATTGATAAAGACGGTGTCATCACAGATGTGTTTAGCGCCAATCAATCTATTTTAGTACAAGTTGTTAAAGAACCGATATCTACCAAAGGTCCAAGAATAAGTGCAGAGCTTTCTCTTGCTGGTAGATTTATCGTCTTAGTCCCTTTTTCTGATAGAGTTTCAATTTCGCAAAAAATAGAAATAAAAGGTGAAAAAGAAAGACTTAAGAAATTAGTACAATCAATCAAACCAAAAGGATTTGGTGTTATTGTGAGAACAGTAGCAGAAGGCAAAAATACAGCCGAATTAGAAAAAGATTTGCAGAACCTACTTAGTAGATGGACTGCAATGTGTAAAAAATTACCAACTGCTCATCATCCGTCTAAAGTTTTAGGAGAGCTAAACAGAGCATCTTCTATTATTAGAGACGTTTTTAATGATACCTTCAGTGGTATTCAGATAGATGACGAAGAGTTGTATAACGAAACCAAGGACTATTTAGCAGAAATAGCTCCTGAAAAACAAAAAATAGTAAAGTTTTATCAATCGAAAGACACACCTATTTTCGAAAAATATAATATAGAGAGACAAATCAAAACTTCATTTGGTAAAACAGTATCAATGAGTAAAGGGGCTTATCTTATTATTGAACATACCGAAGCTCTACACGTAATAGACGTAAATAGTGGTAACCGTTCTAATAAAGCTACCAATCAAGAAGATACCGCCATGGAAGTAAACATGATTGCTGCTGCAGAAATCGCTAGACAACTACGTTTGCGTGATATGGGTGGTATTATTGTTGTCGATTTTATTGATATGCAAAATCCAGAAAATAGAAAAGTTTTGTTTGATTTCTTGAAAGAAGAAATGAGCGATGATAAAGCCAAACACAAAATATTACCTCCGAGCAAGTTTGGATTAGTTCAAATAACTAGACAAAGAGTTCGGCCAGAAGTGAATATAAAAACTAGAGAAGAAGATCCTAATAACGAAAATGGAGAAATTGAAGCTCCAATTTTGATAATAGATAAGATTACTTCTGATTTAGAAAGATTATTGTTAGCCAACAAAAAAGTGACCTTAAATGTTCATCCATTTGTAGCAGCATATCTTAAAAAAGGATTTCCATCAATACGTTCAAAATGGTTTTTTGAACATAAAAAATGGGTGAAAATAATACCTCGTGACGCTTACACGTATCTTGAATATCATTTTTTCGATAAAGAAGGAAATGAAATTAAAGAATAAAATTAAAAAAAACCGCCTTGTTTTATAACTAGGCGGTTTTTTTATGCTTAAAACTTAGAGAAAATCAAATTATAAGTCATTTAACATTTTCGAAATCTCATCCAATTTAGGTGTTAGGATAATTTCAATCCTTCTGTTTTTTGCTTTACCATCAGGTGTGTCATTAGAAGCTATTGGAGCATATTCACCACGACCAGCAGCGGTTAGGTTTTGTTTATTAACATTTTTGTTTTCTGTCAAAATAGTGACAATTGCTGTAGCGCGTTTTGTAGATAAATCCCAGTTGTTTTCTACACCTCCAACAGCTCCACCAAATTTGTCATTGTCTGTATGACCTTCAATTAGAACAGATAAATCTGGATTGTCACCAAGCACTTTTGCAACGGCAACAACTGCTTTTTTACCTTCTTCACCTACAGCCCAACTTCCCGTTTGAAATAACAATTTGTTTTCCATAGAAACATATACTTTTCCGTCTTTTTCGTGAACAGTAAGTCCTTTTCCGTCAAAAGCTTTTAGTGATTTGGTTAATGTTTCTTTTAGCTTTTTCATACCAGCATCTTTGGTAGCAATCAAGCTTTCTAATTCGTTCAAACGTTTTGCACTCGAGTCTAATTCGGCTTTCAATTTATCTAATCGTTCTTTTTCGGCAGCTAGTGTTTTTTCTTTTGCTTCTAATTGTGCCAATAGCTCACGATTTTTATTCATATTTGCTTGCAACGACTCGTCACTATTTTTTTCTAGAGCAGTGTATGAAGCTTGTAATGTTTTTAGATTTTTATCAACAGCTGCATAATCTGCAAGTAATTTGTCTCGTTCAGCTTTGATTTTTGCTAATTCAGTTTTTAGATTTTCACCATCTATCCCAAGTTGGTTTTTAGATTTATTCAACTCATCGTTTTCGTCGGCAAGTTTTCTATTTTCTTTTTTAAGTTCGGTGAATTTATTTTCTAAATCAGCATATATTTTTTTAGAAACACATGAAGTGGTTAAGGAAAGAACAAGCAATCCTAAAGAAATTTTCTTAATCATTTTATTTGGGTTTAATTGTAAAACAAATTTACTTCAACATCTAATAGATTGAAATGGATTTCAATATTGTTATTGACATTGTTATTGACATTTTAACTTATTTCTACCAAGATAGGGCAATGGTCAGAATGTTTGGCTTCGGGTAGAATCACTGCTCTAGACAATTTGTCTTTTAAGTTTTCACTAACTAAGTTATAATCGATACGCCAACCTTTGTTGTTGCCTCTTGCACCAGCTCTATAACTCCACCAAGAATAATTATGTGGTTCTTTATTAAAGTGGCGAAAACTATCAATAAATCCCGATTTCATAAAAGCATCTAACCAAGCTCGTTCTTCTGGTAAAAAGCCAGAAACTGTAGCATTTCTTATCGGGTCATGAATGTCAATTGCTTGATGACAAATGTTATAATCGCCACAAATGACAAGGTTTGGTGTTTCTTTTTTTAAATCATTTATATAGTTTTGAAAATCATCCATATACTTGAACTTATGGTCTAATCTATCCATGTTTGTTCCCGATGGTAAATACAAACTCATAACCGATAGTCCATCAAAATCGGCTCTTATGTTTCTACCTTCATAATCCATATGTTCTATCCCAGTTCCATATACTACCTTTTTAGGTTCAATCTTAGATAAAATGGCAACACCACTATAGCCTTTTTTGGTAGCCGAAAAATAATATTGATAAGGATAACCTGCGGCTGTAATTTCGTTTGTTGGAATTTGATCTTCGGTTGCTTTTATTTCTTGTAGGCAAATAACATCAGGGTTTGCACTTTGTAACCAATCTAAAAACCCTTTTGAAATTGCGGCGCGAATGCCATTTACATTATAAGAAATGATTCTCATGTGAAAAATTTTATTGTTTTTTCAAAAGTAAATAAAAAGGCTAAAAATTACTACTGATAGTTTAAATTATAGTAATTCTTTAACCAAATTTACTTAAAATAAAATTTTGCCAAAATCCTTTCAATAAGATTTACTATATTTGTTTCTTGTTCAAAATGAAAAACTATAAATGGGGTTAGTTACTGCTAAAGAAGTTGCAAAAGCAATCAATACTGATAAATACGGAGTTTTAGGGACTTTTTCGGGCTGGTTACTGATGAAAGTGCTTAAAATTTCTGCGCTTAACAAGCTTTATGACAGACATAAGCATCTAAAAGATGTTGAGTTCTTAAATGCCATTTTAGATGATTTACAAATCAAATTTGAAATCCCTGAAGAAGATTTAAAACGTTTGCCCAAAGAGGGTGCTTATATCACCATTTCCAATCATCCGCTTGGCGGTATTGATGGTATTTTGTTATTAAAATTAATGCTTGAAAGAGAACCAAATTTTAAGATAATTGCCAATTTTCTATTGCATAGAATACTTCCTTTGAAGCCTTATATAATGCCTGTGAATCCTTTTGAAAATCATAAGGATGCTAAGTCGAGTGTTATCGGAATTAAAGAAACTTTACGCCATTTAAGTGATGGAAAACCATTAGGAATGTTTCCGGCAGGGGAAGTTTCTGCCTATAAAGATGGTAAATTAATGGTCGATAAAGATTGGGAAGAAGGTGCTATAAAAGTGATTAGAAAAGCGCAAGTTCCAGTTGTTCCAATTTATTTTCATGCCAAAAATAGTCGTCTTTTTTATTTTTTATCCAAGATTGGAGGTACTTTACGTACAGCTAAATTACCTTCAGAATTGTTTACTCAAAAAGATAGGATTATTAAGGTTAGAATTGGAAAACCAATTTCGGTTGCTGAGCAAAATGAGCATCTAACCATTGAGGAGTATTCTGAGTTTTTGAGAAAAAAAACGTATATGCTTTCGAACTCGTTTGACGATGGAAACAAGTTACTTTCGGTTTCAAATTTAGCCACCCAAAAAAGTCAAAAGCAAATCGTGAAACCTGCAAATCATGATAAAATTTTAGAAGAAGTCAAATCTATTCAAAACTCTGATTATCGCTTACTTCAAAGTAAGAATTATTCTGTTTTTTTGGTTACACCAGAAAAAATTCCAAATATTTTGCACGAAATTGGTCGTTTGCGTGAAATAACGTTTAGAGAAGTAGGGGAAGGAACCAATGAAGCAATTGACCTAGATAAATGTGATGAATATTATCACCATATGTTTTTGTGGGATGAAGACAACGAGCAAATTGCCGGAGCTTATCGTATGGGTTTGGGTTCTGAAATATATAGTAAATATGGTATAGAGGGTTTTTATTTGAATAACTTATTTCGATTTGAACCTGAATTGTACGACATGATGAGCCAGTCTATTGAAATGGGTAGGGCTTTTATATGTAAAGATTATCAACAAAAACCAATGCCTTTGTTCTTGTTGTGGAAAGGAATTGTTCATACTACTTTACGTTATCCAGAACACAAATATTTAATTGGTGGTGTAAGTATTAGTAATCAGTTTACCGAGTTCTCAAAGTCTATCATGATTGAGTTTATGAAATCGCATTATTATGATCCTTATGTAGCACAGTACATTCATCCTAAAAAAGAGTATAAGGTTAAACTAAAAGATGCTGATAAAGATTTTGTTTTTAATGAAGCTGAAGCCGATTTGAACAAGTTTGATAAAATTATTGATGAAATCGAACCTGGAATTTTAAGACTACCTGTTTTGATCAAAAAATACATTAAACAAAATGCGAGAGTTATAGCTTTCAATGTTGATCCTATGTTTAATAATGCCATTGATGGACTAATGTATATAAGAATAGCCGATTTGCCAGAAAGCACTGTAAAACCTGTTATGGAAGAATTTCAGGCAGAGTTAGAGCGTAAATTAGGTGAAAAGTAGTTTGAGGTTTGAGGATTCTGAAGGTAGAAATTAGAAAGCAAATTTTAAAAAATCCCAACTTCGGTTTTGAAATTGGGATTCGTTGTTTTTAGAACCAGCCTTTTTTGTTAGCTTGGTAAGTATTGTAAAATTCTTCGTCTGATTTAGTTAAGTAAATAATTCCTTCGATGAATCCGATTAAACTACCTATTCCACAGGTTACCACAGAAACTACTAATTGAATAATTCCTTCTTGCGTATATCCTAATATAAATTTGTGAACTCCTAATCCGCCAAATAATATTCCCATTACACCAGCTAAAACTTTTTTGTTTTCTTGTTGTGGTTGTGTTGGTTTGTTCCAGTCTTCTGTTGGGTTTGTTACTTCCATAATTTTTTGTTTTTGGTTAGAAAATGCTAAAGTATAAAAAAATGTTAAAAAATAAGTAAAGCTAATATGAAAAAAGAGATTTAATTTTATCAACTATTGTCTGTGCTAGTTTTTCGTGACTTTCAAAAGTCCAGCCTGCAATGTGTGGTGTTAGTATAACATTTTCTGCTTGAAGTAAATACTCAAATGCTTCTGGTTTTTCGCCTGTAATAAAAAGATTCTCAAAAGAAAGTTTTTCGTACTCTAAAACATCTAAACCAGCTCCAAGAATTTTACCTGATTGTAATGCCGAAACTAAATCGGCTGTAACTACATTTTTCCCACGAGAGGTATTTAATAACCAAAAAGGTTTGGCAAATAAATTTATAAATGTTGTGTTCACCATTTTGTCGGTCTCTGGTGTCCAAGGAATATGTAAACTTAAAACGTCGGCTTTTTGCTGTAATTCTTGTAACGAAACTTGATGTGCGTTTTCATCATCAACATTTTCTTGAATATCATAGCACAAAACAGTTACATCAAAACCTTTTAGCTTTTTGGCAAATGATTTTCCCATGTTTCCATAACCTATAATACCAACGGTTTTACCTTCGAGTTCGTGACCGCGATTTCCTTCTCTTATCCAGTTTCCTTCGCGAACTAGTTTGTCGGCACGATTTAGTTTGTTAAATAATGAAAGTAACATTCCGAGTGTGTGTTCGCCAACTGCATTTCTGTTGCCTTCTGGAGCAGCTATAAGATGGATATTTTTGCTTGTGGCATAATCGCAATCGATGCTCTCTAAACCTGCGCCAACGCGAGCAATAAACTTTAAATTAATGGCTTTGTCGATAAATGTTTTATCAATTTTGAATCGGCTACGAATTACAATTCCAGTATAATCTTGAATTTTGGCTTCTATTTCTTCTTTGGTTGATTTGTAATCTTCGTGGTTTGTATAAGCAGCTTGTTGCAGTTGTTCTAATAGCAAAGGATGATTGCTGTCAATATGAAGGATTTTGATTGATTTTGGATTCATGATGTGTTGTAATGAACTGCTAAGATACCAAAAAAGCAAATAAAAAAGACAAAAACGAACTAGCCCTGATTGCAGTGGAAATCTTTTTTTAAACCTGTCAGGTATAAAAAAAGATTGGAACGAAAAGCAGGAATTACAATCACTGATAAAGCCCGAGCCATTCGCTCCTAATTTTTAAATTTTTTTTGAAATTGGCATTGCCATTGACTTTCGTTATATTTGCGGAAATTATAGTTTTTACGATGAAGAATTTAGTAGAAGAATTACAATGGCGCGGATTGGTGCACGATATTATGCCTGGCACCGAAGAACAACTGACTAAAGAAATGACGACCACGTATATTGGGTTTGACCCAACGAGCGATTCGTTGCATATAGGAAGTTTGGTGCCGATTATTTTGTTGGTTCATTTAGAAAAATTTGGACATAAACCGATTGCTTTGGTTGGTGGTGCAACTGGAATGATTGGTGATCCATCGGGTAAAAGTGATGAAAGAAACTTACTGGACGAAGTTACCTTGGATAAGAATGTTGCTGGAATAAAAGCCGTTTTATCTCGTTTTTTGGATTTTAATTCGACAGCTGCTAATGCTCCGATTTTGGTAAATAACTACGATTGGATGAAAGATTTTTCGTTTATTAATTTTGCTCGTGATGTTGGTAAACGTATCACAGTGAATTATATGATGGCAAAAGATTCTGTAAAAAAACGTTTGGCTGGAGAAGGAGAAGGGATGAGTTTTACAGAGTTTACTTATCAATTGATACAAGGGTACGATTTTCATCATTTGTATAAAACACATAATTGTTTGTTGCAAATGGGTGGAAGTGATCAATGGGGAAATATCACTACTGGAACAGAGTTGGTAAGAAGAATGAATGGGGAAGGGGCCAAAGCTTTTGCGATGACTTGTCCGTTGATTACCAAAGCAGATGGTTCTAAATTTGGAAAATCGGAAGGAGGCAATGTCTGGTTAACAGCTGATAAAACTTCGGTATATAAATTTTACCAATTTTGGTTGAACACAACCGATGTCGATGCTGAAAAATATATCAAAATTTTCACCTTTTTGGATAAAAATACGGTCGATTCCTTGGTTGCAGAGCATCATGAAGCACCGCACTTGAGAGTATTACAAAAAAAATTAGCAGAAGAAGTTACAATATTTGTACACGGAAAAGATGAGTTAGACAAAGCAATTCAGGCTTCGGCAATTTTGTTTGGAAATGCAACAGCTGATGATTTGAAAAACTTGGATAAAGCTACTTTTTTGGAAGTTTTTGATGGTGTACCGCAAGCAGAAATTTCAAGAGCAGACATTGAGGCTGGAATAGATATTGTAACAGTTTTGAATGAGAAAACAGGTTTTATGAAGTCTAATGGTGAGGCAAGACGTGCTTTGAGTGCCAATTCGATTTCGGTAAATAAAGCTAAGGTTACAGAGGAATTTAAATTGACATCGAACGATTTAATCAATGGGCAGTTTGTTTTGTTACAAAGTGGTAAGAAAAATTATTTTGTGATTAGAATTAAATAACCATCAAATTACAACCACGAATATCAGAATTATCAAAACGTCCCAATACTTCAAACGAATTGTTGGGATATTTTTTGCCCAAATCTTGCGTAGCTATAAACGAACACGAATTGATGTTTGCCAAATCAATTACATTAATACCACCTGTTTTTCCTGTTGAAACATAGGATAAAGCGTCTTCGGGGTCACGAATTAAGATTTGCATCCAGTTAGGACATTCGAAAATTCCATTTCCAAGTGAGTAGGCTTGCGATAATAATTCGGTCATTCCATATTCTGAATGGATGTTGGCAACGCCAAAACCTTTGCATAAAATTTCGTGTAATTCTTCTCGAATGATTTCTTTTCGTTTTCCTTTCATGCCGCCGGTTTCCATTACAATGGTGTTTTGCAATTGGAAACTTTTCTTTTCTATTAAATCTAATAAAGCATAAGTCACGCCAATTAACAATACGTTTTGACCTTCAGAATCTAGTTCGATTAATTTAGATGTTAATTCGTCGTAATTATGCAAATAAAAATTGCTGTTTACATTGTTTGAAAGTTGAATCAAATCATGCACCATATAAATGAGTGAGGAACCTTGCCTTTCTAAATAGGATGGAAGCAAAGCTAAAATCGCATAATCTTCGATGTTTCCATAAAATTCGGAAAAAGCGTTTCGGTAACTTTGTTCGTATAATGAAACATCGGTAACTAAGTGTTTGCTTGTTGTTATTCCAGTCGTGCCGCTACTGGTAAATGTTTCTTGAACAGAATTTGTTGAAGCAACAACCTCATGGCTTTTAAAAAATTGTATTGGTAAAAACGGAATTTGTTGCAATGACTTAACACTGTCTTTTTCAACTTTAAGGAAATCACAAAAGTCGCGATACACAGTATTATTCTCGTATTGAAAACGAAAAACTTTCAAAGCTATTTTTTCAAATTGCTTTTGGTTAGCGATGGTAAAAATGTCTTGTGGAGAAATCAATTCTTTTTTTGCAAAAGTACTAAAATAAAAAAGCCCTTTACAAATGGAAAGGGCTTTAGTTTTATATAAAAGAATTAATTATCTAATAACTAATTTTCTTGTAGCTGTTTTACCGTTTTCAGTAATTTTTACGATGTAAACACCATTTTTAAGGTTGGCAACGTTTACTGTATTTCCAGAAATAGTAGTATTTACTACTTGTTTTCCTAGTACATCATAAACCACTACATTTTTAGCATCGTTAGCTGTAGTGTTGATATTTAAAACACCATTAGTAACAGGGTTTGGATAAATATCTAAACCAGCAATTGCGTTTTGAGATGTTGCTAAAGCACAAGAGTTTAATGGGCTTGTACTATTTCTTGGTGTTGGTGTAGCTGTTGTAAAGTCAGTAGCATTGTTATTGGTATCAGTACATCCACCATTATTTCTTATAGCAGCTGTTGAACTTGTTAATGCTGTACCTGTTGGACCAGTTCCTTCAAAACCAGATGTAGATGTAGCACCATAAGCAAGTTTATCCATAATTTGAGCACCAGTTGGATCAGCTGTTGTTTCAGCAACTGTAGTGTTTACCAAAATAACTTTTCCATTAGAACCACTCATTGCTAAACCAGTAAGTAGAGGTAATCCATTTGAACCAGTTGTTGCTGCACTAACACCATCTAAATCTGGAGTTGGTAACGCTAGTACTGGAGTAGCTCCTGCAGCTTCTTGAATTAAAAAATATTGACCTGGTTGTAAATCAAAGTTAGGTAAAGCTGTAGTCGACCATGATGTACCATTTGCCGATGCATATTGAACAGACCATCCAGCTAAGTTTTGAGCTGCAGTCCCTCTGTTAAATAATTCAATAAAGTCGTTAGAATAAGTTGCACCACCATTTCCACCACCACCATAGGCTTGACTAATAACAACCTGTGCTTGAGATGCAGCAGAAACTAAAACAATAGATAATAAAGAGTAAAGTTTTTTCATTTCTTAATTTTTTTTAAACGTTTAGGCTACAAAGATACTAAGTATTTTGTAATGTAATTATAAAGCATGTGAAAAAATTATTAACTAAATGAATAGGTAGGTGAATTATAACTATTTCACTATCAACTTTCTAGTTTCGGTAGCTTCGCCTTCACGAAATTTGATGATGTAAACACCTGGAGAAATGCTTGCTATATTAAGTTC
>CAZLEU010000064.1:0-15449 GCA_964558625.1 uncultured Flavobacterium sp.
TCAATTTCGAAGGAAAAATATACTAATACAGGATTAGTTCTAGTAGATGATGTGTTGAATACAGGAACAACTTTGGTTTATGGTGTAAAGCATTTTTTAGAGGTTCCTTTGAAGAAATTTAAGACTGCTGTATTAGTAGATAGAAATCATAAAAAATATCCAGTAAAGGCAGATTTTAAAGGAATTTCATTAAGTACCTCTTCTTTGGAACATGTTCAAGTTGTTTTTGATAAAGAAGGAGATTATGCTTTTTTAGAAGAGTAAACTTTTAATTTCTGTTACAATTTCATCGGGCGATTTTCCATCGACAGTAATGGTGTAAGTTGCTTGATTATAAAATACACTTCGCTCAAAAAGATGAATTCCTATGTATTGTTTCATTTCCTCAGAATTTAAGCTAGCAAGCAATGGACGTTTTTGTTTACTGCTTTCAAGTCTATTGTAAAGTTCGTTTACAGAAGCTTTAAGATAAATCGTTGTATAGGTCTTGGTGAAAAGAAGTTGATTGTTATTTGTAAAACATGGGGTGCCACCACCAAGACTTATAACCATTTTCTCGTTAGAATTTAAAAGCGCTACCAAATATTTGTTTTCAATTTTCCTGAAAAAAATCTCTCCTCTTGTTTTAAAAATTCTTTCAATAGAGGTTTCAGTCATTTTTTCAATATAAAAATCCAAATCTTCGAACTTTAAAGTACATGATTTTGCCAATAATTTGCCAATTGTTGACTTTCCGCTGCCCATATAACCTATCAAAATTATTTTTTTCATGAGAATAAAACCTTATAAATTAGGTTGTTAAAGAGAAATAGTAAAAAAAGACAAATTTATAACAAATTTGATTTGAAATATAAATATTATCGCCTTATATTTGCACCCGCATTGAAGAAATGATAATGACTTGGTAGCTCAGTTGGTAGAGCACATCACTTTTAATGATGGGGTCCTGGGTTCGAGCCCCAGCCAGGTCACAATTTTTTTTCGTTTTTTCAATCACTGACTTGGTAGCTCAGTTGGTAGAGCACATCACTTTTAATGATGGGGTCCTGGGTTCGAGCCCCAGCCAGGTCACGATAAGAAGTCGTTCGCTAAAGGTGAATGACTTTTTTTAGTTAAGGCCACGTGGAGAAACGGTAGACTCGCCATCTTGAGGGGGTGGTGCTCGTAAGGGCGTGTGGGTTCAAATCCCACCGTGGTCACGGATGAATAAAAAAAGCTCTAAAAAAAATCAAGTTCGCTTGAAATGTTTTTTAGAGCTTTTTTTATACTATTAAAGCAGACTTCAAATTAATCTTATTGAGTCATGTTTTTCTATAAAACACTATTTAAATCACTCTTTTGTAACCACTTGCATAGTTTCTCTCGAAATCTGTTTTACCAAAATAGTTTTATCTTTTTCTACAATTTCTGCAGCTTCTTTGGTGAAATGTCTGATGGTGTAAAGCGATACATTTTCGTTGTATGATACTTTAAATTTTTTTGACAGTACGGTTCTTAAGTCATTAAAATTTCCAAACTTATCTTCAATGCAAATCGAAAAACTAATCGCAGTGTTTTGAATTAGACTCACTTTAATTTTGAATTTATGTAGTAAAGCAAAAATTTCACTGATATTTTCCTCCATAATGAATGAAAAATCGATTGATGATAATGAAATCAACAATTGATTTTTCTTCACAATAAAGCATGAAGTTTTCGGATTCAAATCTTCTCCCTTTGAAACACTTGTTCCAGGTAAAAGCGGATTAATAAATGATTTTACATATAAAGGAATCTCCTTTTTTTGTAATGGCTGTAAGGTTTTTGGGTGAATTACAGAAGCTCCATAAAACGCCAACTCAATTGCTTCACGGTACGAAATTTGATTTAATAAAACAGCATTCTCAAAATACCTTGGATCGGCATTCAAAACACCTGGGACGTCTTTCCAAATAGTCACACTTTCTGCACTTAAGCAATAGGCGAAAATTGCAGCGGTATAATCAGAACCCTCTCTTCCTAAAGTTGTGGTAAAATTATTTTCGTCTGAACCAATGAAACCTTGCGTAATATTCAAGGTTTTCTTTTTAATTCCTTTTGAAATTAATTTCTGAGTTTGTTCCCAATCTACATTTGCATCACGATAAGTCGCATCTGTTTTTATTAAGTTTCGAACATCTATCCAGTTATTTTTCAATCCTTTTTCGTTGAAATAATGACTTACAATCGTTGTTGAAACAATTTCTCCATAACTAATAACTTGGTCGTAAACAAAGTTATAATTTGGCGATTTATTACTTCTTAAAAAATATTCTAGATCTGCAAAATGACTATTTACTGCAAAATAAACATCGTGTTCTTCATCGTCAAAAAGCTCTAATAAAATTTGATTATGGTACTTTCTAACTTCTTGAAGAGATGCATTGAACTCATTTGATTTTTCAAAATAATTTTTGATTACAACTTCAAGTGCATTGGTCGTTTTTCCCATTGCAGAAATGACAATCAATACATCTTCATGTCCTACTTTTTCTAGAACTGAAGCTACATTTTTTACACCATCGGCATCTTTCACAGAAGCGCCACCAAATTTGAATATTTTCATCTTAATTTAAATTGTATGTATCTTTTTGAACACAGGTTTTAGAAATCTGTGTTTAAATTTTTATTGTTTTAAAAAATTTGTGATCCCGTTTTCATCCATTTGTGCTACTCGCCAATCATCAAGTACTTTTGCCCCTGTTTTTTCGTAAAATTCTATTGCGGGTGTGTTCCAATCGAGCACATTCCATTCAATCCTGCGAACGTTATCTTTTTTACCTTGTTTAATAATTTCGCTATACAATGCATAACCAGCACCAAGACCTCGCTTGTTTTCTTTTACAATTAAATCTTCCAAATGAATCGTTTTTCCCTTCCAAGTGGAATACCTGTAATAGTAAAATGCAATTCCAATAATTTGTTTAAAGTATTGATTTTTAGTGTCTATATCTGTGTCAACTTCGGCGACAAAGCAATGAAATAATGGATTTTCAGAAAAGCCATCACGAATCAAATCTTCAACGGTTACAACAACAGCATCTGGTTCTTTTTCAAAAGTTGCTAATTCTCGAATTAATTCAAGAACTTGCGGCATATCTTCTTTTGTAGCTTTTCTAATAATCATAGATATTATTTCTTTTTGGCTGGTTTTTTCACTGGTTTTTTTGTGGTTGTAGCCTTGTTGTTGATTATTCCTTGCTTGTATGGTTTGTATAACCCATCAGCTTCAGCTCTTGCTTTTGCAGTTGCAGCTCTAGAAGAAGGATCGGGATGTGAACTCATCATTTGCGATAAGAAATCGGCAGACGCACCACCACTTTGACTTGCTAATAATTCAAAAGCTGAAGCAACAGCATTTACATTATAACCATGTCTTTTCATAAAATCATATGAGTAAGTATCTGCTTCAGATTCTTGCTTTCTACTGTGTTTACTATCTAGCATTGCACTACCTAATTGTCCAAGTTGGCTATCGGTAAGTTTGGCCACTTTGTCAGATTGGGATGCAATAGCATCTGTTAGAGCAGCTTTTCTATAGGCTGCTTTCATAGCGTCTTTCGTATCTTCATTGGCAACGTGACCAATTTCATGACCAATAACCGCTAGTAATTGATTGTCATCCATAATATCCATCAAACCTGAAAAAACACGTACACTTCCATCTGCGCATGCAAAAGCATTTATGTCTTTTGTTAAATAGACCTTGTAGTTTAAAGCCAATCCATTTTCTGTAGCATGTTTACCAAAAATTCTATTCAATCGTAATGCATAACCATCTTTTGGACCCGCAACGACATTACTAGAATCCATTTTTCTTACTGCTTCTTTTGCAAGTGCAGCTGCTGTTTCATTACTAAAAGTAAAACTAGCTACTCCGTTTTGCAAAGCACCCATAGCTCTATCTCCTAAATTTATTTGCGCAATTGTGTTGGTAAAACTAAATAATACGATACATACTCCTAAAAATATTTGTCTTGATTTCATATAAATGATGTTAAAAAGTTGAGCAACAAATATAAAATAAGTTTAGTAATTTTTTTACTAGATTTTTTAATGTTTTTCCATTGATTTTTAATTAAAAAAACGATATTTGCACAAACAACTACATCGATTTCGTAAATGGAAGAACGCAACAAAACTTTAGGTGAATTTATTATTGAAAATCAAAACGCATTTCAATATTCTTCGGGGGAATTATCAAGAATTATCAACTCCATCAGACTTGCAGCAAAAGTAGTAAATTACAAAGTAAACAAAGCTGGTTTAGTTGATATTGTTGGTGCTGCAGGAGAACAAAATATTCAGGGAGAAGACCAACAAAAGCTAGATGTTTACGCCAATGACGTTTTTATTCAGACATTGATCAATCGTGAAATTGTATGTGGTATTGCATCAGAAGAAAATGATGACTTCATAACTGTTGCGGGTAGTGATAAAAGTCATAACAACAAATATGTAGTTTTGATGGATCCGTTAGATGGTTCATCAAATATTGATGTAAATGTTTCTGTTGGCACCATTTTCTCTGTTTTTAGGAGAGTAACACCTGTAGGAACGCCAGTAACGATAGAAGATTTTCTTCAACCTGGAGTAAATCAAGTTGCAGCAGGGTATGTTATTTATGGAACATCAACCATGCTAGTTTACACAACAGGGCATGGTGTTAATGGTTTTACACTAAATCCTGCAATTGGTACCTTTTATCTATCACACCCTAATATGAGATATCCCAAAGATGGATTAATATACTCTATAAATGAGGGAAATTATGTTCATTTTCCACAAGGAGTTAAAAATTACATCAAATATTGCCAACTTGAAGAAGGAGATAGACCATACACTTCACGTTACATTGGAAGCTTGGTTTCTGATATGCATCGTAATATGATTAAAGGTGGTATCTATATCTATCCAACAAGTTCTAAAGCACCTAAAGGCAAATTACGTTTACTCTATGAATGTAATCCAATGGCGTTTATTGCAGAACAAGCCGGCGGAAAAGCATCTGATGGCTATATGAGAATTATGGAAATTCAACCAACTGAATTGCATCAACGGGTACCTTTTTTCTGTGGAAGTTATAATATGGTTGCCAAAGCGGAAGAATTTATGAATAAGTACAAATAAAAAAAATCCTGAGTAATCAGGATTTTTTATTTGTACCTCTTATTTTGTACCTTTATTATTTATTCATATGCGTCATTTCGTAAGTAAAAGTGTCTAAGTCTACACCCATAACTAATAATGACAACGCCTTATCTACAATAAAAGAAACATTACCCGGTGTAAAACCTAAAGCTAAAGCAAAACGAGTCAAAATCTCTTTTTGTTTATCACCAAGAATATGGTCAACATAAACCATTCTTGACAAATCATATAAACGCTCCAAACGGTGAGCATATGAATACGGTGGATTAATTGGGTATTTAGATGGGTTTTTTAGAATTTCATCATATTCGGCTGTCGAAATCTCCAAACGAACTGCTAATTTATCTAAAAATTCTTTTTCTTCCTTGCTCAATTCTCCATCAGCTATAGCAACACGAACAATTGCTGAGAAATGACCTTTGTTTCTGGTTTTAAATTCGCTATCAAATAAATCTGAAAATGACATAAGTATATTAGTTTTGTTCTGCAAATATATACCTATTTCAGATTATTTAAAAATCAATTACTAAGTTTTTAAAAAAGTTAATGATGTATTGTAGAAACAAAATAAATTGTAAGTTTACATCACATTAATCTATCAATTATAGTTTTATGACTGAATTCTGGATATATTTTCAAGTTGGTTTAAGGCACGTTTTAGATCTAAATGCCTATGATCACGTCCTTTTTCTAATCGCGATGGTGGTACCATATACCTTCAAAGATTGGAAGAAAGTCCTAATCTTGATTTCCATTTTCACAGCTGGACATACTTTAGCTTTGCTACTATCTGTTTTCAAAGTCATTTTTATTAAAGCCAATGTTGTCGAATTTCTAATTCCTATAACAATTTTATTAACGGCTATTTACAATCTTTTTACTGCAGGTAAGACTTCCAAAAACAGCCATATGAATTTTATTGTATTGGTAACTCTTTTTTTTGGTATTATTCATGGACTTGGATTTTCCAATTATTTCAATTCTATTTTATCAGGAAAACCAACAGATAAAGTAATTCCTTTATTACAGTTTGCTGTAGGAATTGAAGCGGCACAAATTGTTATAGTAGTTACGGTACTTCTTCTTTCATGGCTTCTGCAAACATTTTTTCGTTTTTCCAAACGCGATTTTATTCTCATTTTATCCGCCTTTGTTATAGGAGTTGTAACACCAATGATTATCGAAAGCAAAATTTGGAGCTACTAAATTTGTATTAGGAGCCAATCAGTAGTTATATTTGTAAACCGTTTTCCTGCTCTTCGCTCTATAAGATGCCGCTACGATCAGGGCTATGCAGAAAACCATTTGAACAGAATTAAGTTTTTCAAAACACATGAAAGAAAAAAAACAAGCCAAATACGATAAAGCCTATCTTCGAATGGCATCAGAATGGAGCAAAGCTAAAGTATGTCCAGCTGTGAAAATGGAAATCAAGATTAGGACTTTCTTCCAATCTTTGAAGGTATATGGTACCACCATCTGGTTTTGAGAATTGTTGTGAAGATGACGAAGGTTTAACCAAATGGTATGTACTTCACGCCGAAGCCAATGCTATTTCTAAAGTAGCCAATTCAACGCAATCATGTGATCAAGCTACTTTATACATAACCCTTTCACCTTGTAAAGAATGTAGTAAGCTAATTCATCAGTCTGGTATAAAACGTGTAGTGTATCAAAATGGTTATCGTGACACTTCTGGAATTGACTTTCTAATTAAAGCGGGAGTTATTGTTGATCAAATAGAAGAATTAGATTAATATTGAAATATATAACCCCATTTTTCGTTTAAATAGTAATGAAAATTCAAAACAAGCATATCCCAATCTTACTTTTTGGTTTTTTAGCCATAGGAATTCTCATTGGTGGTGCTTTGGATTTTCCAATCGATAGAAACTATTCGGGTCAAAAAAATTATAAAACGAAATTAAATAAATTAATAAGTTTTATTGATAATGAATATGTTGATGATGTAAATACCGATTCAATTGTTGATTTAACGGTCACCAATATTCTAGCCCAACTTGACCCACATTCTGTTTATGTGCCGCCAAGTGAACAGGTAGCCGTTGCCGAAAGCATGCGTGGCGATTTTGTTGGAATAGGAGTAAGTTTCTATATGTACAACGATACTGTTGCCGTTATTCAACCTATAGACAACGGACCATCAGCAAAGGCAGGGATAAAAGCAGGTGATAGAATTTTATACGCCGGCAATCACAAACTTTTTGGCAGAAAATTGCCAACCGATTCCCTTTTCACTAAACTAAAAGGCGAAATAGGTTCTAGTGTTGAGTTAACTGTTTTTAGAAAAACCGAAAAAAGAAAATTTAAAGTCAAAGTTAATCGCGATGTTGTGCCTTTGAAAAGTGTTGATGTCGCAGTGTTGGTAAAACCCAATATTGGGTATATAAAAATAAATCGATTTGCCGAAAAAACGGATGTTGAATTTAAAGAAGGTTTAAAAAAATTAATTCAACAAAAAGCCACAAGCCTGATAATCGATTTGCGTGAAAACGGTGGAGGTTATCTAGAAACTGCAGTCGAAATAGCCGATGATTTGCTAAAAGACAAAGAATTAATCGTTTTTACCAAAACCAAAAAAGGAAATACCGAAAAGACTTTTGCAACAGCTGATGGCCTTTTTGAAAAAGGAAAAGTTTATATTCTAATTGATGAAAATAGTGCTTCTGCAAGTGAAATTTTAGCAGGAGCAATTCAAGATAATGATAGAGGAACTATTATTGGTAGACGTTCGTTTGGAAAAGGATTGGTACAACGCGAAATGAATTTTGATGACGGTTCTGCTGTTCGATTGACAATTGCAAGATACTATACGCCAAGTGGTCGTTCCATTCAAAAACACTATAAAAAAGGCGAAAATGAAGCATATTTTAACGAGTTTGAGAAGCGTTTTAGCGAAGGTGAGTTGTATAATAAAGACAGTATAAAAATAGCAGACACACTTAAATTTAAAACCAAAAAAGGACGAATTGTATATGGTGGTGGGGGTATTGTACCTGATGTTTTTGTGCCAATTGAAACCGAACACGGACAAGAAGCTATTCTGTATCTAATGCAATCAGGCATTACAGGACATTTCGTTTTTGAGCAAATTGACAGTAATCGTAATCAATTTAAGAATTTGACGTATCTAGAATTTTTGTCTAAAATGGATAAAACCGATCTGTATTTCAATAATTTCAATGCATATTTGGTGAAAAACGGTGTTGAACTTTCATTGGATAAAAATAAAGTTGTTGTAAAAAGATACATCATTGCCGAATTTGCCAGACAACTTTATGGTGAACAAAAATACTACGAAATCATCTTGAAAGAGGATCCAATGATTAAAGTAATATTAGAAAAAAAATAAAGAGATTTTTTAAGAAAAAAAATCTCTTTATTTGTATTATAAAAATGTTTTGACTACTCGTCCTGTAGTTTTCTTTTCATAAATTCTGTCAAAGTTTCTGTTGTTCGAGGTATTTGATTGGCAGTATAATAAGGTATAAAACACTGATTAGCCAAACCAATTTGATTGGCTTTAAGATATAATGCCCTTGCTTGATGTGGGCTGTGGAGGTATTTATAACAAACTTCACTATCCAAAGGGGTATTAATATTATAAATATAAATTTCAGGATCATCGGTGCTCATAAAACTAATCAAGTCTACACTTGGTGTATCAAGATTTGGATCAGGTAAGTTAGTACAATTATAATTTTTAAAAATTTTCCCAATCGTTTTAGGATTGTAAGATGCCTGACTATGTAAATGACCTATTGCCTGTACTCTAGTAGATTCATGTAAAACAGGATCTGATGAAGTTAAATCTTTCATGTCATCTTTTAGTCCAACCCACAAAGAGCAACCACCACCTGCAGAACTACCACAAATTCCAATTTTATTTTTATTAATATTGTATTGTGTGGCTACAGATTTGATATATTGTACACAGCGTTTAACATCATTCATACTGTTTATAACATCTTCTTCATCAACTATGCCATCATTTGTTAGATTTGCTTCTAATCGATAATTTACTGTTGCATATGCAATATTATGATTTAAATAATATGTTATATCCTCTTGTCTGTAGCCACTGCTTTTATCACCGCCTGTAAATCCACCTCCATGGACAAAAATTACTAATTCTTTTGGAGAAGTAGAAGTTGTGGGAATGAAAATATCAAATACATTTCGTTGGTGTTCACCATACGGTATATTCTCATAACATTCAGCACCTACAATTGGGAATGGAGGAAAACTTGTATCTTGTCGTGTAAAGTTTGAAATGCCACTCTCGTTCGTTGAAGTTTGATTATGAATTTCTTCATTATTACAAGAAGTCACAAATTCAACCAATAAACAGATTGGTAAAATGTAAAATAGTTTGTTTGTTTTTTTCATAAATTTATTTTTTTAGTTATATAAGATAAATAAAAATAAAAAAAATAATCGTTGTCATTTTCAATGATTTTATAAAATAATTAACAAGTTCTCCTAAAATAATAACATCTTTTTCTTGTTATCTAATTTAGAACTAATTAGTAGCAAAAAATGAAACACTTTCTTTTCGTATTTTTTTTAAGCTTTATCTGTTGTAATAATTCAAGTACAGAAACGGTTTCCAAAAATTATTCTCAAACACATGACAAAGCATTGGAATTTTGTAAAGAAAACAATTATAATCAAAATTATTATTTTTTAATTGATTTGAGTATTCACTCTGGTAGCAATCGTTTTTTTGTATATGATTTTGCAACCAAGAAAGTTATTGATAAAAATCTTGTAACACATGGAAGTTGCGACCAATTTGAAGAAAATCCAGACAAATGGGAAAAGGTTAAATTTAGTAATAAACTTGATAGTCATTGTTCGATGAAAGGCAAGTATAAAATAGGAAAACGAGATTATAGTAGTTGGGGTATTAAAGTAAAATATTGGCTTCACGGATTAGAAAAAAGCAATAAAAATGCCATTGATAGAGTAGTGGTTTTACATTCTTGGAGTGCTGTTTCTAATGAAGAAATTAGCCCAAAATACAGCCCATTAAGTTGGGGTTGTCCAGCAGTTTCTAACGATTTTATGAAAAAATTGGATAAGAAATTGCAAAAAACCGAAAAACCTGTTCTACTATGGATTGTTGAATGAAGCTGCTAAAAAATAGCAAATCCCCCAAAAAAATATTTCTTGCGGGATTTGCTTCAAATGAACTAATCATATTCGCTACTGCAAAAATTCCCTTTATCTTCTACCTTTTGATTTTACTCTAACAAAATTATTTCTTGTATTTACTTTACGGGTTGTTTTTACAGCTTTTATCCCTCCTCTTTTGTTTTTATGAATAACCGTAGTTCCTCGTTTATTTTTTACAACCAATGTTGATGATTTACGCGTTGGTTTGTATATTTTATGCGCAACTACAACTCTATGCGTTGGTGTTCTGTGGTAGTAAACCCTGTGTGGAGCACAACGTGCATAAAAAATAGTATGTCTAAATGGTCTCCAAGGTTTCCACCATCGTGGATAAAATCCCCAACGATATGGTGAAACCCAAACCGCATAGCCAGGTGCATATAAAAATTGTACACTAGGCCAAAACCATACATTAACAATTACTGAATTAACAACTAAGTCTGAAGGATTTGGACCTTTCGATTTTACTTCTTTTTCGTCTACTGCAAAAGGTTCCACAATTGTATTTTCGGCATATAAATCTTCATCACCAATTATTTGCAATTGGGCTTCTTCATTTCCTGTTTTTTCAATACCAATAGTAGCAATATCTTGTTTCTCAGTTTCGCTCAAAAATGTACTTAAGACAATGACATGAGTATCTTTTTCTTTAATATCTGCCACTGTAACATAATCAATGTTGCCATCATTGTTGAGATCAAGATTATTTACATTATTGTTTTCTTCGTTTAGTAATTTCTCAAAATCTTCGAGTGATTGCGCATTTTTGAACATTGCTAATGCACCTTCAAGGCTAAAATCATCACCTGTTATTGCTTCACCCTCTTGACTATAGCTTGATGTTATTGCTAAAATAACTAATAAAAATGGAGTTAACTTTTTCATAATCGTGTAATTTTTATTTATAAGACTATGAAAATGAATAATGGTTTAATAAGCATTAATTATTATCGAATATAATCGGCCAAAAGTTTTAATTTATAAAAAAGATTAGAAAATTGAAGTGATATATTGCTATTCTCAATTTCATTAAGCGAATTATGATAGTTTTTTTGAATTCTTAAATCTTCTATTTTCTCATCAATGTTTTTGAATAACCAATTACAATCTTTACCTATAAAACGTATATTTCTTTTATCATAAATATCGGATTCCTCTATTTTTCCTGCTTTTATTGAATTGAAAGTAAAACGTTCTCTTCTTGCAGTTTGAATAGCTTCATTATGTAACAAATCAACTAATTTGTCAAAATTGATTTTTTTACTTTTACTGGCTGTTTCAAATGCTTTTATATTTAGCCTTAATTCACGAATTAAGGCATCTTTTGTGGCACGATTATTTTTGACCAAACTTCCTAAGCTTGATACTAGTTCGGGGACACTTTTTAGGATTGATAACCATTCTATAGCCATAATATTTTACCTTGATATTACAATCAAAAATAGATTTTATTCTTGAACTATGTAAGCATTGTTTTTATTTTTTTGGAAACATAATTGTAATCCACTTTTCCTTTTGTTAGCCATGAAATTCCAAAAGCAATAAGAGCTATGGTTTCGAGTGTGAAAACAGGATTGATGGCATCTAGCCAGTTAATATGTTTTTCTTCTAAAAATTTTGAATAAATAAATATTAATGCAATACAAACTAACATGGCAATACCACATCTTTTATAAATAGGATGCGAAGGCATTTTGCCAAAGTCAGCCATAACTGCTGTTCTTCTAAAATTAATAAGCGACATTAATGCCAAGGTAAGAAAAAAGAGCGCCGCAAAAATTAAATGAATTATTCCTGTATTTCGACTACTTATGAATCCACGAATGTTATCTGTTATACATGAATCATAATTGGTTGGAAAAATAACCACACCAAGAGCAAAAATAGCAGCAAGATTTGTCATAGCCGCATCAGAAAGTCCAATTTCACCTTTTCTTTTTGGATGTCGGTTGTAAGTGAATAAGAATAATGAAACAGCTGCTAATGCTCCCGTGAATAATTCTCCAACAGAAGAATAATAATAGTGACTTATAGACGATTTTAAAATATCATCAGTTATAAAGTTGGTTGAACATTCTATCGATTTATAGATAAACCAGTCATTATTTAGAATATCAAGTTTTACTATAATGATGTTTCCTATTGCAAGTACAAAGGGTAATAAAATTCCAATCCAACCAATTGCTTTTCGCATTGTATTGTAAGAAATGGCTATAATTGTATTTTGATTTTGCATATGAATTGGAATTTAAAATGGTTTCAAATTTCGAGATAAAAAAGTAAAAATCCCCACAGATGGAGATTTTAAATGAAAAAAGAGAATGTCAATTATGAATTAAAATGCTTTATTCTTTCTAGTCGCATAGCAAAAGGAACGTTTAAACTTTCAAAACTATATGCAATTGTTCGCCCTATTGTTAACTTATTACCAATTTTAGAGTCATCTGGTAATGAAGTTTCAAAGTCTGTTTCAAGTTCAGAATCTATTATAATAGTCAATGTACCATAATAAAGTTCGGTTATCATATAAGCTCTTCTTAATCCCGTTTTGTAATCATTCCAATAGTCATCTTTTATTTGATCTAGCATTTGGTCTATTGAAAGTCGAACAGAATTGGGAATGCTAATTCCTTTTGAATTACTAATGGTAAATGATTTTACTTTTTTTAGATTGAAAGTTGACTTCATATCCAATTGTCCTTTCAAGTCAATTTCAATTGCATCTTCAATATCTAACTCAATATTGGTTTGAGAAAAATGAGCTTCTAACTTTGGTAGGTTACGAAAAGAGTTTAATAACGATTCACTTTCAGTTCCTGTCATTAAATTTTTTTGAACAAAAGCATTCAAAATATAATTGGGCATGTTCTTATGAATGAATGAGGTTTTGCCAAACCATCCACTATCCCAAACGCACTTTGTTAGGGTTAGATTTTCCATGGCAACAGGAATAAGTTCCAAACCGTAATTTGTATAAAAAGTTCTTAAGTTCATTGTCTTAATTTTAGGTAAAAATTATCCTTTATAAAATAAAGGTACAAATAATATATAGATTAATAACATTACTGCACCAAAACATGTAGCCGTATAACAATATATTGTTTCTAATGGCGTTCCAATTGTCATTGCCCAAAATGGAAATCCAAATGTTGTTAGGGATAATTGACTAATCTTGGAAACATTACAAAATTTATAAAGATAAATTGGTGTGAATAAAAATAATAACCCAATAATTCCCCATACAATTATATTTGTGTCATAAGTTGTTAACGTGCAACTAACAGTTGTGTAGGAGATTAAGTATATCGCAATAATTTCGGTGGGGATTAATTTTATAAATCGTTCTCTAAAATTATCTGCGTCCTCTTGAGGATTTCTTAATGAAATATCTCTTTCAGATTTAATTTCTCTTGCCATGGTTATTTTTTTGGTTTTGGAACTTCAAAATTGAGAAATTAATGGTAAAAAAAAATCCCCATTAATGGGGATTTTTTTTTGTCCTTTTTAATTTAATTTTACAAAATAATTGCTGCTATCAATTATGGCAAATATGTCGTTTTCATAGGATAATATTAGAAAATTGTTCGGCGGTAATATATCGCTATTGTGAAACCAATTATATAGTTTAGCTTAGAGGTGTATTGCAACCAGACTGGGTTTTGATACGTTTGAAAATCTAAATTAATAGAAGTAGGAGAACTAAATTATTTAAAACGTAGCTATATGTAGTATAGGTCGTCAAGTAATTGTAGTTCAACTAAAAATTTAAAGCTAAAGTGTCGTCGTGTTTCAAATGGAGATTTTTGGTATTGAATCTACAGATGGTACTAAAGGAAATGGTCGTATCTATGTTGGGATTAAAATTTCCTAATGATATAAAAAGAGGTTTAGTTGTTTAGTTTGTTTTTTTGATTTGAGTTATAGCATTGAGTTATAGAAACTCAATACAGCAAGGGTTTTTATAATATAAACCCTTGTATAACTCACAAAAAGATAGTAATTAGAAATCATATTTACTCTCTACAGCAAATCTAACTAAGTCAGTTTTGCCGTGAATATTGAGTTTTCTCAAGATGTTTTTTCTATGTGTGTCGACAGTACTTTTACCAATGAATAGGATATCGGCAATTTCTTGCGATGTTTTCCCATCTCCAATATGTCTTAGAATTTCTTTTTCTCTATGACTTAAGAGTATTTCTTCTTCTTTACTAGCATCATCTTTATATACTTTATCATCGTCATAAAAAGTTTTGCCATTTGCCACTTGTTTAATGACTTCAATCACTTTTTTTAAGGAAGAGTTTTTCATGATATAACCCGAAGCGCCTGCTTGTTTCATTTGCTGAATAGCTTCTGGCTGATCAAACATACTAAAGGCAATCACTTTGGTTTCTGGAAATTCTTTTTTGATAATTTTGGTAGCATTAATACCATCACATTTTGGCATTCTAATATCGGTAATAACGATATGAGGTCTTTTAAGTCTGACCAAGTTGACTAAAGTATCTCCATCATTGGCTTCTCCAATAACTGAAATATCATTTTCATTGTTCAAAAATAACTTTATTCCATCAATAAGCGCTTGATGGTCTTCGGCGAGAATGACTGTTATCATAATGGTATATCAATAATTATGGTTGTTCCTTTTGAAATAATAGAATCAATTGTAAAAGTTCCGTTCATTTGTTCCACTTTTCTTTCAATATTTTTTAACCCTATTCCTTCAGATTTTGCAATATCCTTTGGTTTAAATCCAATACCATTGTCTTCAATAATTATATTTAAATTTTGATTGCTGTGCTGGGTTAAGTAAATGTTCACTTCGGTTGCTTTTGAATGTTTTATGATGTTGGTAGCTAATTCTTGTACCATTCTGTATACTGTTACTTCTAGTGTGTTCTCTAATCTCTCCGATAGTCCGTATGGTATGACATTGATTTTAAGTTTTTTGATAACACTCATTTTTTCTGCCATTTTTTTAACGGCTACAACCAAGCCTTCGTTTCCAATGACTCCTAAATTTTTAAGATGTGAAATATTTCTAATTTCTTGATAAGCTTCGTCAATTAATGTGTCGGTTT
>CAZLEU010000065.1:0-15387 GCA_964558625.1 uncultured Flavobacterium sp.
AAAGTCCTATTGACAAGGCAACGACTGCCAATAGTATTTTATAATGTCTTTTCATAAATTGAATTATTGTGTTCATTAAAATTTTTCAACTAAATTACACAAAAAAGTATGCCACAAAAGAGTTGACATGCACAAATTTTTGTTAAAGATGCTAAATTAATCTGTTTTGAGTTAAAATGGTTACTTTTTTTTTTTAAATCTTAAAAAAGACAAACTCCAAATTCTACCTAAAATTGGTTTCGAATTTGAAATTTCTATAGTGCTTCTTACAAACTGATGTTGGTACTTTTGATTCTAATAAATTTAAAATTGCTTATTTTTGTAAAAATTATTCTATTCGATGAAAAAACCTCTTATTTTAGTAACAAACGACGATGGGATTTCGGCTCCAGGAATACGCTCATTAATAGAAGTTATGTCTGAAATTGGCGAAGTTGTTGTGGTTGCTCCAGACAAACCGCAAAGTGCCATGGGTCACGCTATTACAATTAACAGTGTTTTGTATTTGAATAAAATCTCAAAAGAAAATGCTAAAGTAACCGAATATACATGTTCGGGAACACCTGTAGATTGTGTGAAACTGGCCGTAAATGAGTTATTAGATAGAAAACCTGATTTGTGTGTTTCTGGAATTAATCATGGTTCAAATTCATCGATAAATGTTATTTATTCGGGTACAATGAGTGCTGCTGTAGAAGCTGGTATAGAAGGGATTCCAGCAATAGGCTTTTCTTTATTGGATTATGAATGGAATGCAAATTTTGAACCAACAAAGACTTTTATCAAGAAAATCGCGTTAGAAGTACTAGAAAAAAAATTACCCGAAGGAGTTGTTTTGAATGTGAATTTTCCAAAGTTAGCGGCAAACGAAATGAAAGGAATTAAAATTTGCCGTCAAGCAAAAGCCTTATGGGTGGAAAAATTTGATAAAAGAAAAACGCCTTTTGGAAGAGAATATTATTGGCTAACAGGTGAATTTGTGAATCAGGATAAAGGTGAAGATACCGATGAATGGGCTTTGCACAATGGATATGTTTCGGTTGTTCCTGTTCAGTTTGATTTGACTGCTCATCATGCGATTCAACAATTAAATACTTGGAGCTTTTAGAAGGTAGAAATTAGAAAACACATGAGGGATTAAAATTTATAACAATATAACTAATGGAAAAGAAAGATTTAGCAATTGGTTTTTTAATTGGTGTGTGTTGCATAATCGCTGGCACATTTTTGTTTTTATTTATGTTTACCGAATTTAGTTCGTTGAGCGATTTAAAGATTATCAATGAAAATGGTGTTTTGGGAAAAGTAATGGCAATTGGTGCGGTTTTGAATATTGCCTCTTTTTATATTTTGCTACAAAAAAAGAAAGAATTAATGGCTCGCGGTGTTATACTTGCCACAATCGTTCTAGCAATAATTACTGTTTTTGTATAATATATGAAATACTACATAATAGCTGGTGAAGCTTCTGGTGACTTGCATGGTTCCAATTTGATGAAAGCTTTGTATAAAGAAGATGCGAATGCTGAAATCCGATTTTGGGGTGGCGATTTGATGCAAAATGTTGGCGGAACTCTTGTAAAACATTACCGTGAATTGGCCTTTATGGGATTTATTGAAGTTGTCTTTAACTTAAAAACGATTTTAAATAACATTCGTTTTTGCAAAAAAGATATTGAAAGTTTCAATCCAGATGCTATTATTTTTATAGACTATCCTGGTTTTAACATGCGAATCGCAAAATGGGCTAAGGAAAAGGGAATTCAGACGCATTATTATATTTCACCGCAAATTTGGGCTTGGAAAGAAGGTAGAATTAAGGCTATAAAAAGAGATTTTGACAAATTATATGTGATTCTTCCTTTTGAGAAAGATTTTTATGAAAAAAAGCATCACTTCCCAGTTGAATTTGTTGGTCATCCATTGATTGATGCCATTAGTAGTAGAAATAGTAAAGATAAAATTTCCTTTGTAAGAGAGAATCATCTTGAAGAAAAACCAATTATTGCCATTTTGCCTGGAAGTCGTAAACAAGAAATTACCAAAATGCTATCGGTTATGCTAAGTATAGTTGATGATTTTGCTGATTATCAATTTGTTATTGCTGGAGCACCTAGTCAGGAATTTTCATTTTATGAACAGTTTTTGACGAATAAAAATGTACATTTTGTTGCTAATAAGACTTACGATTTGTTAAGTCACTCATATGCTGCATTAGTAACTTCTGGAACCGCAACACTTGAAACGGCTTTGTTTAAAGTGCCCGAAGTGGTTTGCTACAAAGGAAGCTGGGCTTCATACCAAATTGCGAAACGGATTATTACTTTAAAATATATTTCGCTAGTGAATTTGATTATGGATAAAGAAGTGGTGACCGAATTAATTCAAGAAAATTGCAATACAAAAAACATCAAAATTGAATTGCAAAAATTGATAAATCCAACTACTAGAAAAATTATTTTAGACCAATATGAATTACTTGAATCTAAACTTGGAGGAGTTGGTGCTAGTGAAAAAACTGCTAAATTTATTATAAAAAACCTTAGATAATTTTCATTTTGGTTCAATTTCTTTATTTTTACCAAAAACCGATTCATTTGAAAAAACTAGTATACATATTATTTATTTCGATATTTTTTGTGAGTTGTAAGCCAACTTCAACCATTATTACTTCAAAAGCTGAAGCAGAAAAGAAAGGACTTTATAGAAGACCTGGCGCTAAAATCGGCACTCAAAAATCGGTGGTCGATAAAAAAATTGATGCTAAAGTAGTAGAAAAGAAAAATAACGATGAATTTAAAATTGTAAAGAGAAGAGAAAACGGTAGTTATAATGGATTAACTTTTGAGGAATTATCAAGACAACTCGTAGAGACCGCTACAGATAATATTGGGAGTCCTTATAGAACTGGTGGAACTTCCAAATCTGGTTTTGATTGTTCGGGATTGATGTTTAGCACTTATAAACAATTTGATATTACTTTACCAAGGACGTCTAACGAAATGTCTCGTTTCGGAAGAACTTTGGAACGTGACGAAATACGAAAAGGCGATTTGATTTTTTTTAGAACTCTTGGTAGCAAAGTCATCAACCATGTTGGCATGGTGGTTGATATAAATGATGATGAAATTAAATTTGTTCATTCTTCTATACAAAAAGGTGTTATCATTTCTTCTACTAGTGAGGATTATTATCGAAAGGCATTCTCTCATGTAAATAGAGTTGTAGAATAATTTATCTCTTGAAAAAACAGTATTTGATTTGGTTTGGTATTTTACTAAAAAAATGGACTTAAAACTTGTTCATTTTGTATTTTTTTTAATTTTGTTGTTGCACTTTCCCCACTATTAAATAAGCGAACAGTTTATTTTTTTGCTTATAACTCGTTGATTAACTGAAGTATGACAATACATTAGCAGTAACTAGTTATAGATGAAAATACTTGATTTTCCGCTTTCGCGGATAACGTTTTCATTTATATTGGGGGTTTTATTTTCTCTTTTTGTAGAATTAAGACCTACATTTTTATGGGTATTATTGATCTTTTTTTTACTTTTTTTTCTAATCATTTATTACCTTTCTTATAGAGATAAAATTCCAAAAAAATATTTTGCAATTGCAGCATTTTTATTGTCTTTTTTTATTGGAGTTATGTCAGTAGTAATACATAATCCAAATTTAAATCCAACCAATTATTATAATCAGATTGATGACTTTGGCCAAAAACATACTGTTGAAGTTGTTTTGAGAGAACGTTTAAAAAGTTCTTTTTTTTGTAAAAGATTTGTCGCTTTGGTTAAGCAAATAGATGATCAAAATTGTTCTGGCAAAATTTTGATTAATATATATAAGGACAGTTCAAGTTACGAATATGGAATAGGTCAGCGTTTACAATTTTCGACTAAATTAATTCGGCATAAAGAGCCTAATAATCCTGACCAGTTTGATTATGGAAGGTACTTAAAAAACAAATCTATTTTGACTCAAGTGTTTGTGGCTCAAAATGACTTAAAAATTGGTACGATTTTAGAAAAAGACATCTGGTATTATTCAGATTTATTAAGAAATAAAGTTAAAAATCGGCTAGAGGAAAATCATTTTGGAAAAGATGAATTAGCGGTTGCTATGGCTCTATTGTTGGGTCAGCAGCAAGAGATTTCATCCGAAATTATTCAAGATTATCAGTTATCGGGAGCCGTTCATATTCTCTCTGTTTCGGGATTGCATGTAGGCTTATTGATTATGTTTATCCATTTTATATTAAGACCATTACCAAGAAACAATTTTAATTCTTTTTTAAAGTTAATTATAACAATTACTATTCTTTGGTTTTTTGCTTTCATTGCTGGTCTTTCTCCTTCTGTTGTTCGTTCTGTTACAATGTTCACTTTTGTAGCAATTGGAATGCATATGAATAGAAAAACAAATGTTTTCCACACTTTGTTGGTATCTATTTTTTTGATATTGCTATTTCAACCAACTTTTATTGTTGATGTTGGGTTTCAATTGAGTTATTTGGCTCTATTTTTTATTCTTTGGTTGCAACCAATGTTAAAAGGTATTTGGCATCCAAAAACTAAAATTGGAAAATCCATTTGGGATGTCTTGACTGTTTCATTTGCTGCTCAACTTGGTGTTTTTCCTTTGAGTATTTATTATTTTCATCAGTTTCCTGGTTTGTTTTTTGTAACAAATTTGCTAGTTATCCCATTGGTTAGTGTTATTATGGCTTGGGGAATTTTAGTCTTGTTCTTAACCTCATTTGGAACAATTCCGATTTTTTTTACCAAAGTATTAGAGTTTTTAATTTATTTTATAAACCAAATTATAAAATGGGTTGCTTCACTTGAACAATTTATAATTCAGGATATTTCCTTTACTGTTTATATGTTGTTTAGTACTTTTTTGGTTCTTTTTTCGACTATACTTTGGTTCAAAAAGCCCAATTTTTTGAAACTAGCGCTTGTTTTAATTGGTGTTTTATGCTTTCAACTGAGTTACTTTTTATCATTTTGGAAGCACCAAAATACAAATGAACTCCTTGTTTTTAATAGCAAGAGAAGTACTTTGATTTCCGAAAAAAGAAACAATCTACTAACTATTTACAGTGATGTTTCTACTTTAAAGAGTTTGAAAAACAATACAATCATCAAACCTTATTTGGTTAGATGTTTTGGTAAAATTAAAGCATCCTGTGAATTGCCAAATGTTCTTTATTTTGAAAATAAAAAGATATTGATTTTAGATAGTTTGGGAATTGTTCCAGATTGCAATGCAGATATTTTAATATTAACCCATTCTCCAAAAATAAATTTGGAACGAGTTTTTAAGACTTGGAAACCGAAAGAAGTTGTGGCTGATGCTTCTAATTATAAAACCTATGCAGCAGCATGGAAAGCAACTTGTGAAAAAGAAAAAATCCCTTTTCACAATACAGTTGAAAAGGGATTTTATAGATTGCAATAAATCTTTATGCTTTTTTCACCTTAGATTTTTTTGTTGCTTTTTTTGTTGACTTTTTTGAAGATTCTTTTTCAGCTTTTACTGGAGCATCTTTTACATATTTAGCGATGATTTGATTTGCACCTGCAATCCATGTAGTTGGTCCACCTGCAACATAACCTGTACTTCCAAGTTGTTCTAGGTTTGTTTTGCCTTCTTTAACAGTAGGTTTTGCAAACCAAACTGTTGGATAACCTCTAACTCCAAAAACTTGTTGTAATTCGTTATTTTGTTTTTTAATTTCATCTGTCTGTGTTGATCTTCTGGGGAAATCAAGCTCAACTAACACAACATTATCTTTTGCCCAAGAGGTGAATTCGGGTGTTTTGAAAACTTCTTTTTGTAAACGAATACACCATCCGCACCAATCGCTGCCTGTAAAAAACAAGAATAATGGCTTTTGCTCTTCGATCGAAACTTTAACAGCTTTATTCATATCTGTATGCCAAGTCAAACCTTCTTGAGCCTGAACTTTTATTGATACTGCAACTAAAAGTAATGTGATAAATATCTTTTTCATTTTTTTATTTTTTATATATTGTTTCAAAAACAATGCCGAAAATAAGAATTTTATTTTACTTCTTGCATTAGTTTTTTTATAAATGGTGAAATAGCAATCAAAATTAGACCCGCAACTAGGGCGTAAAGACCAAGTTGTTTATAGCCATCAGCATATGTGATAAGTATTTCTGTTTTTGTTGCACCTTCTTTAGCTTCAGAAAGAAAAGCACCAATTAATCCAGCTACATATTGACCATATGCACTTGCCAAGAACCACATTCCCATCATCATTCCTTGAAGACTTTTGGTAGAAAGTTTTGTCATAATAGACAAACCAATTGGCGATAAACATAATTCTCCAAATGTGATTACCAAAAGTGCTAGTGTAAATACATTCAAAGACGTAATACCAGAAACGGTTGCGAAAAATTTTGTTGCAAAAAGTACATAATATCCCAAACCAAGAAGTATGAATCCAAGTCCAAATTTGATAATTGTATTTGGTTCTAATTGTCTTTTGCTTAACCAAATCCATAACAATCCTAATAATGGTGCTAAGAAAATAATAAAAAAAGCTCCTCCAGAATTATTTACTCCATTAGGATCTAAACTCATTCCTAAAAGATTTTTATCAAGATTCTCAGCGGCAAAAATACTTAACGAACCTCCACTCTGCTCATAAATCCCCCAAAAAATAATTGAAAAGAGTATAAATACTAATGCGGCCCAAAGTTTTTTTCTTTCGGCTGTAGTCACTTTTGTCATTTCATAGAAAAGATAAATCAAAGTTAAAGGCCCTATCGTCCACATAAAATAATCGGTATATTCTGTTTTTGAAACCATTATTTTTATGATTGGAATTAATAAAATTGTTCCAATATAAACCGAATATTCTAGCCATTTAGGAATAGGTTTTGAATTGACCTCAGCTAATGGATGTCCAGGTTGTAAACCTATTATTCC
This sequence comes from uncultured Flavobacterium sp., assembly GCA_964558625.1. Lineage (GTDB taxonomy): Bacteria > Bacteroidota > Bacteroidia > Flavobacteriales > Flavobacteriaceae > Flavobacterium. Next base: position 6,967 of record CAZLEU010000065.1, read on the forward strand.
TAAAGATTTTTGTGTAAAAACAAAATTTATAAGGCTAATAACCATAACAATCGCTGCTAATCCAAAAGCTACATTCCATCTTTTATCTATTGGAATTGAACTGGCAAACATTTCACCTTTTCCAATAGCAATACAAATATATCCACCGAGTAATGCTCCTAAATTAATTCCGGCATAAAATAACGAGAACCCTGCATCAGTTCTAGAATCTCCAGCTTTATATAATTTCCCAACCATTGTTGAAATATTTGGTTTGAAAAAACCTGTTCCAATAATGGTAAAAGATATTCCTAAAAAGAAATAGTTATGAGGATCGGTTGCTAAAATTGCGCTTCCAACAATCATCAATAATCCACCCCAAAAGAGTGATTTTCTAAATCCTAATATTTTGTCAGCAAAAAGCCCACCAATAAATGTAAATGCATAGACAAAAGCCTGTGTAGCACCATATTGTAAGTTAGCTTGTTTATCATTAAAGTTAAGCTGTGATATCATAAAAAATACCAACATTCCCCTCATTCCATAAAAACAAAAGCGTTCCCACATTTCGGAAAAGAAAAGACTCCAAATTTGTTTTGGATATTTTCCTTTAAAATTTTGTATTTGTTCTAAAGTTAGATTATCAGTCATAATTTTAATTTAATCCTTTTTCCTTCATTATTGCATTCAATCTTTTCAATATTAATAACCCTAAAGTTGTGGCAAACAATAATAGTAAACAATTTACTATAAAAAAGTTAGCTTTATTTTCATAATCGTACCACATACTTGCTAAAACCCCAGAAAGTTTATTTCCAATTGAAATTGACAAAAAGAAACCACCCATCATTAAAGCTGTTAAGCGTGGTGGACTTAATTTGGAAACAATTGATAATCCCATTGGTGATAAGCATAATTCTCCAATTGTTATTACTCCGTAAGTTCCAACTAACCACATTGGCGATACTTTTACTGCTCCGTTATTTCCAAAATAAACGGCACCAACCATAACTAAACAAGAAAGTGCTGAAATAAATAATCCTAAAACAATTTTTGATGGTGTTGATGGTTCTTTTCCTTTCTTTCTCATGAAAGTAAAAAACCCTACTACTAAAGGTGTAAGTAAAATTATCCATCCTGGGTTTACAGATTGAAAAAGTTCCGTGTTAATTAAAGAAACCTTCTGAGAAGGGTTTTTCTCCAAAACAGTTCTTTGTTCGGCAGAAATATTTGAAAAATAAACGTCTTTACCTTGTACTTTTATAGGTTCGCCATTTTCATCTTTTTCTGCTTTGAATTGATTGTCATACTTCTGAACCTCTTTGGTTTGATATTCTTTTGTTTCAACCAAATAAATGCTTTCAAGTGTTTTTTCAGTTGTACCAGTAACTTGTCTATCAGTGTAATAGTTTGCCCAGCGTGTTAATGCTGTCCCATTTTGTTTAAAAACCGCCCAAAATAACATTCCTACAGCAAAAATTGCTAATAATGCACCTAAAGGTCGTTTATCATCTGAATTGGCTTTGGTATACAGTCTCACATAAAAAATTATCACTGGAATACATGCAAAAATAAATGCGTCAGTAGAATCGCTTTTGAAAATATCCCCAGGAATCATCCAACCCATAATTCCCGCAAGAATTGCGGGTAAAAAAACAGAACTTAAAATTCTTCCTAAACTTACATCTCCCTCCTGCTTTGGTTTCATTACATTGGCATTTTCCAGATGTTTTCTGCCAGTTGAAAAAATAATTAAACCTATAAACATACCAATTCCTGCAGTAAAAAAAGCAGCACTCCATCCATATTGATTGCGCATTAAGGCCGCAATAATATTACAAATAAATGCGCCAATATTTATTCCCATGTAAAAGATATTATATCCAGCATCTTTGTAAGGTTTATAATCCTCATCAGAATATAAATTCCCCACTAAAGTTGAAATACTTGGCTTGAAAAATCCATTTCCAACTATAATTAAAGCCATAGAAATATAGAAAATCGTAAGATTGTGAAAACCTAAACCAATGTAACCCAATCCCATTAAGAAGCCACCTAAATAGATAGATTTAAAATAACCAAGAATTCTATCTGCAATAAATCCACCTAGAAAAGGGGTTAAATAGGTTAATGCAATGTAAGTTCCAAAAATATCATCGGCATTTTTATCTGTGAATGCTAATCCTCCAGTAGAGGTAGGATCAATCATATACAAAACAAAAATCCCAATAATTAAATAGTACCCAAAACGTTCCCACATTTCGGTAAAGAATAAAAAAAGTAATCCTTTAGGATGTTTGTTTTTCATAACTTATAAATTTAAAAAAACCTGCAGCAGTCAAGCTACAGGTTTGAAAGATATAAAAATATTTTAAAAAAATCTATTTATTCTGTTTGACCTTCTACATGGTCGTTGTGCATTCTTTTTTCTAACCAAGAACTTAGCATAAATAAAATTGCTGCAGCAGCTCCCGACATGATGATGAATAATACAAAGAACTCATACAGGTTTGTAATTTGGAATCCTAGAAAACTAGTTGCCCCACCTGTTCCATCTTCTCCACCTGGAATTAAGGCACTTAATGTTCCAGCAAATTTGTTAGCTGCAGCATTTGCCAAGAACCAAGTTCCCATCATTAAAGATGATAAACGTAATGGTGCTAATTTTGATACCATAGATAATCCAATTGGTGATAAACATAACTCTCCAATTGTGTGAATTATGTATAAACCAATTAACCACCACATTGATACTTTTTCACCAATTCCTAAGCCTTTAACTGCGATAGCAATAACCACATATCCCAATGCTACTAATCCTAGACCTATTGCCATTTTTTTTGGAGAAGATGGCTCAAGTTTTCTGGCATATAAGTATCCCCAGACTATAGTCATAATTGGCGCGAGAGCTATTACAGCTAATGGATTTACAGATTGAAAATATGACGCTGGCATTTCCCAACCAAACAATGATCTTTCAGTTTGTCTATCAGCAAAAAGAGTTAAAGAAGCACCTGCTTGCTCAAATGCTCCCCAAAAGAAAATCACAAAAAAAGCTAGAATAAAAATTACTGTTATTCTTTGTGTTTCAATTTTAGTTAAGCTTTTATCACTAAAAATTAATATTGGCATTGCAACCATCGCTCCGTATATAAAATAGCTAATGATATCTATATCACTTTTGAACATCTGTTTGAAATTCAACATGAAGAAAATAATTGCAATTGAACCAACAATCATTCCAATACTTTTTGCATCTAATTTTTTAACTGGTAATCCAATGTGTTTTCCTTCTTCGGAAATTAGATATTTTTTTTGGCCAAAAATAAAGGCTACTAGTCCTAACAACATTCCAAAACCTGCCGCTAAGAATCCCCATTTAAAATCCATTGAACCACATACCAAAGGAGAAAAGAAAGCACCAAGATTTATACCCATATAAAAAATGGTAAATGCACTGTCAATCCTTCTGTCGTTTGCTGGATATAATTGTCCTACCATCGTAGAAATATTAGGTTTGAAGAAACCATTTCCAATGATAATTGCAGTTAATCCCATCCACATTAATGATACTCCTCCATCAGCTCCAGCTGAAGCACTTAAGAACATAAAGAATTGACCTAATGCCATCAATAAACCACCAATTACAATACTTCTTCTATTCCCTAAAAATTTATCACATAGATAACCCCCTAGAAGAGGTGTAAGATATACTAATCCTGTATAACTTCCATAAATTTCTGATGCATCAGCATCTTTCATCAATAATACTTTTGTCATAAATAGAATGAAGATTGCTCTCATTCCATAATAACTGAATCTTTCCCACATTTCTGTAAAGAATAGGAAGTAAAGTCCTTTAGGATGTCCTGTTTTTACTTGTTCACTCATTTTAAATTTGTTTTTAGTTTTTATTTAGTTAATTAATAGTTTCTTTCTTTTTAATTTAGTGTCCAAATTAAAGCTTTTTCTTTTGTAGCTCTAAAAATTGTTGAATGTTTTTCTTTAGGTTCATCAGAATAAATCCATTTTAGGTTTTTGGGGTTATTATCTGATAAGGTTTTGGAAAGTTTATTTGTATATAGTGAAATATCATTTGCACTTGATCCTGCAAACCACAGTCTTTTTTCGGTAGGTGGTAAATTATTTAGGTATTCAGATGCAGTTGTTACTAGATAATGATTATTCCACCATAGAGAAGGATCAAAAGCGATATAATAATCGAACATTTCTGGTTTTAGGAAAAAAGTCTCAATTACAAAAAGTCCTGATAATGATTCCCCTAAAATTCCTTTTTTATTGGTAGTTCTGTAGCGTTTGTCTATTTCTGGAAAAAGTTCTTCGCTAATAAAAGCTCTAAATTTTTCTGAACCACCAACTACTGGCGCAATTTGTTTATCTTCTTCAACCACTGTTGTGCCTGTTAAATCCTTTCTTCTTTGCGTGTTTTCAATTCCAACAAGTATAATTGGTGTTATTTTTTTGGCTTTTATCAATGCGGAAATGGTATTAGCAATATGTGGAAAATCTTCTTTTATTCCTCCATCTGCCATATACATCACAGGTAACAAATCTGTTGATGATTTATACTCATTAGGGGTCCATACATTTATGGTTCTTGTTTCTGCTACATTTTTTGAATGAATTGTAAAGCTATCGTAAACTGGAATCGGGTCAATTTGTTGCAAAGTATTTCTACAACTGATAAACAGTAAACATAGTAATAAATTGTAATAAGTGAACTTTACTATTCTCATCGTTTTAGATTGTTTTATGTTAAAAAGAAATTATTTGCTTCTATCTATCCTAAAACTGTTATCAATCAATCTAGATTTGCCAGTGCAAAGTACAAACAATTATAAATAAATAATAATCGAAAAGTATGAATTTACTAAAAATAAGCTTTTGTGAGTAATTGTTATTGGAATAAATTGTTTGTTTTAAACGAATTCTTTGTACTGACCATTATCAATATTATGAGTAAATTCGAGTAGTAGCGAATTATTTATCTCAATATATTCGGGTAAAAAACGAAGTCTATATTTGGCTTGACCAATAAATGTAAAAAAATCGTTTCTAGTGATTTTCATATCATCTTCTAATTCTAAAATGGCATTTATGTTGTCTATAATCCTACTTAAATATGTTTGGCTAAGAATTTCACCACCATTAAAAACTTCTATACACATGTTTTCTTCAGATGCAAATTTTCTTCTTATGGCAAATTTCAATAAGTTATTGAATTGGGTTGTTTTGTTCCCAAAATTAATGGTTTGATTTACTATGTTTTTTGATGGAATTGATAATTCGATTACATTCCAATTTGGAAAGTTAATTTTCATTGTAGCTGCTTCTGGTAGTTGTGACAACTCCAGTACCCAACTTGTTCCTAAAACTAAGAATACAAATATGAGTGTTGTTTTTGAGATTAGTTTTGCTAAATCTATATTGAATGAGTAATTTTCAAAATTAAAAACATATGGTATTTGTGTAATAAACAAAATAATGATACTTAAAACCGCGATGATGGCAACACTTTTCATATTTCTATTATAGAAAGTACGATAAAGTGATATAATTAAAAACCATGTTAAAATTGCAGATAACAATAAATCTGGTATAGTATTAAATCGTATACCATATGTATTTATTGTTTCGCCAAAAAATAGTGCAATAAGTAATGAAATTATTGAAAGTCCTACAAAGAAAAACAAGATTCTTATGGTGCTTTTCTTATTATTGTAGAGGTATTTTGGTGAATTATCAAAATAATATAATGCTAAAATTAAAAACATCGAATTCAGAATAGAAAACATGTTTTGACTGATTAAAATAATCCAATTATTGGCATTAAAATTATTAAATATAATTATTAATAGTGATGAGAATGACCAAACAAATATTGAAAAGCTAATAAAAAGTAATCCATTATCGAATCGTTTTATAGCAATTTCAGAAGTTAGTTTTTGTTTGAACTTATTCTGTACGACCAACCAAATAGAAAGTAATAAAAACCCACCAATTAAAGAAATTAATAATTCTGTTATTAAGTAAAATTGATGTTGATTCATTTTTACAATTTCTCTTTTATAAAATTAGTCATTTTGTTAAACAATTGAATTCGAGTTTTTCCTCCGTAAATTCCATGATTTTTATCTGGATAAATTGCCCAATCAAATTGTTTATTAGCTTGTACTAAGGCTTCAATCATTTGCATTGAATTTTGAACATGCACATTATCATCGGCAGTTCCGTGAATTAATAGAAAGTTTCCTTTTAGTTTGTTCACGTGATTGATTGGTGAATTATCATCATATCCACTTGCGTTTTCTTGTGGTGTTTGCATGTATCTTTCTGTATAAATACTGTCGTAAAAACGCCAATTAGTAACTGGTGCAACCGCAATTGCCATTTTGAAAACATCAGCACCTTTAAACAAACAATTGCTTGACATGAAGCCTCCATAAGACCATCCAAAGATACCAATTCTCGTTTTGTCAACGTAAGCGTAGTTTCCTATAACTTTTGCTGCGTCAATTTGATCTTCGACTTCATATTTACCTAATTCTTTTTGTGTACATTTTTTGAATGCTGCGCCTTTGTATCCTGTTCCACGACCATCGACACAGGCAACAATATAACCTTGTTGTGACAACATCATAAACCACATGTCGTTAGTATCTAACCAGTTATTAGCTACTTCTTGAGAACCTGGTCCAGAATATTGTGTCATGAAGACTGGATATTTTTTAGAGGCATCAAAATCTTTTGGTTTAATCATCCAAGCATTCAGTTTGTGTCCTTTTTCGGTTGTAAGTTCAAAAAATTCTTTGGTTGGTAAATCATACTTTTTTAGTTTATCCAACAAAGTTGAATTATCAACTATTGATTGTACTTGTTTTCCATCTTTAGAACTATTTAAAGTATATGTTGTTGGAACAGTAACGCTTGAATAAGTATTGATAAAATAGGTAAAATCAGGACTAAAAGTTGCTGAGTTTGTTCCGATTTGTTGTGATAATTTTACTTTCTTTTTCCCATCAAGCGAGATTTTGTAAACATCTCTCAAGATAGAACCTTTTTCAACAGATTGATAGAAAACTGTTTTTGTTTTTTCGTCGAAACCATAATATGATGTTACTTCCCAATTGCCTTTGGTAACTTGATTTTTTAATTTTCCAGTTTTATCGTATAAATAGATATGATTAAAACCGTCTTTTTCTGATGTCCAAATAAAACTGTTGTCTTGCAAAAAAGTGAGGTTGTCGGTTACATCAACATATGCTTTGTCTTTTTCATTCAAAACTACTTTTGTAGCACCTGAATTTCCATCAACAAAAATCAAATCTAAATTGTCTTGATGTCGATTTAAAATTTGTGCTGAAAGTATATTAGCATCGTTTGTCCATTTCATTCGTGCAATGTAAAAATCAGCATAGTTTCCTATATCAATTTTTTTAGAAATATTTAAATTTGTGTTGTAAATATGTAATGAAACTTCTGCATTTTTCTCTCCAGCTTTAGGGTACTTAAACGTTTCAACACTTGGATATAAGTCTTTTTGAAAAACATTCATTGAAAATTCAGGAACTTGACTTTCATCAAAACGAATAAATGCTAATTTTTTACTATCTGCACTCCAATCGAAAGCACGAACAAACGCAAATTCTTCCTCATAAACCCAGTCGGTAATTCCATTGATAATGGCGTTTTTCTTTCCATCTGAAGTTACTTGGCTTATTTTTTTAGAATTCACTTCATATATAAATAGATTGTTTCCTTTTGCAAAAGCAATTTTTGTTCCGTCTGGTGAAAAAGTTGGTTCTTGTACTTGTTCTAAAATTTTTGTAAGAACTTTTGTGGAAATATTATATAAAAAGTAATCGGCAGTAAAAGAATGACGAAAAATTTGATTGGAATTATTGGCTATCAGAATTTGTTTTTCGTCTTTACTAAAATTATAACTATCTATTCCATCTGCTAATTCGGCGAAATTTTTAGTATCTATCAATGTTGAAACCTTTTTAAGTGTTGCAAAATCATAAAGATCTATTTGTTGACTTTTAGTAGCTCTATCTGAATTGAGAACAGTATATTGATTAGTGTTTTTCATGGATTGTAGTTCATCCATTCCCTTGGTTCTAAAGGCGCCAGTGTAGATTTCTTCAATAGTAATTTTTTGTTGTGCTCCAACAGAAAAGCTTACTAATATAAAAAGTGTAATGATTTTTGTTATTCTCATTTTGTGTTGATTTAAAAACGAGTTCAATTTTAGTGAAAAAAATATGAAAAATGGTAATTTTTTATGTTAAAAACTTTTAAAAGAATTTGAGACACAATTCCCAATTACTTAATATTAAAAAAAGCCACTTAAATATTAAGTGGCTTTTTTTTTAATTATGGAATTTGTTATATTACATTTTAGTAATAATAAATTCAGAT
>CAZLEU010000066.1:0-15168 GCA_964558625.1 uncultured Flavobacterium sp.
TTTGGGTCGAGTTTTATATCTAAATAACTAACGGTAGTATATTCTTTTTCTGTTTTATGTTGTTTTTCTTTTTGTTGACAGCTTGTAATTATGAGAATTGTAAAAAGTAGAGAGGCTATATTTTTCATGTTTTACTTTAATGTTTGTTCCCAAATGTAAGAAAGAAATTTTATAGAATAAAAAAACGCAAAGTCAGGAGACATTTGCGTAGCTTTTTACAGGAACTCTTTGCAGAGCTGGGTTTGATGCAAAGAAACCATTTTTAATTCATAGGGACAGATTTATAGCACATGTCATATTCATAGATAACAAATTTTCAGTTTATAAACATTAATTATGGATGATTACAAAATAATAGCTGAAAAAGCAGTTGAGGGTAAAAAAGAGAAAATGCCTAAGCATAATGGTTCTGTTGCTCAATATCAAAAAAGATATGAGGTCTTTATTGAGTTAATATCAGAAGCTGATACCATTCTTAAAGAGGTTGGAAATAATTATATCAAGGAAAGACAATCTACTTTAGAAGAGATTGATATGATAAGAGAAATTAATAAAAAAATAATTGAATCTTATATTACTCATTTTAATTCTAATAAATAGTTCTGTTTTTTTTGATATCATAAAATGATTACCAACTAGCGTATATAAGAAACTTTATATCCATTATCTACTTTTCATGTAAAAAAAACGTAAACAAATTTACGAAAAAGTATTACATAAAAGTAAACTTTAGCCCTTAATTTTCCAAAAAAATCCAACAAAAAAAGCAGGAGGTTTAAAAAAACTTTCCTGCTTTAAATTAGAATTTTTAGTTGCTTCTAATGCCCCTCGCTAGTACAAAGACCAATTATTTCGTGAAACACATCGTGTAGTTTTGTCAAAGCATCGGTTAGTTCTTTATCCGATTTTTTGCCTTTTACCAATTTGTCTAACTTTTTGCTGTCGGTAGCCAATTTTTGTACTGCTGCTACGACTTCTTTTTTGTTAAACTCAGCAGGAATAGTTGATTTGGCTAACAAAGCGGCTTTTTCAACCATTTCACCAGAACGTTTTTTGATAGGTTCTAGATTGCCTTCTTCGCTTGGGTGAAATGTTTGCGACATTACTTTGTGAAAATCTTTCAAAGCTGGCCAATCGTCAAATGTTCCTTTGGTGGCTGCTTTATAATTGTTGCTAACTTCGGTCCAATTGATTACATTCCAAATAGCGGCTAGATAATCGGCGCGTTTGTTTTGGTATTTCAAATAATAAGCATGTTCCCAAACGTCGATTCCTAAAATTGGAGTTCCTTTACTTTCGGCAATATCCATCAAAGGATTGTCTTGGTTAGGCGTTGAAGAAATAGCTAGTTTTTTTTGCACTATCAACATACAACCAAGCCCAACCAGAACCAAATCGGGTAGCGGCAGCAGCATTTAGTTTTTCTTTTAAAACATCCATACTACCAAAAGCATCATTGATGGCTTTCTCTAATTCGGGTGATGGTTTGGTGTTTTTTTCAGGTGTTAAGATTGACCAAAACAATTCATGGTTGTAGTGTCCGCCTGCATTGTTTCGGATAGCGGGTGAAAACTTTGAAACATTGGCAAAAATCTCTTTTAAGGTCATTTTTTCGGCTTCAGTGCCAACAACAGCGGCATTCAGATTTTTTACATATGCAGCGTGGTGTTTACTGTAGTGAATTTCCATTGTTTGGGCATCTATATACGGTTCCAAAGCAGTATAGGTATAAGGCAATGGCTTTTGTGAAAATTGTGCTGTAACAGAAACGCCCACGAACAGAAGTAGTGATAGAATTTGATATTTTTTCATATGTTGAAATTATTTGTTTTTATTGGAATACGGAATATCCATGACAAAATAATCAATAGTAGTTGTGTTGGTATAACATGACTATTTCATGATTTTTAATTTATTCATTTATATACAAAGTTAGCCTTTTTAGAGTGTACCTCTTGCTCTATTTTGCTTTTTAATATGTTTTTAACACATGTTACTCTTCGTTTTCTTCATGTTCTTCTGCAGTTGGAGCAGCATCTGTTGTTGTTCCAGCATTTGCTCTTATTTCGGTATGACGAACTTCGCCACCAGTTGTACCCGTTTCTTTTCCTAAAAAGATACCTACAGCTGCAATTGTCAAGGCTAGAAACGAGACCAACAACCAAGCCCAACCAGAACCAAATCGGGTAGCGGCAGCAGCATTTAGTTTTTCTTTTAAAACATCCATACTACCAAAAGCATCATTGATGGCTTTCTCTAATTCGGGTGATGGTTTGGTGTTTTTTTCAGGTGTTAAGATTGACCAAAACAATTCATGGTTGTAGTGTCCGCCTGCATTGTTTCGGATAGCGGGTGAAAACTTTGAAACATTGGCAAAAATCTCTTTTAAGGTCATTTTTTCGGCTTCAGTGCCAACAACAGCGGCATTCAGATTTTTTACATATGCAGCGTGGTGTTTACTGTAGTGAATTTCCATTGTTTGGGCATCTATATACGGTTCCAAAGCAGTATAGGTATAAGGCAATGGCTTTTGTGAAAATTGTGCTGTAACAGAAACGCCCACGAACAGAAGTAGTGATAGAATTTGATATTTTTTCATATGTTGAAATTATTTGTTTTTATTGGAATACGGAATATCCATGACAAAATAATCAATAGTAGTTGTGTTGGTATAACATGACTATTTCATGATTTTTAATTTATTCATTTATATACAAAGTTAGCCTTTTTAGAGTGTACCTCTTGCTCTATTTTGCTTTTTAATATGTTTTTAACACATGTTACTCTTCGTTTTCTTCATGTTCTTCTGCAGTTGGAGCAGCATCTGTTGTTGTTCCAGCATTTGCTCTTATTTCGGTATGACGAACTTCGCCACCAGTTGTACCCGTTTCTTTTCCTAAAAAGATACCTACAGCTGCAATTGTCAAGGCTAGAAACGAGACCAATTTGGCTTGAGCATGTCTCTTAATGTTGGTATACAATCCTGCAATGGAAACCAATCCCAAAAGATAAAGAACAATTGCCAATTTTTCTGCCATTTCTTCATGCTCGTGAATGATTTTTTTTCCAACAGATGGCATATCTTCTACCATTTCTTCTGCACCTTCACCTGTTGCCATACTTGCAAAGGCAAAAACGGCTCCAACAATAAATAAGCAATAGGCGGTGTTTTTTACCGAATTATTTTTTAAAAGCATTCCTGCAATTAAAACCCCAAACCCCAAGATGATTCCGATAATTGGGAAGTGGTTTACTACCATGTGTAAATGTGCGTCGTTCATTTTTTTTATATTTAAAAGGTTATAAGTTTAAGAGTTAAAAGTTTATCGTTATTTGTAATTTGTTTTTTATACTCGTACTCCGAAGATGTAGCCCACTAATGCAGATAGTACCATTGCAATTGTTCCCCAAATGGTGATGCGGAGGATGGCTTTTTTAACACTTGAGCCACCAGTTTTGGCCGCCATATTTCCTAATATGATGAGAAAAAGGATGGTAAATGCATATAGCCAATATTCCATGTTTTTTATAGGAGCAAAGAAAACAACCAGTAGGGGTAGTACACCACCAACTGTAAAGGCCGCTCCAGATGATAGGGCCGCTTGAATTGGATTTGCCTGGCTTATTTCATTGATGCCTAATTCGTCTCTGACATGCGCAGCTAGAGCGTCTTTTTCTGTTAATTCAATGGCAACTTGCATGGCGGTTTCTTTTTTCAAACCTCTTTTTTCATATATCTGGGCTAATATTTTTAATTCTTCTTCAGGCATTTCTTCTAATTCTTTTATTTCTCTTTCTATATCTGCTTTTTCGGTATCGGTTTGTGAACTTACCGATACATATTCGCCTGCTGCCATTGACAATGCACCTGCAACGAGTCCAGCAACGGAAGCCAAAAGTATTGGTTCTCTTGCGGTACTTGCTGTTGCAACTCCTATGGCAAGACTGGAAATGGATATTATGCCATCGTTTGCTCCTAAAACGGCCGCTCGTAACCAATTGCTTCTATGTATGTAATGACTTTCTAAATAATTGTCTATGGTAATTGTATTGTCTTGTTTTTTTGTTTTATCCATCTCTTTCAATTTAAGTGGTTGACTAATTCTCTTTCTAATTAATAATATCAAAGATGCCTTTGATTAAGATTTTTGATGTTGAATTGATTTCTTTGTTGGGTATAATTTCAACAAATTCGTCTGTACTGGTTCCTTTTTCTATTTGCGTTTTTCTAAAATGATAACCTTTATCGTCTTCAGATTTTAATAAAAGTACAAAATATTTATCATTTTCAAAGCCTAATGCATCTTTTGGTACGGCAAGTCCTTTTTTTCTGTCAGTTACAATTTTAGCTTCAATAAACATTCCGGTAAGTAGTTTTTGTTTTACATTATCGTCTAGGTGCCCGTGAACGTTAGCTGTTCTATCATTTCCTTCAATTGATGTTCCTATTAAATGTACTTTTCCTTGAAAAATTTCTTTTGAAGCTTCGGGTACGGTGAATTTGATGGTTTGATTTTCTTTTACATTTAAAATATCTTTTTCAAAAACACTTAATTCTAGATGTAAATTGTCATTGTTTACTATTTCCAGAATTACATCTGATGGGGAAACCGCCATTCCAATAGTAGCATTCATAACAGTAATATCGCCCGAAATAGGGGCAAAAAGGGTAATGGTAGATGCTATTTTGCCTCGTTCGACTTGACTAGGATTTATGTTGAGCATGATTAATTTTTGACGTAGCGAATTGTATTTTCCTTTGGCACTCTTGTATTCACTTTCTGCTTTGAGGTAATTTTTTTGGGACGTGATTTTTTCATCGAATAAGGTTTTTTGTCTTTCAAATTCTGATTTTAAATAATTTATTTGTTCGGCAACTTCTATGTATTCTTTTTGAATATCAACTACCTCAGTGCTTTCAATAGTTACCAATGCTTGTCCTTTGGAAATTTTGTCACCGATTAAAAATTTAGATGTTTTGATAAATCCGCCTAGAAATGGGGTGATTTTGGCTCTATTTTGTGGTGGTACATCAATTTTCCCCGAGGCTTTTACAGTTACATCAAAATCGTGTTCTATTGGTGTTGCAATTTGCATTTCCATGTTGGTGAATTGCGATTTTGTTATTGTAATGAGTCCGTTATCGGTCGTTTCGACAACTTCTTTCTTAGCTTCTTTACAAGAAAAAAAGAGTATTGATAAAGTTAAAGTAAGGAGTATCTTTTTCATTGTTTGTTGTTTTTTTACTAGGAAGTTCACAAGTTTTTTATTTATATGGTTACTCATTTAAATATGTTAAATCTAATTGGGTTTTGTTGTAATTGTAAATATTTTCTAAATAATCAATCTGAATAGTTGTTGCGTTTTCTAATGATGTTATATACTGAAAAAAGTCGATTTCACCCTGTTTGTAGCTCATATTTGCTACTTTGATGATTTCTTTGGCTAACTTTTCACCGTAGTCGTTGTAATATTGTATGGCTTCATTGTATTTCATTAACTCTTCTTTTTTTCGAGAAATGTATTGGTCTATTTTTGTTAGTTGATTTTGTTTTTGTTGTTCCCAACTTTGTGATTCAATTTTGGCAACTTGTATTTTTGTTTTGGTTCCACCAAATAAAATTGGAACAGACAATCCGACCTGAAAACCATTAAGTCCTTTTGATAATCCACTGTTACTACCTTGAAAAAAGTCTAAATTAATATCGGGCAAGTAATGTTGTTTTTGAAGTTTTTCATTGGATTTATTGGACTTTGTAATTGCTTCAAAATAAGTGTTGTAAATTGCCTTATTTGTTTTATTTTCGAGAGATAAAATAGGAATGAGTTTATAGGTTGAAATTGTTATTTTTTCCTCTGTTTGGAGTAAGGCTTGTAATTGTTCATAATTTGCCGCTTTGTCTTTTTCAAGTTGTAAACGCTTGGTTCTAATTTGTCTGAATTTGCTTTGAGCCGTAATTTTTTCTAGATAATTGGTTTCCCCCAGTTCAAATCGTCTATCACTTGCTTTGGAGAAATTTTGATATAGACTATCCAAATAACCAAACAATTTTTCCTGATGTTGTAGGTAAATAATTTGATTGTAGATTTGTGCTACACTGTTTGATAGTTGATTTTTGGCAATTTCAAACCCTGTTTTTTCCTTTTCATATTCGGCCGAATACATATTTTTTTGCGCACGGTATACTGTTGGAAAATTAAATTGTTGTTGAATGCCAAAAACATTTAATGGTTCATTATTTAGAGCCAAGTTATTTTGATCATGGCTATAATATAGATTGGTTTTGTCAAATGAATAAGCACTTTTTATATTGGTTTTGTACTTTTCAACTTGTAATTGAGCTGCTTTGATTCCTTTATTGTTAGCAAGAGCTTTTGCAATTAAGCTATCCAATTCTGTGGTTTTATTTTGCGAAAAAGCGATTGATGAGGATAGTAAAAGTGCAATTATACTACTATTTTGATGGATTTTGAATTTGGCTTTTTTGCCTTCCTTTTTATCTAAAAGTTTGAACAAAACAGGCAAAACAATCATCGTCAATAGAGTTGCTGTAAATAACCCTCCAATTACGACAGTTGCCAATGGTCGTTGCACTTCTGCACCAGCCGATGATGATATAGCCATTGGCAAGAAGCCTAAGGCAGCTGCTGCGGCGGTGAGTAAAACAGGTCGTAATCTATCGGTTGTTCCTTTTAAAATGAGTTGGTTTATGTCTTTCATTCCTTGATGTTTAAGTTCTTTAAAGTGTTCGATTAGTACAATTCCGTTGAGTACTGCAATTCCGAAGAGTGCAATAAATCCGATACCTGCAGAGATACTAAATGGTAAATCACGAATCCAAAGGAATGCTATTCCTCCAACTGCCGAAAGTGGAATTGCCGAGTAAACCATTAAGGCTTCTTTTATCGAACCAAAGGCAAAATAGAGTAAAATAAATATCAAAAAAAGTGCAATTGGAACTGCAATCATCAAACGGGCTTTGGCACTTTGCAGGTTTTCAAATTGACCTCCATAGGTGACGTAATAACCAGGTGGCAGTTTTATTTTGGTTTCGATTATGTTTCTAATGTCATCCACAACACTTTGTAAATCGCGATTTCTTACATTGATTCCGATTACAATTCTTCGACGAGTATTGTCTCTGGAAATTTTAGCAGGACCTTCTGTATATTGTATTTCTGCTAATTCTTGTAGTGGAATTTGCTCACCATTTGGAGTTGGAACATATAGATTTCTCAGATTATCAATATCTTGACGATTATTTTTGTCTAAACGAATGACCAAGTCAAAGCGTTTTTCGCCTTCGAACACCGTTCCGACTGTTTTTCCTGCAAACCCTAAGGCAATTGTTTCATTCAAATCGGCTATATTCAAGTTATAACGAGCAATTTTGGAACGGTTATATACCACGCTCATCTGTGGTAAGCCTTCCGTTTTTTCTATGCTAATATCCGATGCACCCTCAACACCTTCAATAGCGTATTTAATTTGTTGGGCTCTTTTGGCTAAAATATTTAAATCTTCCCCAAATATCTTTATAGCAACATCATTTCTTGTTCCAGAAATTAATTCGTTAAAACGCATTTCTATAGGTTGTGTGAATTCGATTTCCATATTGGGAATTTGTTCTTCTATTGCGGCTTTGATTTTATTGGCTAATTCATCTTTGGAGTGAGCAGAAACCCATTCCGATTTTGGTTTTAATTTTACAATGATATCGCTTTCTTCCATGCTCATTGGGTCGGTTGGTACTTCGGCAGCACCGATTCTGCTCACAACTTGCTCCACTTCGGGAAAGTTTTTTAGAATCGTTTTTTCAATTTTTGTGGTAATTCCGATAGTTTTGGATAAGGATGTTCCTGTTTTTAAAATCGGTTGGATTACAAAATCACCTTCATCTAATGTTGGGATAAATTCGCCACCCATTGTCGAAAATAATAATACGGCGCCAACTAGAAGTCCTATTGCACCATAAATCACTTTTTTAGTGTTTACTATAGCCCATGAGATTACGGGTAAATACCAAGAATTCATCTTGTTAATTAGTTTGGATGAAAACGAGTTTGGATTTTCTTCTTTGGGTTTTAAAAACAATGAAGAAACAACGGGAACATAAGTAAAACAGAATAACATTGCTCCAGCTAATGCAAAGCTAAAGGTCATCGCCATAGGTTTGAACATTTTTCCTTCGACTCCCGAAAGTGAAAGGATGGGAATAAAAACAATTAAAATAATTAACTGTCCGAAAACGGCAGAATTCATCATTTTGGAAGCACTTTTATAGGTGATTTCATCAATTTGAATTTGCTTGTCTTCGCTAGAAAGAGTAACTAAATATTTGGATTTATGCGCAATTTGAAATGCAATAAACTCAACAATAATAACGGCTCCATCGATTATAATTCCAAAATCGATAGCTCCCAAACTCATTAAGTTGGCATCAATTCCGAGAATGTTCATAAACGAAATTGCAAACAGCAAGCATAACGGAATAACCGATGCAACGACCAAGCCCGAACGCCAGTTTCCTAGTAAGAGCACGACAACAAAAATGACGATTAGACAACCAAGAATTAAGTTCTCTGCTACTGTAAAAGTGGTTTTTTGGACCAATTGACTTCTTTCTAAAAAAGGATTAATGTACACTCCTTTTGGTAGTGTTTTTTGAATTTCGGCAACTCTATCTTTTACGTCATTAATAACTTGTTTTGAGTTTCCTCCTTTGAGCATCATTACTTGACCAAGCACTTTCTCGCCTTGACCATTACCTGTAATCGCACCAAAACGATTGGCACTACCAAATTGTACTTGTGCCACATCTTTTATATAAATTGGTATTCCATTTGCATTGGTAACCACAATGTTTTCGATATCTTGTAATGATTTTACTTTTCCTTCTCCACGAATAAAATAACTTTGATTTACTTTTTCTATATAAGCACCACCAGCAATACTATTGTTGTTTTCTAATGCAGAAAATAGATTCGAAATTGGGATATTCATCGCTTTAAGTTTGGATGAATTAATAGCCACTTCATACTGTTTTAGATAACCGCCCCAAGTATTGATTTCTACAACACCTTTTACCCCAGATAATTGTCGTTTTACAACCCAATCTTGTATAGTTCTCAAATCGGTAACAGAATAGTGGTCTCTGTAGGCTGGTTTTACATCTAATATGTATTGATAAATTTCACCCAAACCAGTTGTGATTGGTCCCATTTCGGGAGTTCCAAACCCTTCAGGAATTTTTTCGGATGCTGATTTTATTTTTTCAGCAATAAGTTGTCTTGGTAAATAAGTGCCAATCTCGTCATCAAATACGATGGTTACTACCGAAAGTCCAAATTTAGAAATAGATCGAATTTCTTTTACATTTGGTAAGTTAGCCATTTCAATTTCTACAGGATATGTGATGTACTGTTCAATATCTTGTGTTGAAAGATTACGTGAAGTTGTAATAACTTGAACCTGATTATTCGTAACATCGGGTACTGCACCAATAGAAATTTGGAATACAGAGAATATTCCAAAAGCAAAAAGAGTTAGTGTGAATAATAAAACAATAAGTTTGTTTTTTAAGCTGAACGCAATTATTTTCTCAAGCATGATATAAAATTTTCTTCTTGCAAATTTAATTTGTGTAAAGAAAACAATGCTTAAGATATGCTTAACGGTAGATTAGTTTATGCTTAAAAGTATGGTGGTTCCAATATTTTCTTTGCTTGAAATTTGGATATCAATTTTCAATAAATCACACAATCTTTTCACAATTGAGAGCCCAAGACCTGTACCTTTTATAGATGTGTTTTTGGAATTTTCTGCTCTGTGAAATGAATTAAAAATTTTGTGTAAATCATGAGCAGGAATTCCTAATCCAAAATCGGTTATGGTAAGTAGTGTTTGTGTCGAGTTTTTGGTTATCGAAATTATGACTTCTCCGCTTTCTTTGGAATATTTTATAGCATTAGAAAGTAAATTTCGTACAATGATAGAAACCAAATAATAATCCGATTTTATATAATAATCATCGGAAAACTGCGTAGAGATGGAGATGTTTTTCTGCACTATTTTATCTGAAAATCGCGATAAACTTTCTAAAATGAGTTCGTTTAAGTATATAGATTCAATTTTATTATTTTGCTTTTGATTTTCAAAACGAGCTAATAGGAGTAACTCATCAATGAGTGTATTAAGTCGATCGACCTCGTTGACACAAAAATTAATTTTTTCTTCATATTCTTGTTTTTCACGAGGCTTCCTAACTAAAACTTCAAGTGTTCCTTTTATAACAGCTAGAGGTGTTCTAAGTTCGTGTGAAGCATCCGAAGTGAATTGTTTTTCTCTTTCTACAGCTTCTTCCATGCGTTCTAGTAAATCATTGATGGTTTTAGAAAGCGTAAATAATTCGTCTTTATTGTTTGGCAATTCAATTCGGGTGGTTAGATTGTCTTTGGTTATTTGACTAGACGTTTTGATGATATTGGTAACAGGTTTTATGCTTCTTCCAGCAAAGAAACGAGCAATTAAGAATAAGACAATTAAGATGATTGGATAGGAAATAATGAGAATTTTTTTGAGAATATCAATTATTTCAAAATCATTCAATGACATGGCAAGTGCAATATAACCGACTACTTTTCCTTGGTTAACGATAGTTGTTTGCGTTTGTCTAATAGGTAATCCGTTTAGTTCAGCATCTAGTAATTCTCTATTTTTTAATTTTTTAAAAAGTTTTAGATTCGAATTTTTTAGATTAGGAGATTTATCGATAAGTTTTTTATTGTTATCATAAAATTCGACAAAAACAGGGTTTACATTTATTGAGTTATGTTCTCTTGCACGCCATTGATCAACACGAATGAGGTAGGTATCGTTTTCATCAATACTTACATCATCTATGTGTTTATCTAATTCGTGAATAATTTCTTCATTAATATGAACATTAACGCTATAATGAATTATTTGATGGATAATAACGAATACTGCAGCAATCAATAAAGCGGTGCTTATGATATAGTTAAAAGCGATTCTATTTTTGAAAGACAGTGAAAACATAGCGTTTAGTAATCGTTGGCAATATAACCAACACCTCGAATTGTTTTGATACAATCATTTTCTTTGGAAAGATCTAATTTTTTGCGAATGGCATTCATAAAAACATCAATAACGCCTGTGTCGTATTCAAAATGAATATCCCACACATCTTCAATAATTTGATTTCGCGTGCAAACTTTTCCTTTGTTTTTGATTAAATAGACAACCAACTCAAATTCACGTTGTGTCAAAAAAACTTCTTTTTCGTTACTATATACTTGGTGTTTTAACAAATCAATTTTAATATTACTCAACGTTAGAATTTCGCTATCGGTTGAGGTTCTAAAGTGTACTTTTATACGTTCGAGTAATTCTTCGAAACTAAACGGTTTCTTGATGTAGTCATTTGCGCCTGCTCGTAACCCTTCGATAGTTTCCTGGATAGTGTCTTTGGCCGTTAGAAAAAGAATAGGGGTTTTTTTATCGTGAATTCGTATGGCTTTGCAAACTTCTAATCCTGTCATTTTGGGCATCATCCAATCTAGCAAAATCAAATCGAATGGATTAGTGGTGGCTAATTCAAGACCATCTATGCCATTAAAAGCGGAAGAAACGGTATAGCCTTCTTCTTCTAAACCTTGCTTAAGAAAGTTTACAATCCCCTTTTCGTCTTCTATGATTAGAATTCTCATGTTTTACTGCATCACAAATTTGAATCCAACGGTAGCAATATTAGCTTTTAAACCATCGCTTCTATCGTAATGGTTGTACCTAAAGTCGATATTTTTCATACCAAGTTTCCAAATTTTTGAACTCGTAAAAATATCTGTATAGCTTACGCCAAAACCATATTGATTGGCATTAAAAGTAGATAAATCATAATCGGACGTATAAAATTCTTCTGTTGATTGATGTTTCTCATATGGCGCAAAATATTTAGATCGTGTTTGCGTATAATAGCGATACATTGGGAAAACAGTAAACTTATCAGATAATTTTATAGGTAATTCGATAGAAGCGGTATGCGCTTTCAAATCCCAATCGTCGGTATAGTAGCGATAATAGGTCCTCACAATAAATTTTTCACTCACAAAATAGTTCCATCTTAAACCAATAGGTAATTTGAAACGGGTTTTGGGTAATTTTTCTATTGCATCGGCTAGTTTAAATTCGCCAAAATAATAGTCCGTCATATCGCCAAAATGGATACGGTGATACGGTGTTGAAAGTTTTCCTTCTTGTTGTAAAACATCGAAGAAAATAGATAGATGCGTTTTCTTTGTGAGTACTTGAGAAAAGCTAACCGAGGCAGAGTAGGAGTTACGTGCTGTTGAATCCCATTTTTCAAACTTGGGGACGTATGACGCGTTGTAGCGACTATAATTTCCATCACTCAATTCTTTGGGATAAATAGGTCTCCATTGATCAAGATAAGCGTTTACTTTAAAAGAGATTTCCGAGTTTTTATCATTGAATAGTTTGGTAATACCTCCTCCAAATCCAAACGAAGTATAATCGTATTCATTAGAAAAAGAAACATCTGTATTCCATAAAAAGTTTCTGTCATTACTGCTATGACTATAGTTCAAAACCAGAGAAGCTAATGCGTCTTGCTCAGATGCACCCGAAGAACTTTGCCAAGGCGTTGGGTTTTTGGAATCAAATGGGTTGATATTACTAGATGAAGCCGATGTATAAGCAGAGAGCCCTGCATCAACAGTCAAAACAGCATCGTCATCAAGAGGCATTGCAATAACAATATTTGATGCCACATCGGTTAATTTTTCCGACCCGATTCCACCAGAAACAGAAGAATGCACACCATCTTGTTTGTAATAACTAAGTAAAAAATCGACCTCTGTACTCTCGAGAACTCTTTTCTTAAAAACCACTGTCGAGTCTTTTTCACTTTCCTGAGAAAACCCTAGACTCGTGATGACTAATGTAAGTATTAAAAATCTATATCGCATTTTATGTATGTTGTGTTATTATATATTGTATACCGTATATTGTATGATTTTAAATTTTTGGTCGCTGTTAGCTTTTTATACCAACTTCCAACTAATTGCATCCGCATCCACCGCCAGATTTTCCACCATTTGCCCCCGCAGCGGCTTCTCGATACACTTGAAAAGTTACTTCATAGCGTTCGGCAGTTTTGGCGGCCAATTTCATTTCGGGATCATTTATTTTCTCTTTTTCATATTCTTTCACACTTGAACATGAAGTTAGCATAGCAATAAGTGCAAAGCTAAGTAGGATTAATTTTTTCATTAAATTATCATTTATATTTTTGAATATCAATACCTTTTGAAACATGAATTTTTCCTTTATCGTCTACCATAACACATTCAATCCCTTTGAGTTGGTTTATTAAATCCAAACCAACATCAATACCTAAAACAAATACGCCTGTTGCTAATGCATCTGCAATTTCAGTCTGTTTGGCAAAAACAGAGACACTAACAACACCTTGAGCTGGATATCCTGTTCTTGGGTCGATAATATGCGAATAGCGTTTTCCATTGAAAGTCACATACTTTTCATAACTGCCAGAGGTCTCTACAGCACTATCATCTAGCGGAAAAGTAGCAAATACCTTATTCTTGTTCATCGGATTTACAATGCCGATAGTCCATGGTTTTCCATCAAGTTGTTTCCCCCAAGTGTTGATATCGCCCGAAACATTTATGATGCCAGAAGTACAACCTTTACTTTGTAGCAATACTTTTATTTTATCTGCAATGTAACCTTGACCAATACCTCCTAATCCCAATTTCATACCCTCATTTTTTAGAAAAAGAGTGGTATCTTTTGGATTTAAAATGATATTTTTATAACCCACTTTTTCGACCGATTTTTTTATTGCTTCGGGAGTTGGCATGGTTTTCATACTGCCATCAAATTTCCATATTTTATCCATAGAAGCATATGAAATATCAAATGCACCATCGGTTAGTTTTGAAACTTTTATGGCTCTTTCTACCAATTCATAAACTTCATAATCAACTCTTATAGGCCGAATACCGGCATTTTGGTTGACCATCGAAATTTGCGTAGTTGGAATCCAATCGGAAATTAAATTTTCTATTCGCTTTACTTCATCAATAGCCATTGTCGCAAATTCGTTTCCTTGTATAGAGTCGTTTGCGATAATGGTAATCTCAAACGGACTTCCAAGAAGGTACGTTTTTTTCTTATAGGCTATTTGTCCATAAGAAAAGAATGTAAAAAAAAGTAAAACTATAAGAATCCTCATTATTTTTGCATCGCTTTTAAAGTGGCTATATAACTTTCGGCAGAAACATTTTTAAAGCCCATTTTGCCTACAACCTTTCCATTTTTATCCATTACCACTACCAATGGAAAATTTCCATCTTTATTATATTTTTCTGCTAACTTTTTATTTTGAGCCACCATTTCTTCAGAAAGTTGATTGGCTTTTTTCTTAGGAAAATCGGCTTTGTATAAAACCCAACTGTCCTCTTTCTTAAAAGCGTCCGACTGCCAGACATTTTTATCTAGCTTGATACAAGGTGCGCACCAATCGGATCCTGAAAATACCAAAAGGATGGTTTTGTTTTCTTCGGCAGCTATTTTTTTGACTTCTTCAAAATTCGTTTTCCAATTTTGTGAAAATAGACTAGCAGTTAGTAAAAGGAATGTGGATAAGATTATTTTTTTCATTTTTAAAGCATTAAATTTTTTTTAAAACAGGTTACAAAAAGGAGACCCTACTTTCAAAACGTAAAAGTAATTCTATAATTATATTCATGCTACACAAAGTTACATTTTTTAAGCGAATCTTAATCTTAAATTAAATCTTAAGCGAATAATAAGTTATTCTTGAACAAGTTATATTCAAAAAAGCATTTACTTTGATTTTTTAAATTAAAAATAGTATGTTTTCAAAACGCGCACCATTTACTAATTTACTCTGTCTATCACTTATAGTCAACTTTTTGCTCAGAATAATTTTGCTATTTCACCCCATTACACAATCTCGTTTTTCTTTTGGCGAAGTTGTGAAAGTATTTCTAACGGGTTTTATTTCAGACCTATTGGTTTTTATCGTAGCAAGTGCTTTTTTGTGGTTGTATTTACTGTTTTTGTCTAACACTAAGTACAAC
>CAZLEU010000067.1:0-15116 GCA_964558625.1 uncultured Flavobacterium sp.
GGATATTTTTTAATGACATTTTAAGTGTTTGGTTAGTTGTTAAATTTTAAATTACTTTATAAAATTGAACATATTAATATTTTATTGATTGAACGACTGCTTTTTCTGTTTTTTCGATTAATTCTTCAAATGAAAAATCTTTGACAGCCATTGGTTGATGAATGATAAACTCTAGTTTGTTTCCTAACCCCATAGGAAAAGCACCAAATTTAACCATTTTCCATGAATTGTTTATACTAATTGGTACAACATAAGCAGAAGGCGCATATTTACACAGAATTTTCAGACCGCTTTGAGCAAATTCTTTTGGTTTTCCCGTTTTGCTTCGTGTTCCTTCAGGAAAAATTACAGCTGAACGTTTATGCTTTTCTATGTATTCTGAAAGTTCTTTTATAACAGGTATTGCTTGTTTTGGGTCTTTTCTATCAATAAGTACTGAACCACCATGCCTTAAATTATATGAAACACTTGGAATCCCTTTTCCTAATTCTTTTTTACTAACAAATTTGGCGTGGTATCTTCGTAAATACCAAATAATGCCTATAATATCATACAAACTCTGATGATTTGCAACAAATATCACAGGAACATTTTCTGGAATTAATTCTTTATTCTTAAAAGTGTAGGTTGTTCCTAAAAGATTGGTGCATTTGGTAAGAAAAAAATTTAAATAGTCAACACTTTTCTTATGTGCTTGATAACCAAAGACATTAAAACATACCCACTGAATTGGATGAAAGATAACCAAACACAAACCAAAACACAAATAATAAAGTATTGAAATTGGATAGGATATAAGCTTTTCCATTGCTAAAAAATTATTGGCTAAAATAGCAAATATAATTTCTTAACTCAAATGAAATTAGAAGTTAAATAATTCTTTCATATCAACTTTTAATGCATCCGCAATTAATTTCAAATTTGAAAGCGAAGTATTAACTACTCCTCTTTCAATTCTGCTAATTACCGAAACATCAAAATCACAATCAATAGAAAGTTGAGCTTGGGTAATATCCTTACTTTCTCTAAGAGCTTTTAGATTCTTACCAAACAATATAAGAAAAGATGTGTCAACTTTTTTTCGCACATACAAATTTGAATTTATATAGTGAATTTTTTATAGGAGTTATTGTCCTATATGAATTATTTTCTATATTTGAAAAATATTAATTACATTCAATAAATTTATTATGATTCAAACTATGAAAAAATTAGGTTTCCTTTTAATTTTAGCATTTACAACTTTCTTTTCTAGTTGTGAAAAAGATTTGTATGAGGAAGCCATTATCCGCTCAGACAAAGGTCTTAAAATTAGAAAAATTTCTTTAAACGATGTTTCTCGTTCTGTAAATCCAGAATTGTATAAAAGAATTGACCAACTAAAAATCAAACAAGAAAAAATACATGCCCGATTAGTATATGACTCAATCAATAATTTTTATTATGATGATGAGAACGGAAAAGTAATTGAAGATGAACTGGGTGTTAAGTCGTATACTTTTCCTGTGTATCGAGAAAACAGCGATGGTAAAATAGAAAATGTTCTTTTTTCAAAAAATCAAAATGGAGAATTTGAGGTTTTTTTAGTTAAATATAGTTTTACTGATGAGCAACTTAAATTTTTATCTCAATACGAAATTAGCCAGCAGACAGCTGTTTATACAAATATAACTGCTAATAAAACAATTGAATTGTGTATTGAATTTTGGGAATGGATATCATATCCAATTAATGAAGGTGAATTAACAGGTAATTTTGGTTATACTGGTGAATGGATTCTTAAAAAGAAAATTTGTGAAGATTATAACGAATATCTTGACCCTGGCTTAGGTAATACTACAGGTGTAGAGCCTGTAGATTCTGGTTCTGGAGATGGTGGCGGGATAGGAAACGCATACACTACTCCAGTACCCGTTGTTATAACTCATGAAGAAGCTTTAAGAAGAAAATTTTTTGTGCAACAAATTTTAACTAATAGTCAAGAAACTTTCTTCAATTCTCTTTCTTCAGATATAAAAAACTCAATTTTTCAATATTTAGCCGATAACTCCGATGATTTAGATGCTTATAGTCAAGAGGCTATTGATTTAGCAGTTCAAATTATTAATGCCTTGGATCAATATATTTCCGAATTTGGCAATAATTCTGACACAAATTCATTTGCATATGAAGCAATAGTTTCCATTACAAATGGTGGGAATGCAGATTTTAAAAATGAAATAATCTTAGACGCTACGATTGAGAATAATCAAAAAATTAAATGTGTTTATGATAAATTAAAGTCATTAAGCAATTCACACTTTAAAGACATAATAAATAGCGCATTTGGCTCTGAAAAAGAGGCTCAAGTTAGATTTAAAGCAGGAAACATACCCGAGGATGGATACTTAGCAAGAACTTATCCATCTATTAATGGAACTGGTAAACGGTTTTTCAACATAGTTCTCGATAATGATTTCGTTACAAATGCATCAACATTAGAAATTGCAATTACGCTAATACATGAACTCTTTCATGCGGAACTAGCTGAAAGGTGTTATCAAACTGGAATAATATCAGGAGCTTTACCAAATGGAACTTTCATCTTTACCAGTGGTATACAAACTGGACAATTGAATAATCAAATTTTTAACCAATTAGTACAAGAATATATCACTTATATCCCTACTAACAATAATCCATATCAATTTCAGCATAATTTGTTCAATGTTTTGAACTATAGAAATCTTATAATTTCAGATTTAACTAATATAAATCCTCTGCTTGATTCTACTAATAATTTTCAAACAATTATCAATAATGATCCTTTTATTGATTCAATGCAAGAAGTAATAAATAACTTATCTTGGCTTGGACTTGAAGAAACTAATGATTATAATTTGCTTTCTCCAGAAAATATTGCTAATATTGAACATACAAACAATAGAGTAAATCAGTTTTACAATAAAAACTGCAATTAATAACATGAAAAAATCGCTGTTTTTTTTTATATTTCTATCAATAAATTTTTCTTTTGGACAAGAACAAAAGGATAATGCTATTTATATTTTAGATGACAAAAAATATATAACCTCCGATTATTATGGAAACTTTTTTTACATCTTTTCAATTCCTAGTAAAGAGGAAAAATTTATATGTGATTCATTTAGATTTATTGTCCCAAATCAAAAAAATTTTGAAGAAAAATTCAAATTATCAGAATTAACAAAAAAAATAGACAAATCAAAAATTGATTCAAAAAGAGTCTTAGAACCAAATAAACTTTTTAATTCAAATGCATACGAGATTCATGAGTTGTTAAGTCTGTCAAAAAAGATATATTTTATTTCCGAAGACGCAAGCAATTGTTACAATCAGATTGAAATAATATATGATGGAACTATGAAAAATCTTGTTCCAAATTCAAATGGTAAATTATAATGATTTAATTCAAACAAAAGAGTCCAAAAACAAATTCGGACTCTTTTGTTTACTTCATTTTTGATTAAATAACAATCAAAATCCGAAAAGAATTAACCCTGTTGGAACTAAAGCATGTCCATAAATCATGAGAAAATTAATTTTTTTAATTCTATTCTCAATTAATTTATCATATTCTCAAGCTGACAGTAAAAGTTTTGATTATAAGCTATTTAACTCATTGATAAATGATTTGACTAGCAAAAAAATTAATGATTCCATTTTTTTATATGATGAAACAATAGCTTTTGATAATCAAGATAAATTTTTTTCTAAAGAAAATTTTAAAGAGTTTACCTATCCAATAATTGGTGTTGATAACAAAAAAGTAAAAAAATTGTTATGTAGATTAAATTTTAAAGAATTAGCTAATGAAAAATATCCTAATGAAAAATTAGTCAAAGAAAATTTGAATAAAACAATTCAATTATATGACAGTAAAACTGATCTCAAAAAAAGAACAAGATATAAAGTTACAAGACCAATTTTTTCTAAAAACAACAAATATCTATTTATATATTATGAGGAAAGTTGTGGCTTCTTATGTGGTGGTTCAACTAATGTAAAAGTTTATAAAAAAAATAGTGGGATATGGGAGTTTTATCTATATATGCCAATATCAACTATGAACTAACTTGCTTCTAAAAAACCACTTACACAATTGTTCAAAACTCAAAAAAGGAATCTGATTTTACATTGAAAAAATAATTATTTTTACAAAAATTAATACATTTAAATGAAGGAAAAGATGAGTTCAGAAAAAGAAGCCAAATTAAAAGCACTACAACTTACACTTGATAAATTAGATAAAACCTACGGTAAAGGAACCGTAATGAAAATGGGGGATAAAGCGGTTGAAGAAGTAGAAACAATTTCATCAGGTTCGCTTGGATTGGACTTAGCTCTTGGTGTAAATGGTTACCCAAAAGGACGTATTATTGAAATATATGGACCAGAATCTTCAGGTAAAACAACCTTGACACTTCATGCAATTGCCGAAGCTCAAAAAGCAGGTGGAATTGCAGCATTTATTGATGCTGAACACGCTTTTGATAGAAATTATGCCGAAAAATTGGGCGTCGACATTGAAAATCTTATCATTTCACAACCTGATAATGGTGAACAAGCTTTAGAGATTGCTGAAAACTTAATTCGTTCTGGTGCAATTGATATTGTTGTAATTGACTCTGTAGCAGCCTTAACACCCAAAAGTGAAATTGAAGGCGAAATGGGTGATTCTAAAATGGGATTACATGCTCGTTTGATGTCTCAAGCATTAAGAAAACTTACTGGAACAATCAGCAAAACGCACTGTACCGTATTTTTTATCAATCAATTAAGAGAGAAAATTGGAGTAATGTTTGGAAACCCCGAAACCACAACTGGTGGAAACGCACTCAAGTTTTACGCATCTGTTCGATTAGATATTCGTCGTTCATCTCAAATAAAAGATGGTGAAAACGTACTTGGAAATAGAACAAAAGTAAAAGTAGTTAAAAACAAAGTTGCTCCGCCATTTAAAACTGCAGAATTTGACATTATGTATGGCGAAGGTGTTTCTAAAACTGGCGAAATATTAGATCTAGCTGTAGAATTCGAAATTATTAAAAAAGCTGGGTCATGGTTTAGTTATGGAGAAACTAAACTAGGTCAAGGACGTGATGCAGTAAAACTTTTAATAAAAGACAATCCTGAGTTAGCAGAGGAATTAGAACAAAAGATAAAATCACATATTAAAGATTTAGCAGAAGCTTAAAAAATTAAATCCGTCTAAAAGGCGGATTTTTTTTGTCTATGACGCAACCATTTTTGGTTCACTGTATCTAGTAATAAATGATTTGTTTAATCAAACACAATTACTATGAAAAAATCTATATTTTTTATTCTGTTTTCGTTTATGCTTCAAAGCTGGCAATGCTCTAGAGATACTATTCCTTCAAGTGCAAGAGCAATATCTTCAAATGAATTAAAAATAAAAAAACAAGAAATTATCAATTACATTTCTAGTTTCAATTGTTCAACTAGTTGTAATTATATTGCTTTGGGTTCAAAACCCTGCGGAGGTCCATGGGAATATATTCCTTATCCTAGCACTGCAAATGAAACTATAATAACAGAAATGGTTCAGGAATACAATCAAATGGAATATAACTATAATATTCAAAATGAAATAGTTTCCGACTGTTCAATGGTAATGCCTCCTAACGAAGTGAATTGTGTTAACGGAATTTGCAAAATAATAAATTAGGATCATGAAAAAAATTAAGATATTGGTTTTTTTATTATTTTTAATACTCTTTAATAGTTGTCAAAATGATGATATTCAAACTATTTCGAAAAAAGAGACATTAAATTCTGAGATTAATGGTCAGTGGACTTTAGTAAATGTATCTGGTGGTTTTGCAGGGACAAATATGGATTTTCCTGCTGGTTGGATTACATGGAACTTTAATGAGTCTTCTGCTACTTTAACTGTTGTTAATAATAACCTATATGCTAATCCAATGTATGACGGTTTACAAACAGGAACTTATACTTATAGCTCTTTTTTAACAACAACTAGTTGTGGTAATGACTTTAACCCATTGGCAATTACTAATGGTTTTGAAAGCTGTTACACTATAATGGATGATGTGCTAATTATTGCTAACAATCAAATTGCAGATGGATATATACTAAAATTTAAACGAATGATGTTTTGTGGAACAAATTAAAGCAACCAATTATGAAAAATCTAATCTTAATATGTCTTTTTCTATTTTGTTTTTGGGCTTGCTCAAATTCTTCAGAAACAAAAACCCAAACCATCAATGGTCATGTAGAAAATAATAGTGAATATGTTGGAGGAGCCAATCCACCTGATTTTATTCTTGAAAATTTGGAAATTTATCATCCTTCTGCCAATCATCATTTTTATGTAAGAAATTTAGCTAATTACGCCCCTTTTACACCATTTGTCGCCACCTTTACAACCGATTCAAATGGAAACTACTGTATAAATTTACCCATTGGAAATTATGCCATAATTGGTCAAGAAAAACATGATTTTGAATTAAACCCATATGCTTTAAGCTCTTGTGAATATATTCGAACACCCGATTTTGTTTTAAATGTAACTTCAAATCAAACTAATTATACTAACCAATTTACTCTAAAACCCAATTATTGCTTAGCTTATCCTCAATAATATAATTCTAAATATCATGAAAAAAATATTCCTTTTATTTCTAGTTCTCTTTTGTGGAAAAATAGTTTCACAAATAGATAATACCTCAACAATTACTAGTTTACAAATAGTTCCCGAAAATCCAACAGTAAATGATCAAGTACAATTAACTATTAATGCACTTTGGAGTTCTGGTAGTTGCGAAATGGACTATTATCTATATTCAGGTTCAAGCACCAATCTTGAATATAACTTTTTTTATAATGTAGGATCGGCTACCTATATCTGCACCAACTCATCAACTCTAAATCTTGGAACGTTGGCAGCAGGAAATTATACCATAACCTGTTATATCAACAATAACAATACACCTTCTATACAATATGAACCAATGTCTATAAGCTTCACGGTTTCGGGAGTTAACTTGCAAAACCAAAATTTTGAAAAAAATAACACCTTTCTTGCCTATCCAAATCCTGTAACCGATTTTTTAACTATCGAGAATTACAACAGCAAATCAATAACCATTTTTAATGCTTTAGGACAAAAAATAATTGAAAAAAATAATCTATTCAACAATAAAACAGAGATAAATTTTAGTGATTTTGCAAAAGGAGTTTACTTTGTTTCAACAGATAAAAGTTTTACTAATTCATTAAAAGTTATAAAATTATAAAGATGAAAACTTATTATAAATTTATACTTTTTTTCCTGATTATTGTTTCTTCATGTACGAACGAAACTACCGAAATCAATCAAAACCCAACCAATCCGATTGAGGGTTCATGGTCGTTGGTAAGTGTTTCGGGAGGATTTGCACCAACTATCAACTTAGATCCAAGTTGGATTACATATCATTTTGGTCAAAACTTAACAGTAATCAACAATAATCTAAGTCTGACGGTTCAAAACGATGGTCTTGAAACAGGTTCATATGCCTATTCTTTTAATGAAAATTCAAGTGTTTGTAATATGACAAATTATTATAACGTTTCCATATCAAATTTTATTACCGACTTATGTATAAAAATTGATGGAAATGAAATGATAATTGATACAGGTATTGCTGCTGATGGATTGTTGTATAAATTTGTTCGCAAAAGTTGTATAAACCAAGCATGTAATACTCTTCTTCATACAAAAGTTGATGCAGTTACTGTTCCGACAAATTCATTGGTTAATGAAAATGTAACTATTCCAATTGCATTTACCGCATTAAATGGTTGTGGTCAATTTGGCTATGTCTCTGAGACAAATTCAGGTAACACAAAAACATTAAAAGTATTTGCTCGCTATTTGGGATGTGCTTGCACAGAAAATTTAATTCCTGTATTTTTCAATTATAATTTTACCCCTACAACAATTGGTGAACAAATTATAAAAATTGAACAACCTGACGGTACTTTTTTAACACATTCAATAACCATTCAATAAAAAATTTTGACTTTAGAACAAATCATTTCGGGTTGTCAAAAAAATGAGTCAAAAGCTCAAGAGCAACTTTACGTTTTGTTTGCAAAAAAGTTTTTTGGTCTATGTTTAAAATATTCTGCCCATTACACTGAGGCAGAAGATAATTTACAGGATGGTTTTATTCAAATTTTTAAAACCATCCATCAATATAAAAATCAAGGTTCGTTTGAAGGTTGGGCAAAAAGAGTAATGATAAATACTGCCCTTCAAAAGTTTAGGAAAAGCAAACATCTCGAAATTATAACCGATAACATTCCCGAAACTTCTGTTATAGAAGTCGAAATAAATGAAGAAACTATTTCTATTGATTACTTGCTAGAACTTATACAGGAATTGCCCGAAAGATATCGACTCGTTTTTAATCTTTATGTAATTGATGATTTTTCACACCAAGAAATTGCCGATTTACTAGAAATTTCAATTGGAACATCCAAATCAAATTTGTCTCGAGCCAGAATGATTTTAAAACAAAAAATAGAAGCAAAAGCCGAAAAAAATATAATTCATAAATCATTATGAAAAATAACAAAAATATAGATCGATTATTTCAGGAGAAGTTCAAAGATTTTGAAGCTACTCCAAATGAAAAAATCTGGAAAAACATAGCCTCTTCTCTACAAGAAAAAGAGAAGAAAAAAAGGATAATCCCTTTTTGGTGGAAACTTTCTGGTGTTGCAGCACTTTTAGCTGTTGGCTTTTTTATTGGGAATGAATACATTGGAAATGACCATCTTCAAATTCCAAGCGTTCAAACTAAGCGCAGTCAAAGTATCAAAAATGAAATCGTTACTAAAACAACCCTTTCTAATGATGTAACAACTAACGAAAACAGTGCTATTGCTGGATCTGAAAAAATGAAGACACATCAAGAAATTTCTGAAAAAAAGCAAGACTTTGCTTCTGAAAAGCAAAAATTAGCAAACGAAAATAAAGTGCAAAACAGTAATAACAAAGCAATTGCTACAAGTGTATCTGTTTCAAATTCAATAAACAGTAAAAAACAAAAAATAGTAACTGTTGCAAATCGTGATAATGAAAACATTGTTGGTTCTAAAAATGTTACGTCTTATCAATCAAGTCACATGGGTTATGATGATAAAAAAGGTCGAAATTACTTGGCAAAAAAAGAACCAATTTTAAATAATAAAAATAATGTTGCTGACAATATTGCTCAAGAAAAAGCAAATCAATCATTAGAAAAAAACACAGCAAATACAATTGTTACAACAGATTCTAAAGTAAAAAACAGTAGCGAAAAAGAAATAAAATCAACAGAAAAAGATGTTCTTAACTCTGAAAAAATAACTAATTCAGAAATTATTGCAACTTTTTCAGAAACAAAAAAAGAAGAAACAAAAACCAATGAATTAGAAGCTGTTTTAGCACAAAAAGAAAAGGATAAAAAGAAAAAAAATCCATCAGAGATCAATCGTTGGCTTATTACGTCCACAATCGCACCCATATTTTTTGGATCAACTTCTAATGATTCTCCTGTTGATGCCAAGCTCAATAGTAATTCTAAAACATATGAAAACAGTATGAGTTACGGTGTTGGTTTACAGTACAATTTGACCAAAAAACTAGCCATTCGAGCAGGTATTAACAAATTAGATTTAGATTATGCAACCAACGATGTTGCTTTTCTTGAAAACACTCAAAATGTAGAAAGTTTGGTAGCCATTTCTACTGAAAATAACATTGAGTTTGTGGGCGAAGGATTAAATTCTTTTGATGGATTTACACTAGCATCCAACACAGTAAACAAAGGAACACTTCGTCAAGAGTTTGGTTATTACGAAATTCCTTTTGAGTTATCGTATGCTGTAATTGACAAAAAAATTAAGGTAAATGTCATCACTGGTTTGAGCACGCTTTTTCTTGATAAAAATAACGTTTCATTAAAATCTCAAAAATATGATGTAGCTATGGGTGAAGCAAATAATGTCAATAAAGTTAATTTTAGCGGCAATCTAGGTTTGGGAATAAACTACAATCTGTACAAATCTTTCTATCTTAACCTCGATTCGATTTTAAAATATCAACTTAATACATTCAATGCAAATTCGGGTGATTTTAATCCCTATACTATTGGGTTGTATTCTGGAATAAGTTATAAATTTTAGTTCTTTAATTTAGGTTACTTTTTGGTTTAGTAATGGGAAAAGCACCTTAGTTGGTGCTTTTTTTTATGTATTCAATCAACTGATTATAAATGATTAATCTTGTTTCTTCATTCAACTTTTTTACATCATCCTTGTTTTCAATATCCAATCCTTTTGTTTCAATAATGGGATGAATTTTGGCACGCATTAAACCAGGACTTCCACTAAAAAAAGTATACGAAAATCGTTTTTTATTATCGGGAAAAGTAATTGGCACAATCGGAATTTGATGTTCAATAGCCAACCTAAAAGCACCATCCTTAAAACTATCTAACACAACCGATTCGTCGTCAGGCACACCGCCTTCGGGGAAAATACAAATACTCAACCCTTGGTTTAACCTTTTCTGTGCGCGATTAAAAACTTCCATTCTACTTTTTTGACTACTTCTATCTACCAAAATACAAGTGCGTTTATAGAAAAAACCAAACAACGGAATTTTGGACAATTCCTTTTTTCCCACAAATACAAATGGATTTTTAACAATTGCCAACATTAGCATAATATCGGTCATAGATGTATGATTGGCAACAAACATATAACTTTTGGTCTCGTCTAAACTGGCATTATCTTCTAATTTATAGTAAAATCCTGAACCATACAAAATACATTTTGCCCAAATTCTAGCCATCACAAAAAAATAAGGGTACCATTTTTCTTTTGAGATAGAAACCACCAAAAAAGGAAACATTACCAAAATTGGAACGGCAATCATTATATAAAACCAAACACGCCAAAGCGTCCACAACACTAGCTTAATAATTCGCATTTTTCTAATTAGTAACCCATCATTCGGGTTTTTATAATCCATGTTCCTGCTTTTCGCAGTATCTTTTTTGTCACGCCAATCCTGGTAAAGACAAATTGATGTCAAAAAAGGATACTTGCTCCAAACGAAGTTCACTGAACTCCTCTAAAAAAAAGTTATGTGAAGTAATCAGGGTTAAAACTCAATTGTAAGGCTTCTTTTTAACTTTTTTTCAAAGATAACAATTCATCGCAAACTTTTTAAGAAAACAATTATCTTTGCGGTTCAAGAACAAGAACACCATGTCAAAAATACTCACAGGCGTACAAAGTACAGGAACACCACACTTAGGTAATTTATTAGGTGCCATAATTCCTGCCATTGCATTGTCTAGCCAACCCGAAAACGAATCATTTCTTTTCATCGCCGACCTACATTCGGTAACCCAAATAAAAGATGGAAAAACATTACGTGAAAACACTTATAGCACTGCCGCAACATGGCTTGCTTGTGGATTAGATGTCAATAAAGTCGTTTTTTACCGCCAATCAGATGTGCCACAAACAGCTGAGTTGTCATGGTATTTGAGTTGTTTTTTTCCGTTTCAACGATTGACTTTGGCACATTCATTCAAGGACAAAGCCGATCGATTGGAAGATGTAAACGCAGGATTATTTAGTTATCCAATGCTAATGGCAGCCGATATATTGTTATACGATGCTGAAATTGTGCCAGTAGGAAAAGACCAATTGCAACATATCGAAATTACTCGTGATGTAGCGTCTCGTTTCAATTTTCAAATGGGCGAAACCTTCGTTCTACCTGAAGCCAAAATTCAAGAGGAAACCATGTACATTCCTGGAACTGATGGACAAAAAATGAGTAAATCACGTGGTAATATCATCAACATTTTCTTAGATGACAAAGCCTTGCGCAAACAAATCATGTCGATAGAAACCGACAGCACACCGTTAGAAGAACCTAAAAACACCGAAACCTGCAAGATTTTTGCACTATACAAACTGTTAGCAAACCCAACCCAACTAGCAGAAATGACTGAGAAATACGCCAACAAAAACCGCGATTTTGGTTATGGTCACGCCAAACAGGCTTTATTTGAATTAATAGTAGCAAAATTCAAAACCGAAAGAGAAAAGTACAACTATTTCATGAACAACCTTCACGAAGTAGATGCCCTTTTAGCCATAGGTTCCAAAAAAGCAGGAATAATTGCCGATGGCGTTCTAAAAAGAGTTAGAGAAAAATTGGGGTTTTTGTAAAAAATCAAATACGTTCAAACCATTTCCCTGACAAAGGACGAATTACACCTTTCAATTCCATATTCAGTAAAACAGAAAAACTCTAAATCTCTAACTTTATAAAATTATCCAAACCAATAACTGTGATGTTTTCTGCAATTTTATAAGTGTCATTTGTTGGTGCAATAATAAACGTTTTTGCTGGTTGTATAACTTCTAGACTTCTGTAAAATCCTTTGGTTACTTTTGGAGCATCCGATGCTTTGCATTCTATGGCGATGGTTTGGTTTCCTTTCTTTAGTATCAAATCAATCTCATCGCCAGTTGCTGTTCTGTAAAAATAATAATCCCAAGTAGGCATATTTACGATGATATTTTCTATCACTATTCCTTCCCAAGAAGCTCCAAAAATTGGATGACCAAGAAGCGAATTGAAATTGGGAATAGCTAACAATTGATGTAAAATACCTGAATCTCGAACAAATACTTTTGGGGATTTTACCAATCTTTTTTTAACATTAATTTCAAACGGAGGAATGGTTCTAACTATAAAAGTTTGTTCCAACAAGTCGATATACTTTTTTATAGTTGGATGTGTCAAACCCATAGATTCCCCCAATTTTGACAAATTCAATTGTTGTCCTTGGTTGTGAGCACACATGGTCAGTAATCGCTTGAGTTGTAAAGCCGGAATTTGAAATCCAAGTTGTGGTATATCACGTTCAACATAAGTTCTAATATAGTTTTCGAGCCAAATCATACTATTTTCGTCATTCTCTGCCAAATAACTAGTTGGGAAACCGCCACGTAACCAAAACTTTTGCAAGCTAAAACTCTCAAAATTGCTCAACTCATTTATTAAAAAAGGAGATAGATGTAACATTCCTATTCTACCAGCCAAACTTTCTGATGTTTGCTGAATTAATTCTTGAGAAGCAGAACCAAGTAAAATAAATTTACCTTTCACACGATTAGCATCAATAACACTACGTAAAATAGAAAAAAGTTTAGGCACCATTTGAATTTCATCTAAACAAATTATTTTATCGGCATTGGATTCAAAAAAAAGTTCAGGTTCTACTAATTTATTCAAATCTGATTCTTTCTGCATATCTAAATAAATTACACTATCTAAATCTCTGGTAAGATTTTTTACCAATGTTGATTTTCCACACTGTCTTGGACCAAGAATAGCAATAGCTGGAAAAATAGAAAGGTATTTCTTTAGGTTTTCTAAAAGCTGTCTTTGTATAAAATCATGCATATTGTAAAGTATATTTTCAATTTGCAGTAAAATTACAATAAAAAAGAATATAAAATCTATTTTTTATAGTCATTCATACTTTATACATGTTTTATATAATTAATTAAGAAATTCAAAAACAGCTATTTAATCACATTTATTTTAAAATTATGTAAATTGAAAATAATAATTTCAATTTACATAATTTTTATAAAATATAAATACTTAAACCACCTCAAACCATTTCCCTGGTAAAGGACGAATTACACCTTTTAATTCCATATTCAGTAAAATAGAAGAAATTTTAAAAATAGGAAAATTACATTCTATCGCCATTACATCTAGTAGTTGCTTTCTGTTTTTTTGGAGGTAATCGTATATTTTTTGTTCGTCATCTTCAAGTGTGACAAACAATTGTTTTTGTACTGGTTTTTCTTTTGATGTCTTTTTTTCAAGCTCCCAATTCAAAATATACATAACATCGGCTGCCGAAGTTAGCAAATGAGCGCGTTGTGTTTTGATCAAATCGTTACAACCTTGACTATATTTATCGGTTGTTCTGCCTGGCACTGCAAAAACATCGCGGTTGTAATCATTTGCCAAATTGGCTGTTATTAGCGAACCGCCTTTTTCGGCACTTTCGATTACAATCGTAGCTTCTGTCATTCCAGCAACTATGCGATTACGTTTTACAAAATTCTCCTTGTCAGGATTGGAACTGCTCCAAAATTCGGTCATAAAACCACCGTTTTGCTCCATTTTGCTAACATATTTTTTATGCGTTTTAGGATAAACTTGATTTAGGCCGTGCGCCACAACTCCAATAGTTTGCAAATTGCAATCCATAGCAGCTTGATGGGCAACAA
This sequence comes from uncultured Flavobacterium sp., assembly GCA_964558625.1. GTDB lineage: Bacteria > Bacteroidota > Bacteroidia > Flavobacteriales > Flavobacteriaceae > Flavobacterium. The sequence continues at coordinate 14,377 of CAZLEU010000067.1, forward strand.
TGTCGACACCATAAGCAAATCCGCTTACAATAATTGGATTTAAAGGCGCTAAGTCATCTATTAGCTTTTTGCAAAATTCTGTTCCATACGAAGTGATTTGACGTGTTCCGACGATACTAATGATTTTCCTATTACTCAAGTCCATTTTTCCTGAACTAAATAATAATATTGGGCTATCGATACAATGTTTTAATCGTTCAGGATACTTTTCATCTTGAAAAAAAGCAACCGAAATATCATTTTCTTCAATAAACTTCAATTCTTCATCCGCTTTTTCAAAAACAGATTTGTCTTTTAGATTTCTTAAAAGAATGGTTCCGACACCATCTATTCGAGATAAATTGGATGGTTTTTCCCTGAAAATTGCTTCTGCGTTTCCGCAACGTTGTAGTAGTTTTTTGGCGACAATATCACCTACTCCTTCTATTTTTTGCAAGGCTAATGTATAATAAATTTCTTCGTGGCTCATACTAACTATTTGAAGGCGAAAAGTATAAATTTTATTGTAATTGTTAATAAATTTTGTGAATAAATTTTTTAAACCATCGTACTTTGTATAACTTTGTTTCTATGAATTTAGAACAATACATAGCTCAACTTTTATACAGACATCAGTGTGTAACTGTACCAGGATTTGGTGCTTTTTTAACTGAAATAAATACTGCTTTTTTAAACGAAAGTACGCATTCTTTTTATCCACCAAGAAAGGTTGTTTCTTTTAATTCAAATATAAAAAACAA
>CAZLEU010000068.1:0-15109 GCA_964558625.1 uncultured Flavobacterium sp.
AAAAGAATTATAAATGTAATCCCGATAATCGGGATTTTTTTTTGACCTTTGCAAAAAATACAACTTGATATGACACCCAAACATCCTGCAGAATCATTGACTATATTGACCGATTTGGTTTTACCAAGCGAAACCAATCCGTTGAATAACCTTTTTGGAGGCGAACTTCTTGCCCGAATGGATAGAGCTGCTAGTATTGCTGCCCGAAGACATTCAAGAAGAATTACCGTAACAGCTTCGGTTAATCACGTAGCGTTTAATCGTTCTATTCCGTTGGGAAGTGTTGTAACTGTGGAAGCTAAAGTTTCGAGAGCGTTCACAACATCAATGGAGATTTTTCTAGACGTATGGACAGAAGACAGAGAGTCTGGAATAAGAACTAAAGCCAACGAAGCCATTTATACTTTTGTCGCTGTTGATGAAACTGGAACACCTGTAAAAGTTCCAGAAATTATACCCGAAACCGAAGAAGAGAAAGCGCGTTTTGATGCGGCATTAAGAAGAAAACAACTAAGTTTGGTTCTAGCTGGCAAAATGAATCCTCATGATGCTACAGAACTGAAGGCTTTATTTACATAATAAAAATTGCCCCAAATAGTATATTCTTTTTTGGGGCATTTTTTACATATTACTTAACCAACTGGCAGGGTTATTATAAGTTGTATTTTGTGATATCATGAATTTCAAAACCGTTTTACCTGTGTCACCATTTGTTCTTATCTTCCCTAATGTTTGCTTGGTTTGCACTTTGTCTCCTTTGCTAACATTTACAGTAGATAGGTTTTGATAAACTGTAAAATAATCCCCGTGCTGAATCATTACTGCTTTGTTTACTGGTGAGAGAACCATTACACTTATCACTTCGCCTCCAAAAACGGCTCTAGCGCTTGCCCCTTGATCTGTTGAAATTTCTACACCACTATTATGTACAATTAAGGTATTGTAAACTGGATGTGGTTGATCTCCATAAGCTAATGAAACAAAACCTTTCTCAACTGGCCAAGGTAACCTACCTTTATTCGCTTTGAAATTATCGGCAACCATCTTAGCTTCAGGTGTTAGGACAATCTTGGTTGATGTTTCGGTTGCTTTAGTAGTTGCTGCTGTTGTTTTAGGATTTGCTTTTATATTAGCTGCTGCTGCTTTTTTATTGGCTGCCGCAATTGCATCACGAATTAATTTGCTAATTTGACCATCAATACGTCTTGACTCTTGTTGTTTTTTCTTTATCTCGGCTGTAATCTGTGCTTTACTTTTCTTAATGGCTTTTGCCATTTCTTGTTGCACTAGTTTTTCCTTTTCAAGAGCTTTTTTTTCTGCTTCATTGGCTTGTAAAAGCTTTTCTTTTTCTGTTTTTTGAACAACAATTTTCTCTGTGTAGCCTGTTAATGCTTCTGTTTTTGCTTTTATTTCATCTCCTTGCATTCTGCGATAACTGGCATATTGTTTCATATACTGAAAACGTTTGTATGCTTGTTGGAAATTTTCGGATGACAACAAAAACATTGCTCTACTTTGTGTAGAACGACTTTTGTAGGCTTTGACAACCATTTGCGCATAATCTTGCTTTAAAACTTCGAGATCTTTTCGTAAACGGTTAATTTTTAGCTGATTGATATAGATATCATCTCCTAGTAGTTTGGTTTGGTGCGATGTCGTATTGATTAATTTTTGCTTTAATGTAATTTTCTCATTCTGAATTGCCAATTGCTTAGAAACCGTTTTTTCTTCTTTCTTTACTTTTTTGAGCATTTCTTCTTTTTCGCGAATTTCTCTTTGAATTTCAGCTTTACGCTTTTCTAGTTTTTCTTGTTGCGAATCTTGACTCCATGAAAATGAAGTTGCGAATATAAGTAGTAGGGTTAAAAGAAATTTAGGCATATTCAAAAAATATTTATGCAAATCTAGTGAATAAAAATTTGTTCGTAATTAGAAGGCACGCTATAAGGAAATGAAAGCTCTTCATTGAATGTAACTGTTTTATAATCAACTTTAATGTTGGTTTTACCTTTCTCTTGTGTTGCTTCTACAAGGAAGCCTATAGGCAGGTTTGCTTCGGGATACTCTTTGTAATCATAATAGACAATTTCCAACATTCTATTTTGTAATGGTTGATTTATTTGCTGCTTTTTTATTAAAAACTTTGAGGCTTCAAAAAAATATTTTTTCTCAATAGTTGTGTCAGAACTTTCTAATGTATACAAACCTTCTTCTAAACTCGATTTGTATTTATTGTTTTTCATATTGTCTAATACTTTGCCTATTAGCATATTTTGTACTTTTTGAAAATCTAAATCGGTTCCAAGCCAATTACTTAATGTTTGGTAATTTCCTTCAAAAAATTTACCGTTCATTTTTTCATAATACTTTACACCATCTGGTGTTATCAATCCTTTTGCCATTGTAATTCCCAAAAAACGTACACTTACCAAAATCATTTCGTCTTTCTTAATTTTGATTTCTGCAGTTACATTTTGGTTTTGTTTTTCATCTTTATAATTAACATCGGCTTTGATATACAATGTCGAGAAATTGCTTTTGTTTTTATAATGATTTTCGATAATTTTTTCCGAGGGCATCACGTTGTTTGCAATACTTTCAGCTAAAACAGCTTTGGTTTTGCAAGAAACAATTGTAAAAAGTAAAAGTAGTGCTAGGTATTTCTTCATTATTTTTTTTGCTTCAATAATTTTTCTGCTTTTGCAAAGTATATTTCTTTCTTCTTTGTATCGCCAAGACCAGCAAATGCTTCGCCTAATTGAATATTAAAGTTGATTTCTAAAGCTGTATCGTCTACCAAATAATCCAATCCCATTTCGAGAAATTCTTTTGCTTTTTTGAAATTTGCCGACTGATTATACCCTAATCCTGCATAATAATACAATTGTGGTTGCATTGGATATAAATCAATTGTTTCTGATGCTTTTTTACTTAAAACGTCAAACTGTTTATTTTCGGTATATGCTTGCAACAAAAGTTGAGTCGTTTCCATATCATCTGGGTTGTTTTTTAGATGATTTTCGAAAAACCGAGTGGCTTTTTTCCAGTTTTTCTTTGCATAAAAGAACTTTCCTATTTCTTTATTTACTTTAACTTCTTTGTCGTTATCAAAATACGAAATGGCTTTTTCTAAGTCGGCATCAAATTGTGGTTTATCTCTAGAAAACAACAAAAACTCATTGAGCACTCTATGTTTTATTTTAGAGTCAATTTTGGCACTTGACAAAACAATATTCATTGATTTTATTGCTTTTTCGGCATCGTTATTACTCAAATGGTATTTGAAAAGGCTTACTTGTGCCCAATCAGAAGTTGGAATTTCTTTTTCTAAATCTTTGGCAACCTCGAGTGCTTTTTCTTCTTGATTGCTTGAAGAATACAAGTAAATCAGTGAAATATAATTGGCTTCTTCTTTTGGATTTTTCTTGATTAATGCAATCAAATTATCTTTTTCTGAACCTTGGTATTTGGCATCTCTAAGAATATCTGCCTTGTATAATTCTCTTTTATCCGATTTTCCAATGGTTTCATTTAGTTCATTAATAAGCGTTAGTGCCTTGTCATACTGCTTGGTGTACATATAAAGTGAAACCAAATCTTCTTTGTATGAATCATTAAATTCAATTAGTTTTTGAACTAACGTTATTGACTTGTTATAATCTTTGGTTTCATACGTTACATCATACATTCCGTGCCAAAACCATCTGTTTTTGGGGTCAACTTTGGTTGCGTTTTCATAGGCTTCATAGGCTTTCTCATAATTTTTTAGATAAAAATAATTCTTGCCTAGCTCAAAGAAAACGGTTGCATTATTGGGTTTCTCTTTTTGACATTTTTCAAGAGCTTCGATTGCTTTGTCATAATTTTCAATTCCTTTTTGGCGTAAAGCTTCATAGAAAGAATCTTGAAATTTGTCTTCATTACTGGCAATGTCTTCTGGTTCGGCTTGTGCCAAAAGGGAAGTTGGAACGCAAAACATTCCGAGTAAAAGACTAATTAAAATTATTTTTTTCATTTATTTTTTATTCTAAAACCGAATAATCTCCAATGCTTATGCTTGTAAAATTACCATCAAAGCTTGCATGATTTCCTATCATTGCATTGTCTAAGTTGGCATTTTTAATATGAGCATGTGTTTGAATCAAGCTGTTTTTTATTGTACTATTAATCACATGACACCCTTTTCCTAATGAGACATTTGGACCAACTGTAGCGTTAATCAAAACAACATCTTCGCCAATATAGCAAGGTGGAATGATTGTTGAATTTTCTTGTTTTACATCATAATCAATTAGATGTTCGCCATCGTTGTGCAAGAAATTGAGCATTCTGTTGTTGGTGTCAACGGTTACATCTTTGTTGCCACAATCCATCCACTCATCTACTTTTCCTGGTACAAATTTCATGCCTTTTGCCATCATTTGCTTAATCCCGTCATTAATTTGGTATTCTCCACCATGAATAATGTTGTTATCAAGAACGGCTTGCAACTCATCTTTTAAAACGGAAACATCTTTGAAATAGTATATCCCAATAACGGCTAAATCGGAAACATACTCTTTTGGTTTCTCAACCAATTCAATTATTTCTCCATTTGCATTCAGGTTTACAACCCCAAAAGCTTCAGGTTGGTCTACTTGTTTTACCCAAATAACGCTATCGGCTGTTTTATCTAAGTCAAAATCGGCACGGATAAGTGTATCGGCATAAGCTATAACGGCTGGGCCACTCAATGAATCTTTGGCGCACATAATAGCATGACCTGTTCCTAGAGCTTCATTTTGATAATAAATCGTCCCTTTTGCGCCTAGTTTTTGTGCAATTGCGATTAGTTCTTCTTCTACTTTTTTTCCAAAACTTTCGTGAATGATGAAGGCTACTTCTTCGATGTCTTGGTTTAAAACACCTGCAATATCTTCGACCAAACGGTGAACAATTGGTTTTCCTGCAATAGGAATTAATGGTTTTGGTATGGTTAATGTATGCGGACGTAATCTAGAACCACGACCTGCCATAGGTACTATTATTTTCATATTTCTTGTATATTGTATAATGCTATTAAAATTATTTTACGCCTGTGCTTCCGAAACCGCCTTCACCTCTTGATGTTTCGGATAGTTCTTGTACCTCTATCCATTCGGCGCGTTCGTGTTTGGCTATTATTAGTTGGGCAATTCTTTCTCCGTTTTCTATTACAAAATCTTCATTGGATAAATTTACTAAAATTACACCAATTTCGCCACGATAATCTGCATCGACTGTTCCTGGTGAATTTAGCACTGTAATTCCTTTTTTGGCTGCTAATCCGCTTCGTGGTCGTACTTGTGCTTCGTAACCAATTGGTAACTCAATAAAAAGCCCTGTTTTTACGATGGTTCTTTCGAGTGATTTAAGTGTTATGGATTCGGTAATATTGGCTCTCAAATCCATTCCTGCCGAAGCGATTGTTTCGTAATTGGGTAAATCGTGTTGTGATTTGTTGATGATTTTTATGGTCATTTTTGTACTAAATTTATTTTTAAGAATGATGCCCTAGCCCCGGATAGTAGTGGAAATTATTTCTTTTTCTTTAAAAAAAGATTGCTTCACATTACTAAAATTTCCATTAGAGTTCCGTGAACTTCGTTTGGAACGGATAGCGGGATTAGCTTCGTAAAAATACTATTTTCTTTTTAAAATTGAGAGTAATGTTTGTTTTTCGCTGTAATAAATGAAATATAGAAATGTTAGGACTAATCCGATTTTGATAAAATAATTTTCTCTGATGTACGGAATGTAAAAAGCAATTGCCGAAAAGAGAATTGTGAGTCCGAGATAACTACCGATTTTCTTCAAATCGTAGGGAATTGGGTATTTTTTTTGTCCGAGTTGATAGGAAATGACCATCATGGTTCCGTAGGCGGCAATTGTGGCTACTGCCGAGCCATAATAGCTGATAGATGGAATTAGTAAAAAGTTTAAAACTAGTGTTACACATGCGCCTATGATTGAAATATATGCGCCTATTTTGGTTTTATCGATGAGTTTATACCAAATGGACAAATTAGTATATATTCCCAAAAAGAAATTGGCCAATACGATAAGTGGAACAACTTTTATAGCATCCCAATAGTCAGGATTTGGCACTAAGAAATGTTTGAATAAATCAACAAAGGCGATTACGAATAAGGTTATGAATGAACCAAATATGACGAAATATTTTGTGATGGTTGCATAGGTCTGCTGGGCCTTTTCGTTGCTAGCGTGACTGAAAAAAAACGGTTCAATGCCCAAAGTGTATGCAGTTCGGAAAAGTACCATAAACATTCCAATTTTGTAACAAGCTGAGTAAGCTCCGATATCGGCTTTTGGAACTTTGAGCCATTCGAGTAGGATTTTATCAAAATGTTCGTTGATGGCAAAGGCGATTCCAGCTATTAGGATAGGGAAACCGTATTGGATCATGCTTTTCCATAGTACAAAATCAAAATGCCATTTTATTTTGAAATAATCGGGAGAAACACTAACAAATGTTAGTAAACTAGCTACTAAACTTGAAACAAAAATATAACCAACTTCAAAGTTTTCGTAAAAAATGGTGTTGAAAAATCCGCTTGGATTGGACTTAGCTAATTGAGGTAAAAGCAACAGGAAAAATAGATTTAAGGTAAAGTTCAAGGTTACATTTCCGATTTTTATTACGGCATATACCATTGGTTTTTTATCGGCTCGTAGTTTAGAAAACGGAATTATAACAAGTGCATCTAGTACCAATATCCAAATAGTATAAGTGATATATTCGACATCAACATTTGCCCAATTGGATAATGTTTTTCTATTTAATAACGCTATGAAAAGAAATGTTAATGATGTCCAAAAAAGTGAAATGGTCGCGGTTGCGATTACGTTTTTTTTGTTGTTTTCGGTGTTATAAAATCGGAAAAAAGCAGTTTCCATTCCATAGGACAAAATCACATTAAAGAAAACCAACCATGCAAAAATGATGGAAACGTCGGCAAATTCTTGTTTGGGTAAAACTTTGGTATATAGTGGATTTAGTAAAAAACTAATCATTCTAGGCAATACTGTTGCTAGACCGTAAATGACTGTTTGCTTAAAAAGATTTTTGTATAAACTCAAAGTTGTTTTGCGTTGATTATGGCACAAAAATAACTAATTTCTTGGTCTTGCCGATGGATATGCCAAAAGTTCTTTTTCGGGAATGTTTTTAATTTTATAAAGTTGGTTTTTGCTTTTTGTGGCAAATTCCAAAATAGCTTCATCATCTTTTAAAACATATGGGAAATCCGTTTTAGATGTGTTGATTTTTGGTGCTTTGTTTCCGTATTCATTTGCAGGATTTTCATCCAAAATTAAATCTGTTTTACTTGGTTTGTAAAAGAAATGAGCGTTGTAGGTTGTTTCATTAACTTTTTCAAAATTGGCCTCTTTTTGGTGAAAGTAGACTTTTTTTAAAGTAACATCGTTCGGGAGTTTTTCTTTGAATTTGATGTGAAAATTGGTTCCTCCACCTGTTTGCTGTTGTCCACCTACCCAATTTTGAAAATAGATGTTTTCGGTTTGGTAGGGTATGTTTTCGTTTATTTCTTTATTGGATGAACAGGAAATGATGAGCAGGATGAGTAAAATATAATGTTTCATAATCTTCTATTCTGTTGTTGAATCCAATTGTTCTTGCAAACTATTTGGTTCAGGTATATCGGCTTCTTCAATGGTTTTTAAAATTTGTTGATCCAAATTAGGTAAATCAACTAATCTGTTGGCTTGGTTTTGAATACATTTTTCGAATAAATTTCGAACAACACGAGCATTTCCAAAACTGTCGTCTTTCTTTTCGTAAAGTAAATTGAAAATGTCTTGTAATTTTTCTTTAGCATCATGAGAAATGGTAAAATCGGCTTTATCACACATTTTTTCAAATATTTGATACAATTCTGCTGGTTTGAAATGATCAAAATGAAAATAACGATTAAATCGAGAGCGTAAACCAGGATTGGATTCAATAAAAATTTTCATCGGTTGAGAATATCCTGCAACAATTACCGATAAATCATCTCGATAATCTTCCATTCTTTTTATTAAAATATTAATGGCTTCAGAGCCGTAATCATTTCCTAATGAGTTTTGAGTTAACGAATAAGCTTCATCAATAAATAAAACACCTCCTAGACTTTCATCTATTACTTTATCAACCTTTGTAGCTGTTTGTCCTACATATCCTGCTACCATCCCTTCTCTGTCGGTTTCATAAATTTGACCTTTTGTCAAAAATCCTAAATGTTTGAATATTCTACCTAGTAATCTTGCTACAGATGTTTTTCCTGTTCCTGGTGGTCCAAGAAAAACTGTGTGTAATGTTATTTCTATGTTTTTCAATCCTTCAAAATCTCTTCTTTTTTGAATTTCTAGAAGATTGATTAACTCTTTTACGTCTTGTTTTACTTTTTCTAAACCAACAAACTCATTCAATTCGGCAAGGACTTTTTCTAGGGTATCGTTTTCTGGAATAGTATTTATGGACGAATTTTCAGCTTCTTTGTTTTTTTTAATTATTTGATTGATTGTTTTTTCGTCAAACTTTAAATTAAACGCATGCCATCCAAATTTTTCATAAGCTACAAGAACTTTTTCTAATTTAGAATTTTTAGTTTGAGATAAAGCTGTAATTAAAAAGCTTTGGTTTATTTTATTATTGTCGGGATTTAATGTGTTTTCTTTTCTTATTTTTTCTAAATTAGTTTTAAAATCCTGATTTCCTGCTAATTTATTTAAAGTGATAATTGCTTTTTCATCAGCAAAATGATGGTTTCTTAAAGCATCATAATAATATGCCAACACAAAACGAGATTTTTCATCTTCTTTATCTATCTGTTGGTTGTAAATTGTAATAATATCAGATAAAAAAAAGTGCTCTATTTTGTACAACAATCCATTGGGATTGTTAGAATTTACAATTGAATTCAATTTTTCTACAACAACTTTATCTTGATTTAAAATGTCGCAAATTGATAAAATCGCTGTCGTTTCTTTTTTTAATTCTTGAACAAAATTTGCCTCAAAGAAAACTTTTGTGGTATTAAGTTCTTCTTCGAGGTATTCTTTTATAAATAGAAAGGAATCTTCTAAAAATGATATTGGATTGGGTTTTTTCAAGATGTTAAATTAAATTAATCACTACGAAATCATCATTTGATGCACAATTTCTTTATACAATTTATCATGTTTTTCATCATAATTTTTCCAAGCCAATCCCATTTCTCTCAAATCATATTTGGCTACAACTGTTCCGTAATCTTTTTTTTCTCCATTTATAGTTGGATGGCCAATTACATATATTGATTGGGCTAATTTTAATGCCAAATCAATATCGTGAGTAGAAAAAATTACGGTATTGTATTCTGATAAATTACTTAATAAATCGAAAGATTGCTTTACTTCTTCAATATTTCCAACATCTAAACCTGAAAATGGTTCGTCTAAAACCAAGAATTGATCTGATGATAGAAGTTGTTCGATAATAGCCGTTCGCTGTCTTTGTCCCCCAGAAAGTTCATTTGGATATTTGTCAACACAACTCTCTAATCCCCATTCTTTAATATATTGATTTATCTTTTTATCTTTTTCCGATACAGATAAAGTTGATTTTCTTAATGCAAATTTCAATGTTTGCGCTACTGTTTTGTGTCTAAACAGTGTGTATTTTTGATTGACAAAACCTATGTCTCCTTCTTTGACTTCCTTGGCAGCATTTGGATCTTTACTTTCAAAATCTTTTATTAATATTTTACCAGAATGTGGTTGAACCAAACCTGTTAAAGCTTTAAAAAAAGTTGATTTTCCTCGACCAGAACGTCCTACAACAGCAATAATTTGTCCTGTCGATTCAATTCCATTTCTTACAACATCTTTTTCAGTAATATTGATATCTTTTATTATTACTACGTCATTATAAGCTACACTTAAATTTTCAACGTATAAAATTGTTTCTTTAAATTGAAAGTCCATAAATTATATTTTTGAATATCTAAAAAGTGTTTTTCTAAAAAAGTTGATGACTAAATCGAGTGTTAATCCTATCAAAAGAATAATGATTTGTAAAGCAATAATTCTACCGTGATTCATAAACTTATCAGAGTTTTTGATTAAAAATCCTAATCCTCCAGATGCGACAACGATTGACTCAACCGTTACCAACATCATCCAGGTGATGGCTAGATTCTGACGAATAGCATCAATTACATAATCTATTCTTCCTAGAATGATTACTTGCCAAAGTACTTCCCATCGATTACATTTCAAGGTTTTGGCATGATCAAATTCTTCTTCAGGAATGTCTTTGATTACAGCAATTAATGAAGTAGTTAAGAAGGTGGTTAAGAAGATTACCATAATCCAAATTTGCATATTTCTAGCATCATGAATGATTAATGTAATGTAAAATGAAAGCCCTGTGAAAGGTAAGAAACGAAATTTTGTTACAAATTCTGCTGCTGGTTTTAACATTGGAATTGGCCATGTATAAGCAAAAAACATTGCCAAAATTGTAGCCAAAAAGATTGACAAAAAACATAGTAATAAGGAATTGAAAATATGTACTACTAAACCTTCTGAATACAATCCTTTAAAGCCTTCAAATACTTGACTTGGTGATGGGAAAAGGTGTTTTTGTCCTGATGTTCCAACAAACCAAAAAAGCAACAATATAATAATCCAAAAAACCAAAATAATTGTTTTTTGAGATTTGGATATTTTTTCAAATGGTGTAATTATTTTTTTTAACATAGAGAAAGTAAAAGCTGCCATTACTGACAGCTTTTTTATTAAGTTATTATTTCAAGAAGGTAATGACTACTCTTCTGTTTTTTGCTCTTCCTGTTTCTGTTGAATTATCTTCCACAGGATCCATAGCGCCTTTTCCATCTACTAGTTGGAAACGTGATTCTGGAATTCCTTTGTTTTTTAAATATGCAACTATAGCTTGTGCTCTATTTTTAGACAAAGGAATATTTGTAGCATCACCACCAACATTATCCGTATGACCAACAATTGTTAATTTAGAGTTTTCTGCTTGAATTAATAAGTTATAGATTTTTTCTAAATCTTTAGTTGAATTTGCTTGAACATTAGCACTTCCAGATGCAAAATTAATTCTCCATTCTCCAGACGCCATTACCTCTGTTGCTTGTGTAGAATAATCTGCTTTATCTGCTGAGGTTGATTCAATATCATTAATGTTTTTCAAGAAAAATAAGTTAACGGCATCTTCATAAGCTACAACTTTTCCAACATTTTCATTAAATCCAAATGGGTTTAACTCCGTTAAATATGAGCCTACTTGATTGTATACCGATTTATAACGATTCACACCATCTGACATTCCAAAATATTGCATAGCATCTGCATAATTAAATACTTTTGAACCGCCCATGTTATAAGTCAATCCTCCTTTTGTTCCTTGTTCACCTTTGAACATTTTATACCAATATTCTGGAGTTTCCATTTTGTAAGTGTCTGCTACTGCTTCAGATGCTCTAACTTTCCAATCTTCATAATTTTTCATTTGGTTAGAAGCTGTTAAAGCAGATTTCAAAATGTTTGTTACAATTTCAGGGTTTTTTGTAGCCCATTCTTTTACACCTATTAAAACCGATGGCATTTGATTATTGAACTCTTTTGTTGAAACAATATCTACAAAACCTGAGAGCTTATCAAAAACTGTTTTGTCCCCTGGAGTCCAAGTCGCACAGCCATCAATTTTATGGCTTACAGATTTACCTGTTAATTTTCCATTTTTTACTTCTTTTAAAGATACGGTCCATCCTGTTGTTTGAGATTTTATCAATTCTTCAGCAGATTTCATATAATCATCATTTTCAGAAGGATAAATATTTACTGCTTCAGAATCATAAGTTGATGGATCAGGATTTACTTTTAAACCATTGGCAAAACAATAATTAACTGTAGTAACCCAGTCTCCATCTCCTAATACGGCCGAAATAACAGCCCCTTTCATTGATTTAGGATCTGATTTCCAATTTGGGGGACCAATTAATTTATCTTCTCCATAACTCATTCCAATTGCACCTAAAACTTGTAAATGGTATTTATCTTTACCATATTTTTCGTCTAAAGATTTTTGCGCTGAGCTAATATAAAAAGGAGCCCCATCTCCCATAATCATAATTCCAAAAGCACTTTTGTCTGACGAGGGTATTGCTTCTCCTTTATCAAATTCATCAATAAATTTCATTTGCATGTTTCGAAGTTCAGTCAACCAATCTTGGCGTATGATTTCAAGATTTACTCCATTTTTTTCCATTAACGAACCTTTTGTTGTTTTTGGCCCACCGTTAGCCACAATCATTCCTGATGTTGCATTCCAAGCATATCCAGCAATTCTTACTAATGGTTTCGTAGCTATTTCTGTAGATAAATCCTTAGTTGGTATAGCAATTTTATCAGCATTGATAACATTATTAACATCTGTGTTGTTTAATTCTATTCCGTTTAATTGTTTTGAAACAGCTGTTTTAATTCCTGGAGATAAAAAATAAACACCTCCTAAAATACCACCTATTCCTGTTGCAACAATCAAAAATTCTGAAAGCGTTGTTAGTTTTGTTGTTCTTAAAATTTTTCCCATTTTTATTTAAATTTTGTTTTTTTATTAAAAAATATCCCCAAATCCACCTGCATTTTGTTTGTCTTCTTTGGTCATTTTATAGTTTGGACTTACATATTTTGTTGAATCTGGAATAGTGTTCTCTCCTGTTTTAATTTCGTCAGCTAACGAATCCAAACGAGAATACAACTCATCATTATCAACCGAATATTTAGAGGTTAATGCATCAATATCGATTAAGTTTTCGGATGTTCTAGCAATATCTTGAGCTATCGTTGAAGTCACAACTTCAAGTGCATAATCCAACTCCCAATCTTTAGTAAACATCATAGCGCTTTTAGCACTTTCAGTAGCTGCTTTTGCATTTTTAGCAAATTCATACTCTTTACGTAACATGGTAATTGTTGTGTCAAAATCTGCAATTTTAATATCGATTGCGGTTCCAGCTAAAGTAAGTTTTCTATCCATTTTACCCAAAACATTAGCTCTTACCCCATATTTTTGAATAAAACTTTTACTTTGTTCATATTGATTTGAAATTCGTTGTGAATCACTTAGTTTTTTAGCTAATTCACTTTGTAAAGCTACATATTCATCTGTGTCTTTTGCTCCTATCCCGTTGATTTTTACCATTTCATCCATGGCTGATTTTAACTTTTCAGATTGACGCTGTAAGCTCAAGACGTCATCTTGAAATTGTTTTGCTTCTTTTTCAGATTTGGAAGCTTCGATTTCCATTTCATTTTTAAGCCCTTTTAGTTTTGCTTTAGTATTTTTAAATATATCACGGTTTTTAATCATTTTTTCTTTTTGTTCTTCTAATTCATTGAAAGGATTACTTTGAATTAGTGCTTTGTGAAGATTTTTTGTTATAAATCGTAAACCTTTCATTATAACAGGAAACATCATTACTAAAAAAATTAAAAAAATGCCTGTTGCAGACAATGCTATTGCTTGTCCTAACATTGTAAAAAGTGGTGGAATTATGTATGTCCATAATAAATATCCTCCAATCCCTAATAAACCTAATGCTAAAGCCCAAAACAATGATTTCTCTCCTTTTTTCAAGGTGCTTGAATTTAAGGCAATTTCTCCTTTAGATTCATCAAAATGCTTTAATATTGGTAATTCTAATAAAGTATTTCTTTCTTGTTCGTATCTGCTATCCATTTTACAAATATTGATTGATTCCTGTTATAACTAAATTGATAGAGTCTTGTATTTTTTGTTTGGCGATATCGTTAGCTTCAATTTTTAGTTGAAGTTCCGAAAATTGAGCCGCATTTTCATTATCAATTTTGTTTAATTCAATTTTTTTAGATTCTAATTCTTTTTGAAGTTTTGCTATTTGATTTTCTATGTCGGAAATAGTATTGGAAAGATTCTTTTTTTCTTGAATAATTTTAAGATTTAAATCAGATTTTTTAGAATTTCCTGTGATATTATACTTCTCGTACACTTTTTCTATCTCTGATAAATAATATTTTCCTTTATCTAACAAAAACTGTTTGGTTAAATTAGAATTAATGGTTTTTCCCATTGTAAAAGCCATTTGATAACTTTGAGGATTCGTAACCCCAACAGCGTTTACCGATTTATACATTTCAAAAAAATCAAATCCTTCTTGATTCAATCCCTCAAATCCTTTTTGATATACATCTAATACTTCACCTAAAAAGGGATTTGTTGTTGTACTTTGATTGTTAAGATTTGTTTCTATATCTGGGAATTTATTTGAAGAAATGCTTGATGGCTTGTTTGTCTCTTTTTGAGTTTGATTCGTTTCTTCATTAATAAAGAGACTTTTCCAATTAAAATTTTCTATACCCATTTTATAAATTATATTTAGTTCACTACGATTATACGTGTTAATTGCCAAAAAGTTACTGTTTCATTTATAAAAGTAAGAAAAAATAGTAACACTCATTCTTTTAATGAAATAATATTATAAAAAAAGAGGCAACTCATCGTCGCCTCTTTTTATAAATTTAAATTAATTTTAACCTTTCAATGCTTCTGCACCACCAACAATCTCAAGAATTTCATTTGTAATTGCAGCTTGACGCGCTTTGTTATATGTTAATTTTAATTGATCTCTTAACTCGGTTGCATTGTCAGTTGCTTTGTGCATCGCTGTCATACGGGCACCGTGTTCTGAAGCAAATGAATCTCTAATTCCTTTGTATAATTGTGTTTTCAAAGATTTTGGAATCAATGTCAATACAATTTCTTCTTTAGAAGGTTCGAAAATATAATCTCCTGTTGAAACTGACTTATCAGATTGAATTGGTGCTAAAGGCAAAAATTGTTCGGTTTGAACTATTTGGGTAGCCGCATTTTTAAATTGATTGTATACCAATTCTATTTTATCATATTCCCCAGAGGTGAATTTTTCAGTAATAGTTTCAGCTATAGTTGCTACATTTTCGAAAGTTAAATTATCAAAAACTGAACTTTGATTAGAAATAACCTTTGACGTTTTACTTA
>CAZLEU010000069.1:0-15085 GCA_964558625.1 uncultured Flavobacterium sp.
TGTAGGAAGATTAGATGAACAAAAAGGAGTAGGAACTATAATAAAATCTCTAAAAGAAATTAAACTTGATAAAATCGAACGAGTTCATTTTATAGGAGATGGAGAAAATAAAGCGACATATATTAAAGAATCAGAATTTTTAGGAAATAAAGTAGCATTTCATGGATTTTTAAATCGTGAAAAAGTGCATGAAATTATTTCAAGCTCACATTTTATTTTGTTGCCTTCAGTATCTGAGGGCTTTCCAAAGGTAATAGCAGAAGCGGCATGTTATGGAACTATTCCGGTAGTTTCAGACGTGGGTAGTATTCCACATTACATAAATGAAAATAATGGGTTTTTGTGGTCAAAGAATGAAAGTTATTCTAAAATACTAAATCTTGCAATTGAAACTGATTATGAAAAACTTAAGCAAATATCAACCCAAATAATTCTTTTAGCTAAAAAGTTTACTTTTTCAGAATATTTAAAAAAATTAAAGAAAATTCTATGAGTAATCAGTTTTTTTATTTTTATAAAGATATTTCTAGGATTGTTGGCAAAAAACCTGCAAGATGGTTAATCGTCTTGCTAACAAGAGTTTTTTGGGGAATTTTATTGTATCGATTAGAACGGTTTTTATTTCTTATTTTTAAAAAATATTATGCACTTATAAGAATTCCATTTCTCCCATTTTTTTTATTACTTCAAAGTTTTTCAAATATAGAAATTCATTATAAAGCAAATATAAAAGGAGGAATTTTAATTTTGCATCCTTCTTTAGGGTTGGTAGTTTCTGGCAAGGCAATTGTTGGTAAAAATGTTACTTTTACAGGTGGAAATGTTATTGGATTTAATGATAAATCAAAAGAAGAAAAATTTGAGATTGGTGATTATTTAACTATGGGAGCAAATGCCGTTATATTGGGGCCAGTTATATTAAGCAACCACATTACAGTTGGTGCTTCGGCATGTGTTGTTAAAAACTGTTTTATTGAACACGATGTTTTAGTTGGAGTACCTGCAAAATCTGTTAAACATGATGCGTGATAAGTTTGGTTACATAGTAATGATTATCTTACATGTTTTTGTAGGAGTAATGGTTTATTACTTGCCTTTTATTTCAAAAGGTTTAACAATCTTGCTTTTCATTTTATTTACTAGCCTTATTATTAAAAACAAAAATAGGAACAATGAAGCATTGATCTTTTCTTCCTACATCGTAGCTAGTGAAGTTTTTTTTAGGATGACTAGTGGAGTACCAAATAACGAATATGGTAAGTATAGTGTTATAATTTTTCTTGTGATAGGAATAATTTATAAAGGATTTTCTAAAAAAGCATTTATATACTGGATTTTTATTTTGCTACTAATTCCAGGAATTTTGATAGGGATTTACTCTTTGTCTAATGATGTTAGTGTTAGAAAAGCACTTGCTTTTAATATATCTGGACCAGTATGTTTAGCCGTTTCTTCAATTTATGCTTTTGGTAGAAATATTAATTTCTCTTTCATAGACAAACTACTTTCGGCAATTATATTTCCAGTTATTACTACTATAGTTTACATGTATTTGTACACCCCGAGTACACGAGATATTTTTATAGGTACCGATTCAAATTTTCTTGCTTCGGGAGGATTTGGACCTAATCAAGTTGCAACAATAATGGGATTAGGTATGTTTGCACTTTTTGCAAAATTGGTCTTGTTTTCAAAAAATAAAATAGAAATAATAATCAATCTTGTTTTATTATTTTCTACAACCTATAGAGGTATAATTACTTTTTCTAGAGGAGGGATGTATACAGGGGCAATTATGATAATGTTATTGTTATTTTCACTCTATTTTGTTTTAAATATAAAAGGGAAATTTAAGATTATACTAACAATAGTATTGGCGGTAACATCAGGTCTGGCAGTTTTTATATACAGTTCATACCAAACAGGAGGAATGATTGATAAGAGATATTCTGGTAAAGATGCATTAGGTAGGGAAAAATCAAGTAAATTTTCGGGAAGAGAACGTTTAGTTAATACCGAGTTACAAATGTTTTACGAAAACCCTATATTTGGTGTTGGAGTAGGAGTGAATAAACAGTATAGAGAAGAATTGATAGGGGTAAAAGCAGCATCTCATAACGAGGTTTCTCGAATGTTGGCCGAACATGGACTTTTTGGTATTGTTGGATTACTAATTTTATTTTTCAGACCACTAATATTATATTTTAATAAAAAAGAAAATATTTTTTTATTATCGTTTTTTATTTTTTGGCTTTTGACCATAAATCATGCAGCTATGAGGCTTGCAGCTCCAGCATTTATATATAGTTTGTCATTGATTAAAGTAAAAATGAATTAGGAAAAAGTAACCAAGCATTAATGAAAATGAATTTAGAAGAAATAATAGAGATTAATAAAAAGCAGAAAGAATTCTACAACAGCAAGAAAAAAAATTTTGCAACAAAGATTTGGTCTAATATAAGACATGGGTTATTAGCAAATATAAGAAAAGAAATTGGCATTTCTCAGCAGATATATAGTTTACACAAAGAATGGGTTGGTGATATAAGCAATAAAAAGGTACTAGATTTGGGATGCTTTTCTGGGAATAATTTATCAATATATTTAGCAGAAAATGCTAGAGAATATATTGGTTTAGATTTGAGTGATGTAGGTATAAAAAAGCTGAATGAAAAAATTTCTCATCTAAAGAATTCCAAAGGCATTGTTGCCGATTTTTTATCAGACACGGACTTTCCAGATAATAATTTTGACTTAATTTATGCCTATGGAGTACTACATCATTTTCAAAATGTTGATGTGATTATTAATAGACTTAAACAAAAATTATCCTCAAACGGTGTTGTAATTAGTTACGACCCATTAGAAACAAATTTACCTGTAAAATTTTTTAGAACCATTTATAGACCTTTTCAATCCGATAAAGATTGGGAATGGCCATTTACAAAAAAAACATTTTACAAGTTCAAAGATAATTTTGATATCCAATCTAAGCACGGTGTGTTGGGAAAAACCAAATGGTTTTTTCTTATCAATATTATTCCTGTATCAAAAGAGAAAAAAATGAAACTTGGAAAAAAATGGCATGATGAAGATTGGGTTAAATCCTCAAAATCAGAAAAATACATGTTTAATTGTATGCACTTAACTATGAAAATGAGTAAGAAAAATACAAGCCATAATTAACATTTGTAACATAGTATAATTCATGGGTAAACTATTATACATAGGGAATATTTTATCTTCACATGGTTTGAACAAAACAACAATTGAGACATTAGGGAAATCTTTTGAGGACGAAGGCTATACTTTGGTTTATTCTTCAGACAAAAAAAATCAACTTGTTAGACTAATAAACATGATTTTGGCAACATGTTTCAACATAAAAAAAGTAGATTACATACTCATTGATACCTATAGCACTTCGAGTTTTTGGTACACCTTCTTCTGTAGTCAAATTGCAAGATTTTTTAAAGTAAAATATATTCCAATACTACATGGTGGTAATTTACCCAATCGGATAAAAAAAAATCCGTTATTAAGTAAAATGATTTTTACCAATGCATACACTAATGTTGCTCCCTCAAAATACCTCCAAAAAGCATTTTTTGAAAATGGTTTTGACAATACAATATACATACCAAACGTTCTTGAGATTGATGAATATAAATTTAAGAAAAGAACTCTATTTCAACCCAAAATATTGTGGGTTAGAGCGTTTGCAACTATTTATAATCCTAAAATGGCCATTGATGTTTTTAGATTAATTAAAGCCAACTATCCTGATGCGACATTGTGTATGGTGGGTCCCGATAAAGATGGCTCACTTGAAATCACAAAAGAATATACTAAAAACCTAGGATTGAATGTTACATTCACAGGTAAATTGACCAAAGAAAAATGGCTTGAACTATCTCATAACTATGATATTTTTATTAACACAACTCATGTTGATAACACACCAATAAGCGTGATGGAAGCAATGGCTATGGGATTGGCAATAGTATCTACAAATGTTGGTGGAATTCCTTTTTTACTTGAAAATAATGAAGATAGTTTGTTGGTAAATGATAATGATATAGAAGCGATGACAAATTCTATAATCAAAATAATTGAAAATCAAACAGAAACCCAGTTAAGAGTTTATAATGCTAGACAAAAGGTTGCGTCTTTTGATTGGAGAAATGTCAAAATATTGTGGAATAATCTTCTAAAATAACTTTTCAAATTATAAAAAATCCGTTACTTTGCAGAACCAAATCATCGTTATATATGCAAAGCAATAAAAAAATACACTTTGAAATCTCTGAAAGAAAAATTTTACTTCGAGTTTTTGATGTGATTTTTGTTTTGTTTTTTCTCTTCTTATTGTCTGAATTTTTTGACTTTGAATATTTTAGAATATCAACCAAAAATTTTTATTGGACAATAGTACTTGGTCTCTATCTAAACATTATTGGCGAAGTATTTGAAATGTATAATTTACAAGTTGCCAGTAATCAATATCAAGTTATAAAAAGTATTATCCTTACTTCCTCGACAACAGTATTACTTTATTTACTTACTCCAATTTTTACTCCTATACTTCCCAACAATAGACTTCAGATAATTTACTTTTATTTGGCAGTTCTCTTTGCGTTATTTTGTTGGAGAATGCTGTACCTAAAGTTTATTGCCTCCGATAGATTTTTAAAAAGAGCCATTTTAATTTGCGATAAAGATCAACTAGAAGAACTGGTTTCGGGTATAGAAAATGTAGATCCTCATTTTAAGTTTTTTGCCTACATTAACTCAGATGTTTCAGAAGTTGCAAAAGATAAAAAACACCAAAATATTAAGAATATTTCGGTCGATCAAATAACAAGTTTTGTAAAGCAAAATTCTATTTCTGAAATAGTTATTGCTTCTCAAAAAACAGATGGAATAACAGTCGATTTATACAATAAATTGATTCTTCTTCTTGAAAATGGATATATAATAAAAGAGTATACACAAGTTTATGAAAGTATTACACAAAGAATTCCAGTGCAATACGTTGCAAGGGATTTTTATAGATATTTTCCTTTTAGTAGAAGTAACCAAAACCATTTTTATATATACTTTACCCGATTCTTGGATATTGTTTTATCAATAATTGGACTTCTAATAGGGCTTGCGCTCTTTCCATTCATAATAATAGGTAATTTTATTGGAAATAAAGGAAAATTATTCTATACTCAAAAACGTGTTGGTAAGAATGGAAAGGTTTTTAAGATTTTGAAATTCAGAACAATGATTAAAAATGCAGAAAAAAATGGAGCCGTTTTTAGTACAGTAAATGATAAAAGGATAACTACCTTTGGCAAATTTCTTCGAAAATCTCGTTTAGATGAATTTCCGCAATTTATTAATATTCTAAAAGGTGATATGTCAATAATAGGACCAAGACCTGAACGACCAATATTTGTTAAGGAAATTGCAGAAATTATGCCCTTTTATGAAACACGTCATGTAATAAAACCGGGACTTACAGGCTGGGCACAAGTCAACTATTCATATGGAGCAACTATAGAAGATAGCTTAATAAAACTGCAATACGATTTGTATTATATAAAACACAGAAGTATTTTTATTGACATCAATATTATTGTAAAAACATTAAGTACTGTCGTGTTTTATAGAGGTCAATAATTTTTTAATCCAAACCATTTTTTTACCAAAATATAAATAGTTGTTATCATAAATGGTATAACCAAATTCAAATGAGGTTTTGATAACATTATAAACAGATACAAAAACAACATTCCAAAACTAGCAAGAAGTAGAACTTTAAGGAATTTGCTATTTTTGATAAAAGGAAGTAAAAGAAAAAATGGATTAAACAGTAAAGCATTGTAATTCAACAACAATTCTTTGTGAAGTGAATAATTCCCAACCCAAATAAAGAAAACACCTAAAATGCCAAGAAGTATCAAATAAAAATGGAATAAAAACTGCTTGTTAATCAAAATGATTACTAATAAAATACTCGAAATAAAGTAAATACTATTAAAGAAATTAAAAGTAAATTTTGGTTGTTCAGCATTTACAACAGTTTCATTTGAAATTACCAGTGGTTTCCCTTCAATACTAATCTTGTTTAAGCTATTTAATAGCTCAATTGGAAGAAAAAGTTGATTGGCTTTTTCATCTACACGCTGTCCAAAAATGATATTAATTCCCAATTTATACCAAAAGTAATTTTCAAAATAAGGATACAAAGTTTCACGATAAGTTATATCAGTATTGGAGCTTTTCTTAATTTGATTTGTGTCACCCAAAACCGTATTTAATTTATCTACAACCATCGTTGTACAGTTTTTATCAATAAATTTATAGGTGTAATATTTCTCTTCAGAATAGAGTGATGTTGTTAATAATTCTAATAAATTTTGCTTTTGTTGCTGAGATAAATTCAGCATTTGCTCAATGACTTCTCTTCTCTCTAATTTGTATTCATACAAAAATTGATCATAAGAAGTCGCTCCAACATAATATTGTAAATCACCTTTTACAAATTTCAAGTAAAAATTGCCTTCTCTAAAATCAAACATGCCATAGTTAAAAACAACATCTAAACTATTTGAAACATCTTGAATTCTAATAGCCGTATGACCAAAAGTAGTATATAATTCTTCACCGCTTCCACAAGTCAAAATGCTAATTTTTGCATTTTCAGACAAAGGAGCCATTTGGGAAAAAGAACCAATCGAAAAAAGAAGAAAGACGAATAAAAAACTTTTTCTAAACATATTTTTTTATCTAAAAATGCTCAAATCAACTTTCAAAGAAAAGATGTTCGAATATAAAGCTGCACTTTGATTGCCTATATCTGTCAAAGCATAATCAATTTGAATGCCTTTGTATTTGAATCCTAATCCAATATTAGGCTGAAAACCAATTTTTTTGCCACCATCAATCTCAGTTAAATTCTGAAAATTACCGAAACCTGTTCGTAAAAAAACCATGTCTTGATAACCACCTTCAAACCCGATTGCAGGATCAATACTCACAATTTCGCTAGAAATTAAGTCATTCGTTTGAGTAAATTGCATATTCAAATTGGCAGCTGCCAAAAGAGTCATCTCATTGTGAAACTCATATTTTTTTGACATTCCTAACTGTGCTTTTGGTGCAGTGATTTCTGTACTTTCTGGCAGTTCTTGATTTTCTCCTGGAATTGCATTTCTAATTTTGGCATATTCGTCTTCATCAATATTCCAAATATTGTATGTAGTTGTGATATCTCTAACCATTAAACCAAAACGCCAATTGTTCTGCTCAAATTGAATACCTGCATCAATCCCAAATCCCCATGAATTAGCAAATTTCCCAATAATTCTTCGTATTACCTTTGCATTGGCACCATAATTTAATCCTTCAAGTCGCGTTTTTCTTGCATATGAAAAAGTTGCACCATAATCAGCAGTTGAAAATTTACTGATTCTATTATAGTCAATATTTCCTTCGCTATCAATAAGTTGCGTTGTATTCAAAATGTCATCTACACCAAATCGTATCAAAGAAACACCCCAAGCGCTATAATCGTCAATAGGTTTGGCATAGGCGGCATAGTCATATTGCGCAATATTGGCAAAATAACTTGCATGCATCAGACCAAGTTGACTATCTTCAATATCAACCAAACCAGCGGGATTCCAATAACCTGAGTTTACATCGTGAGTACTCGCTACCATAGTATTGGCCATACCAAGTGCAGCTGCATCGACACCAATGTTCATAAATTCGTTTGAATATTTACGAATTGTTTGAGCCTTAGTTGTGCAAAATGACAACAAAACCAATAAAATGAAGTGTTTTTTCAAGTACTTTAATTTTTTTTGCAAATATCAGATAAAAATCTATAATAAAAAACGCACTTCTCTTGAACTTATTGTATTAAATTTGTCAATTCATAATATAATTTAAATCTTAAAGATGAATATAAAAAAACATATTCCCAATATACTAACACTTCTTAACTTATTCTGTGGATGCGTTGCCATTGTTTTTATAGCTATTGGGAGTCCCGAAAATGCTTTTTTTATGGTGAGTTTGGGAATTTTCTTTGATTTTTTTGATGGTTTTTTTGCACGAAAATTTGGAGTTGCAGGACCACTAGGCGTGCAACTTGATTCTTTAGCAGATATGGTCACAAGCGGTGTAGCACCTGGCTTTTTGATGTATAAAATGATTACAAGCTTAGCATATGATACCGATATGTTTTCTCCAATTGCTTCGATAGGATTTGTGATTACACTTGGCGCATGCTATCGTCTAGCCAATTTCAATATCGACACACGTCAATCGGAATCTTTTATTGGTTTACCTACACCAGCCAATACTTTATTTATTATGAGTTTGCCTCTTATAGGAAACGAAATGATAACTACATTTTTATCCAATCAGTGGATTTTAATTATTATAGCATTCATCAGCGCTTATGTTATGAATGCTGAAATCCCATTATTTTCTCTAAAAATTAAAAATTTTAGCTTTCAAAAATACAAACTACAAATTGGATTTTTGATTGCTTCTATAGTTATGCTTGTTACTTTACAATTTCTTGCAATACCTTTAATAATAATCACTTATGTACTATTGTCGGTTGCAAATAATTTGATTGTAAAGGAATAATTTTCAGAAATTAAAATGATTAATGGCCAAAACCACAAGAAAAACTCCATCCCGAAGAAGAACTTCTAAAAAGAAAAACGGTTTAGTTTTTGCTAAAATCATTTTTACAATAGCGACTGTTTTAGCATTTTCATTTGGAGTTTACCATTATCGAGAAGCATTATTATTCTATTTTAGTTTCAAAACCAACAAAGTCTATAAAGAAGACAAAGTTGCCAAAGCTCGAATTTTCCAAATATTGAGCAATAATAAAGATAAAGTTGTTGGATTTGATGTGTCACAATTTCAAGGCGAAATTAATTGGTCAGAGATAGATTCGGTTGAAGGTTTTAAACTCGATTATGTTTTTATAAGAGCTACAGCTGGAAGCGATAAACTCGACTCAAGATTTCATGAAAATTGGACAAATGCTCGAAAACATAAATTCATTCGCGGTGCCTACCACTATTATCGTCCAAATGAAAATTCACTTGAACAAGCAAAAAACTTTATCAAAAATGTAAAACTGCGAAAAGGTGATTTTCCCCCTGTACTAGATATTGAAAAATTACCAGAAAGGCAATCAGTTGATAGTCTAAAAGTTGGATTGAAGCGTTGGCTTACTGCAGTTGACAAGCATTATGGTGTAAAACCAATTATCTATACGGGCCAAAAATATTATGAAGACTTCTTAAAAGAGGAGTTTCAAGGTTATACATTTTGGATTGCAAATTATAATTTTTGGGTTGAAAACATGAATGATGACTGGCAGTTTTGGCAATTTACCGAAAAGGCTAGAATTAATGGTATTTCAGAAAAC
This sequence comes from uncultured Flavobacterium sp., assembly GCA_964558625.1. Taxonomy (GTDB): domain Bacteria; phylum Bacteroidota; class Bacteroidia; order Flavobacteriales; family Flavobacteriaceae; genus Flavobacterium. The sequence goes on from CAZLEU010000069.1 coordinate 9,455, forward strand.
GTAGATATAAATATTTATAACGGTTCAATAAAAATGTTGTTTTATTTGACAATTTCAAAATAAAGAGTTACTTTTGTTTAACTTATTTTGAAAAAAGATGAACAATATTAAATCTGTTTTTAGTATCAAAGATCTCGAAAACCTTTCAGGAATCAAGGCGCACACTATTCGTATATGGGAAAAAAGGTACGATGTATTAAAGCCAATGCGAACAGATACCAATATCCGTTTGTATGATACAGATAACCTTCAAAAACTTTTAAATATCACGTTACTTCATAACTATGGTTATAAAATCTCAACCATTTCGAAATATTCTGATGAAAAAATTCCCGAATTAGTTAGAGAAATTATCAATAAGAAAAGTGTAAAACATCATGCTATAAGCGAGTTTAAGATGGCGATGATGAATTTTGATCAAGTTCAATTTACACAAACCTATGAAAAGCTATTATCTGAAAAATCGTTTGCTGAGGTTTTTTATGAAGTTTTTATTCCCTTAATGACAGAGTTGGGATTGTTGTGGCAATCAGATACAATTACACCTGCTCATGAACATTTTATTACCTATTTGATAAAACAAAAAATAATTGCCAATACCGAAAAAATACAATACACTCATCCTACCAAAACAGATCGGGTTTTTGTTCTTTACTTGCCAGATAATGAAATACATGAACTAGGTTTGTTGTATTTAAATTACGAAATTATTTCTAATGGTTACAAGTCGATATATTTGGGTGAAAGTGTACCTATTGAAAGTTTAAAAGAAGTTACCAAGAATTTTGATAACATAACATTTATTGCCTACGCAACTGTAAAACCAGAACCAAATGAAATAAACGATTATGTTGAACAAATTAAAAACGAAGTTTTAAAAGAAGATTCAGAAGTTTGGTTTATCGGAAGAATGATTGAAAATATTTCATCCAATAAATTATCAGATAAAGTTAGAAAATTTGAATCCATTAGCTCATTAGTAAACCAATTATAAATCCATCATGCAGCAAGCAAAAAAAATAGCCGTAATTGGTTCAGGATTTTCTTCAATAGCAGCTTCTTGTTATTTGGCCAAAGCAGGTTTTGATGTAACCATTTATGAAAAAAATGCAACTATTGGTGGAAGAGCAAGACAGCTCAAAGGTAACGGTTTTACTTTTGATATTGGACCAACTTGGTATTGGATGCCCGATGTATTCGAAAAATTCTTCGGTGATTTTAACAAAACCCCTTCTGATTATTACACTTTAGAAAAATTATCTCCAGCTTATAAAGTTTATTTTGGTGAAAATAATTCAATTGATATTGCCGATAATCTCAACGATATAGTAACATCTTTCGAGTTAATTGAAACAGGTAGCGGGAAAAAACTTGAAAAATTCATTGCCGAAGCCAAAACCAATTACGATATTGCTATAAAAGAATTGGTCTATCGACCTGGTGATTCCATAATAGAATTGGTTACATTTGAAACCGCTAAAAGAGTGACACAATTTTTCTCAACTATTAGCAAAACAGTCAAATCAAGATTCAAAGACTATCGTTTACAACAAATATTAGAATTCCCTGTTTTGTTTTTGGGTGCAAAACCATCCAATACACCAGGATTTTACAACTTTATGAATTATGCCGATTTTGGTTTGGGAACATGGCATCCCAAAGGAGGTATGTATAAAGTTGTAGAAGCCATGGAAACATTGGCACTCGAACTCGGTGTTAAATTCCAAACAAATGCTACTGTTGAAAAAATTACAACGTCTAATAATAAAGCGACAGGATTAATTGTAAATGGAAATACGATTGTTTCGGATATAGTTTTAAGTGGTGCTGATTACCATTTTACCGAAACATTATTGGAAAATTCGCAACGTCAATATTCTGAAAACTACTGGAGTAAAAAGACTTTTGCACCTTCATCACTACTGTTTTATGTTGGGTTTGATAAAAAAATTGAAAATGTAAATCATCATACTTTATTTTTTGACGCAGCCTTTGAACAACATGCCAAAGAAATTTATGATACCAAAAAATGGCCAGAAAATCCATTATTCTATGCAAGTTTTCCTTCAAAAACAGATGATGCTTTTGCGCCAAGTGGAAGTGAAGCCGCGATTTTCTTAATCCCATTAGCAACAGATTTGGAAGACACACCAGCACATAGAGAAAAATATTTCAATATGGTTATAAATCGATTTGAAAAATTGACCAAACAATCCATTAGAGAAAATATAATCTTTAAAGATTCTTTTTGCGTAAATGATTTTAAAAAAGAGTATAATTCATATGGTGGGAATGCCTACGGATTGGCAAATATATTAACTCAAACAGCTTTTTTGAGACCAAAAATTAAAAGCAAAAAAGTTCAAGATCTCTACTTTACGGGACAATTAACAGTGCCAGGACCTGGCGTTCCACCATCGTTAATTTCTGGAAAAATAGTAAGTGACAAAATAATTAAAGCGTACAAAATATGAAAAGTTTATTTGACAAATCATCATTAGATTGTAGCAAGAGAATTACTAAAAATTACAGTACTTCTTTTTCGTTGGCTATTAAAATGCTAGCACCAAAAATTCAGGATGATATCTATGCAATTTATGGTTTTGTGCGTTGCGCAGACGAAATTGTTGATAGTTTTGAAGGCTATGATCAAGAAGAATTATTATCGGAATTTGAAATTGAATTCCATAAAGCTTATGATAGAAAAATAAGTTTAAATCCTGTTCTGAATGCATTCCAAGAAGTTGTACATCGTTTTGATATGATGGACTTGGTCATTCCATTTCTAAAAAGTATGCGAATGGATTTACACAAAACCGAATATTTAACAAAATCGGAATATGAAGAATACATATTTGGTTCAGCCGATGTTGTAGGTTTAATGTGTCTACTGGTTTTTGTTGAAGGCGATAGAAGGAAATATAACGAACTGAAAAATAACGCAATGAAACTAGGTTCGGCATTTCAAAAAGTAAATTTTTTACGCGATCTAAAGCACGATTGTGAAACGTTGGGAAGAGTTTACTTTCCCAATATTGATGTAAATAATTTGTCTCATGATTGCAAACGAAAATTAGTCGCCGAAATAGAAGCCGATTTTAAAGATGCATTAATTGGTATTAAAATGTTGCCAAAAAGTGCTAAATTTGGAGTTTATACCGCATACAGATATTATAGAAGTTTATTGAAAAAAATTGCAAAAACTGAACCCGAAGAAATCTTGAACAAAAGAATTCGTGTAGATGATTTAAGCAAACTATTTATAGTAAGTAAATCGTATGTTAGATACCAACTTAATATGACTTTATAATGGAAATTTTATTTTTTATTGCCATAACCTTAATTACTTTTATCACCATGGAAGGAATTACTTGGCTAACTCATAAATATGTGATGCACGGATTTTTGTGGTATTTACATGAAGATCATCATCAGCCTAAATACAAAGGTTTGTTTGAAAAAAATGATGCTTTTTTTGTAATCTTTGCTATCCCAAGTATTTTACTTTTTTACTTTGGAGTTAACCCAGAATTGAACTATTTGTTTTTTATTGGACTTGGAATTTTATTCTACGGAATAGCTTATTTTTTTGTACATGATATACTAATTCATCAACGAATTAAATGGTTTACACGAACAAACATCAAATATTTTGTAGCACTTAGAAAAGGACATAAAGTACACCATAAACATCTAGGAAAAGAAGATGGAGAGTGTTTTGGAATGTTAAATGTTCCCAAAAAATATTTCAAAATGTAATGGATAAATACCTTTATTTAACTATTAATTTAGCCAGTGTTTGTGTTCCTTTTATGGCTAGTTTTTATCCAAAACATGCTTTTTATAAAAGCTGGAAAAACTATTTTATAGCTAATATAGTAGTAGCCACTTTATTTATAATTTGGGACATTACATTTACCAATATTGGTGTTTGGGGATTTAACGAAAGATACCTTACTGGTTCAAAATTAGTCAACATTCCGCTCGAAGAAGTTTTGTTTTTCTTTTGTATACCATATGCAAGTGTGTTTGTTTATTTTTCTTTGAATTATCTAGTAAAGAAAAATGTATTTCAAAACCAACACCGATTTATAACCCTGTTTTTAGCCGTTGGTTTAGGGATTGTTGGGCTGTTTTTTTGGAATAGATTATACACTTCAATAACCTTTGTTTTAACATCACTTTTTTTGTTTTACAATTATTTCAAAAAAAATGATTTGTCACGAATTTACTTTTCATACAGTGTAACATTAATTTTCTTTTTTATTGTAAACGGAATTCTGACTGGAAGTTTTATCGACGAACCAGTTGTTTGGTATAACAACAGTGAAAACCTTGGTATCCGAATGGGAACAATTCCATTTGAAGATTCCTTTTACGGATTTTTATTAATTGCATCAATTATCCAAATTTTTGAGTATTTGAATGCAAGAAAAAAAATTAAACCAAGTTTACTGTAATAATAACCAACACTAGAAAAGCTATGATTCCAATAAAGAATAAACTAGCTTTTGGGTGTGCAAAGTTTATAGTTGCTCCAAGATTTGGGTTTTTCTTGTCGACATACAATCGACTGTCTTCTTTGTTGTAATAGAAATAACCATATTTCCAATTGTTTGAATCGTTATGCCATTTTTCAATAATTTCTTGGGTTGGTTCTTGCATGGTTATAAAAGTTTTTTGAGTTCGTCAGTTTTTTTTTGATTGTTCCAGAAAAGGTGTAAATCAACAATTTTTTCATTTTGATTGATTGAATAGTACAGTGTTGTTTGTTTTGAAATTACAAAAATATAGATTTTCAAATTAGAGTCATATTTTCCAAGAAGTGGATTTATTGATAATCTATTCAAATTTTCAATTACTAATTCCTGAAATTTTTCAGCTTCTTCTTGATTCCATTTAAAATAAATATATTCAATCTCAGTAAGATATGTGATCTCTGAATTAAGTTGCCAAATTATTTTATAACTCATTTTAAAAAAGGATACTTTTCTCTTACCCTTTTCATTACCTCCTCAGTTGTAGATCCTTTTCCTTCTTTAGCTTCCTTTATTGATTTTTCAATTACTTTGACAAATAACGGATGGTCTTCAATATTTGCATACGTTTTCTCAGAACTATAAGCTACTGTTGGTTCTTCAACTTTATTTAAGTCTAGTTTTTTATCTTTTTTATTTGAATCTTCGCTCATGGCAAATAGTTTTGAAAACCAAATATACAAATTTTATTTTTTGGTGTTTAGAAAATCAAAACAAAAGCGCAATACAAAAACAACATAGTCCCGATTGCTTCACATTGTTTATATTTTAATTGAAGTTCAATGAACTACGTTTACAGTGGCTCGAAGTAGAACGTAATGCAGGAAAAAGGTGAACGAATAAATCCCGAACCATTCGCTCCAAAAACAATTCGTAATTCGTTTTTTATAACTTACTTTTGCAAAAAAAAATACAATTGTGAATTACCTTTCTGTAGAAAATATATCAAAATCCTTTGGCGAACGAACACTGTTCAAAGACATTTCATTTGGAATAAATAAAGATCAAAAAATTGCTTTTATTGCCAAAAATGGTTCAGGCAAAACATCGATTATGAAAATCATAAACGGCGAAGATGAACCCGATACTGGTC
>CAZLEU010000070.1:0-14887 GCA_964558625.1 uncultured Flavobacterium sp.
TTCATCGCTACAGTAGAACCACATGTTGGAGATACAATTTGAGATAAACCTAAGGCGATAACATTTGGAGTAGTTATTGAACATGTTGGTCCGTAGTAGCCTAACCAAACTCCATTTTGTTGTAATTCACAAGATATAGTATACGTTTTGCTGTATTCCCAACCTGTTACAGTTCTTAGGTCAAAATGAGGGGTTGCACGCTCAATAATTTGCAAAAAGCCTGCATCGCCTTCAATCTTATATCTGTAACCCGTAATTTGAGTTGAAAGAGAGAAATTAGCAACCTTAATTAACGTAGCCATTGATGTCATTGTTGATCCACACACAGGTGAAATAACTTGTGTTGTAAAAGGAGTGTATGTAAAATCTGTACTACTTAAAGAAAAAATAGTATCATTTCCAGTCCAATTGGTAGAATTGTTTACTAGATCTTTATAATAAAGTATTGATATAAGTGTATTTCTGGTTCCGCTATACTCATAATTGTCAAGAGTTCCTGTTACAATATTTCCATTTGTGACATTCAAACTTGTTGGCAAATAAGAATTGTTAGTTGAAACTAGACCCGATGTAATCCATGGAATATTAGAAAAACCGTAAATAAAATTTGGTGCTGTAGAAATTCCTTCATAAATAAATACATTCTCATTTCCTACAGCAAGTCCATTTAAAGAACCTGAAACAACAGTTCCTAAATCAGTAGTCGCAGCTCCTGCAGCAGGGCATGCAACCATAATAACAGTTCCTGGTTGTATAGGAGAACCTGTATTATTTCTCCAAACCAAAGTGTTTTCATTAGTTTTTAAAGCACCTGCTTCAAAAGCATTATCGGTAAAAGATAATTGAGCATTTACAGGAATTGTTTTCCAGTTTACAAAACTAAAAACATCACTATCTGTAGTAACTCCAACAAAACTAATATCACCAGGTTGGAAATTTAAAACCACTGCTTCTGCAGAAATTGCATATGAATAGTTTGATTCGTCTGTATCATTACTCAATACTTCTATTATATTATCAAATATTCCTGCAGTAGCACTAGAAAAAGTAACTGAAAAAGTTGTTGAACCATTAGCAGGAATTGTAGTTAAAGCAGGTTGAGTAATTGTATAATTTGAAGTTGCAGTTGCTAATTGAACATACGGAGCTGTTAAAACCAAATCCCCAGTTCCTGTATTTTGAATCGTATAAGTTCTTGTTAAAGAGTTTCCTGTTGCTAAGGTACCAAATGAGGTGTGATCAAGAGTAGAAGCAGTTGTTGCACCATCAACTATAGTAACAGCATTACCTCTAATATTAATTTCTGGAGTTGGTGTTTGCGCAGTACCCGAAATATCGAAAGAATAATTAGCTTCGTCGGCATCATTACTCAACACTTCAATCCCATCATCAAAAACACCAGCAGATGCACTATTGAAAGTTACTGAAAAAGTAGTCGAACCACCAACAGGAATTGTAGTTAGGGTTGGCTGAGTAATAGTATATGGAACACTACCAAGAGTTAACTGTACAAATGGAGAAGATAAAACTAAATCTGCAGAACCAAGATTTTCGATAGTAAAAGTTCTAGTAACAGGAGTGTTTGTTGCAACTGTTCCAAACTGAGTGTGATTTGTTAAAGATGGAGGAGTTGCTCCATCAATAATAGAAACGTTATTTCCTTTTATATTAATTTCTGGTGCAGTTGCACCTCCTCCATTTACATAAATTGAAAAATCGTCTATAGCCATACCATCATCAGCCCCTGATGCATTAAAATCTGACCATCTAATCCAGAAAGTGGATCCATTAGTAATGCCCAATCCTGTTACAGTCGAAGATAAGTTAGCAGTATGGATTTGTGACCCATTAGCAGTTGTTGCCTGTCCTGGGTTAGCATAGTCAAGAGTATTGTCATCTAACCATGTACCTGTTGTTAAAGAAGTTGCATTTACCGAATATTGAAAATCAAGTCTATCCGATCTGTTTATTGTACCAATTCTCCATGTTTCTCCTTTGTAGGAAATTACTAACTCAGTAATGGTAGCACCTGTGTTATTAACAAAAGAAGCTCCAATTATTGGAGTTACTGAACCTGACAACAGCCCTCCAAAAGCTCTTTCTGTACTAGCCGCTGTACCAAAACTATAGGTATCACCAGCAGTTGCACTACCAGTTCCAGCAGAATAACTAGTGTTTGCACCCGTTCCTGTTTCTGCAAATGCCCATCCAGCTGGCACAACAGTATTCGTTGTACCTGTAATTGCTAAAGAATTAAAATCTTGTGAATAAGTATTCGCAACACCCGTGGCAGTAATGGATATCTGACCATACCCTAAAGCAATACTTAAAAATGTTATTAAAAATAATAGTTTTTTCATTGTTTTTTATTTTATATTAAAATAGTTTCTGCAAAGTTAGTTCAAAAAGCTTATCCTTTGTGTCTTTTTATATTATGATTTTGTTAACCAATTTGCTTTAAATATTAACAATTTGGAAAACATACTATCTAAAAAATAAAAACTCCTCAACAAATTGAGGAGTAGTTCATTAGGCTTGACCTGTTGGCCCAAAATTTAATGGAATTGGTGGTTGTTCAGAATCTTTAATTTCTCCATGTGCCATTTCAAATCTATGTACGTTTTCTGCAAGTGCTTTTACAAGTCTTTTAGCATGCTGAGGTGTTAATACAATTCTTGATTTCACCTTAGATTTTGGAGTTCCTGGCATAATGCAAACAAAATCTACAACAAATTCTGATGCAGAATGATTAATTATAGCCAAATTAGAATATATTCCCTCAGCTGTAGTTTCGTCAAGTTCAATATTAATTTGTCCTTGAGGTTGTTTTTGATCACTCATTTTTAATACGGTATTTTAGGTGATTAATGTAAGTTAAAAAAAACCGCTAATTCACTAGTTTTAAACAAAAAAGGAATTAGCGGTAAATTTAGATTGTTATAATTCTAATAAATATATTCTTCTTTATTAGCCATCATTTCATTGTAATCGTCTTTTGATCCAACAATGGTATTGTCATATTCTCTCATACCAGTACCTGCTGGAATTCTATGTCCAACAATTACATTTTCTTTCAATCCTTCTAAGAAATCAACCTTACCCGCAACTGCAGCTTCATTTAATACTTTGGTTGTTTCTTGGAACGATGCGGCAGAGATAAATGATTTCGTTTGCAATGAAGCTCTAGTAATACCTTGTAATACAGGTGTTGCTGTTGCTGTGATTACATCTCTTGCTACTACTAAATTTTGATCATTACGTTTTAATAATGAATTTTCATCACGTAGTTGACGAGGTGAAATGATTTGACCTGGTTTTAAGTTGACAGAATCTCCAGCATCTTCAACAACTTTCATTCCATACAATTTATCATTTTCAAGAATAAAATCTTTAGTGTGAATTAATTGCTCTTCAAGGAATAAAGTATCTCCTGGATCTTCTACTCTTACTTTACGCATCATTTGACGAATTACTACTTCAAAGTGTTTATCGTTAATTTTTACCCCTTGAAGACGGTAAACCTCTTGAATTTCGTTTACCAAATACTGCTGAACAGCTGCAGGTCCTTGGATTCTCAAGATATCATCTGGCGTAATTGCACCATCAGACAATGGAACTCCTGCTCTTACGAAGTCATTTTCTTGAACAAGAATTTGACTAGATAATTTTACAAGATATTTTTTAACCTCACCAAATTTAGACTCGATGATTATTTCTCTGTTACCTCTTTTAATTTTTCCAAAAGTTACTACACCATCAATCTCAGAAACTACAGCTGGATTTGAAGGATTACGAGCTTCTAACAACTCAGTAATTCTTGGTAAACCTCCTGTAATATCACCAGATTTAGAAGAACGACGAGGGATTTTTACTAAAACTTTACCTGCTTTAATTTTTTCCCCATCTTCAACCATAAGGTGAGCTCCTACTGGTAAGTTGTAAGAACGAATTAATTCATTATCTTTTCCATAAATCAATAAGGTAGGTATTAGCTTTTTGTTTCTTCCTTCGGAAATTACTTTTTCTTGGAAACCTGTTTGCTCATCAATTTCTACTTGGAATGATTGTCCTTGTTCTAAATCTTCATAAGCAATTTTTCCAGTAAATTCTGAAACAATAACACCATTATATGGATCCCATTTACAAACAACAGTACCTTTTGTAACAGTGTCTCCATCTTTTACAAAGATGCTAGAACCATAAGGAATGTTATGCGTATTCAAGACTATACCTGTTTTTGGTTCAATAAGTTTTAACTCTGTAGAACGAGAAACAACAATATCAACAGCATTTCCTTCTGCGTCTTCACCTTTTACTGTTTTTAAATCTTCTATTTCTAGTTTACCGTCAAAACGCATCACTATACTAGATTCTTCAGAAATTCCTCCTGCAACACCACCAACGTGGAATGTACGAAGTGTTAACTGTGTACCTGGTTCACCAATAGACTGAGCAGCGATAACTCCAACTGCTTCACCTCTTTGAGTCATTTTTCCAGTAGCTAAGTTTCTACCATAACATTTTGCGCAAATTCCTTTTAATGCTTCACATGTTAAAGGTGAGCGAACTTCTACTTTTTCAACTGGTGATTCTTCAATTGCTTTTACGATTGATTCTGTAATCTGCTGTCCAGCATGAACTAAGATTTCAGAATTTAAAGGATTGATAACGTCTTGTAAAGCTACACGTCCAAGTATTCTTTCACCTAAAGATTCAACGATTTCCTCATTTTTCTTTAGAGCGGAAACTTCAATTCCTCTTAATGTACCACAATCGTCTGTATTTACAATAACATCTTGTGAAACATCGTGTAATCTACGAGTTAGATAACCTGCATCCGCAGTTTTAAGCGCAGTATCTGCAAGACCTTTACGTGCACCGTGAGTAGAGATGAAATATTCTAAGATTGAAAGACCTTCTTTAAAGTTGGAAAGAATTGGATTCTCAATAATTTCTCCACCACCAGCTGTCGATTTTTTAGGCTTAGCCATCAAACCACGCATTCCTGTAAGTTGACGAATCTGTTCTTTAGATCCACGCGCTCCAGAATCAAGCATCATATACACTGAGTTAAACCCTTGTTGGTCTTCACGAATGTTCTTCATTGCTAACTCTGTAAGTTGAGCATTTGCAGATGTCCAAATATCAATAACCTGATTGTATCGTTCATTGTTGGTAATTAATCCCATGTTATAGTTCATAGAGATTCCTTCCACTTGTTCACGAGCATCAGCAATTAATTTTGTTTTTTGTTCAGGAATTCTAATATCACCTAAAGAGAAAGATAATCCTCCTTTAAAAGCGAATTTATACCCCATATCTTTCATATTATCAAGGAAGGCTGCAGTTGTTGGAACATCTGTAACCGATAAAATCTTTCCAATAATATCACGCAATGATTTTTTGGTTAATACCTCATTGATATATCCTGCTGCTTCGGGAACTACTTCATTAAACAATACTCTACCAGCAGTAGTCTGAATTATTTTGTGCACTAGTTCTCCAGCTTCGTTGAAATCTTTTGCTCTAATTTTCACACGTGCATTCAATTCTAATCTACCTTCATTTAAAGCAATGTTTACTTCTTCAGCAGAATAGAATGTTAACCCTTCACCTAATATTTTATGTTCAGGGGTTGACAAGCGTTCTTTGGTCATATAATATAGACCTAAGACCATGTCTTGAGAAGGTACTGTAATCGGTGCTCCATTAGCAGGATTCAGAATATTATGAGAAGCTAGCAATAACAATTGTGCTTCTAATATTGCTTCTGGTCCTAATGGTAAGTGAACCGCCATCTGGTCACCATCAAAATCGGCATTAAAGGCTGTACACACTAATGGGTGTAATTGAATTGCTTTTCCTTCAATCAATTTTGGTTGAAAAGATTGAATCCCCAAACGGTGTAATGTAGGAGCACGGTTAAGCAATACTGGATGTCCTTTGATTACATTTTCAAGAATATCCCATACGACTGGCTCTTTTTTATCTATAATTTTTTTAGCAGATTTTACCGTTTTAACAATTCCTCTTTCAATTAACTTTCTAATAACGAAAGGTTTGTATAATTCGGCTGCCATATCTTTTGGCAATCCACATTCGAATAATTTTAATTCAGGACCAACGACAATTACAGAACGAGCGGAGTAATCCACACGCTTACCTAGTAAATTTTGACGGAAACGACCTTGTTTACCTTTTAACGAATCAGAAAGTGATTTTAATGGTCTATTTGACTCTGTTTTTACAGCAGAAGCTTTACGAGTATTATCAAAAAGTGAATCTACAGATTCTTGTAACATACGTTTTTCGTTTCTTAAGATAACTTCAGGAGCTTTGATTTCCATCAATCTTTTCAAACGGTTATTACGGATGATTACACGACGGTAAAGGTCATTCAAATCTGAAGTTGCGAAACGTCCTCCATCTAGTGGAACCAAGGGACGTAATTCTGGTGGAATAACAGGAACAACTTTCATAATCATCCACTCAGGGCGATTTTCGCGGTTCAAATTAGACTCACGGAAAGACTCAACAACTTGTAATCTTTTTAACGCTTCGGTTTTTCTTTGTTTAGAAGTTTCATTATTAGCACTGTGACGCAATTCATATGATAATGCATCAAGGTCAATACGTGCTAATAAATCCATAATACATTCTGCTCCCATTTTGGCAACGAACTTATTAGGATCATAATCATCTAAATATTGATTTTCCATAGGAAGTGAATCTAAAATATTTAGATACTCTTCTTCTGTTAAAAAGTCTAATCTTTCAATTGGTTCTCCTTCGGCATTTTTAGCAATACCTGGTTGGATTACAACATATCTTTCGTAATAGATTATCATATCTAATTTCTTAGAAGGTAATCCTAAAATATAACCAATTTTATTTGGAAGTGAGCGGAAATACCAGATATGTGCAATCGGAACAACAAGATTAATGTGCCCTACTCTATCACGACGTACTTTCTTTTCGGTAACTTCTACACCACAACGGTCACAAATGATTCCTTTGTAGCGAATTCTTTTATACTTACCACAAGCGCATTCAAAATCTTTTACGGGACCGAAAATTCTTTCGCAAAAAAGACCATCGCGCTCTGGTTTGTGCGTTCTATAATTGATAGTTTCAGGCTTTAAAACTTCACCTCTTGACTCGGCCAAGATTGATTCGGGAGAAGCTAATCCTATCGAGATTTTGTTAAACCTTTTGATTTGGTTTTTATCTCTGTTGTTGTTATTTCTATTATTCATCATAGTTTTTACTATTGATTTATTTGCAATTAAAATTGATTTTAAACTTCTGATAATTTATATATCAGCAAGCTACCACGAATTACTTCTCTAAACTTCAACTTTATTTTTGAAGTGCTAATTATTAGGTTTTAATAAAAAATCGGAACGGTTTACGGGTATAAATCCTAAAAACTCTATAAATTGAGTAATCAGTTTTAAGCCACAGTTTTCAGTTCTAACATTGTAAACTGTGACTTGACTGTTTACTATAATTATTCTTCTAATCTGATGTCTAAACCAAGACCTTTTAATTCGTGCATTAATACGTTGAAAGATTCTGGTAATCCTGGTTCTGGCATTGATTCACCTTTTACGATAGCTTCGTAAGTTTTGGCTCTACCAATAACATCATCAGATTTCACAGTTAAAATTTCACGTAATGTACTTGATGCACCATATGCTTCAAGTGCCCAAACCTCCATCTCTCCAAAACGTTGACCTCCAAATTGAGCTTTACCTCCAAGTGGTTGTTGTGTAATAAGTGAGTATGGTCCGATAGAACGAGCGTGCATTTTATCGTCAACCATGTGTCCAAGTTTTAACATATAGATAACTCCAACAGTCGCCGGTTGGTGAAAACGTTCTCCGGTACCACCATCATAAAGATATGTATGTCCAAATCTTGGAATTCCAGCTTCATCTGTTAACTCGTTTATCTGATCTAACGTTGCACCATCAAAAATTGGTGTTGCATATTTGCGTCCTAATTTTTGACCAGCCCATCCTAGAACTGTTTCATAAATTTGACCAATGTTCATACGAGAAGGTACCCCAAGTGGATTCAATACTATATCAACAGGTGTTCCATCTTCTAAGAAAGGCATATCTTCATGACGAACAATACGTGCAACAATACCTTTATTACCGTGACGTCCTGCCATTTTATCACCTACCTTTAACTTACGTTTTTTAGCGATATAGACTTTAGCTAGTTTCAAAATACCTGCTGGTAATTCGTCTCCTACTGTGATAGTGAATTTCTCTCTACGTAAAGCACCTTGAAGGTCATTCAACTTAATTTTATAATTATGTATTAAGTCATTTACCATTGTATTGGTGGCTTCGTCTGCTACCCATTGTCCTTTTGTCAAGTGAGCAAAATCTTCAACAGCATAAAGCATTTTTTGAGTATATTTTTTACCTTTTGGTAAAACTTCTTCTCCCAAATCATTCATTACTCCTTGAGATGTTTTTCCGTTGACAATTAAGAAAAGTTTTTCGATTAATTTGTCTTTTAATTCAACAAATTTTGTTTCGAATTCCATCTCTAATGCACCTAAATCATCTTTATCTTTGGTTCGTTTCTTTTTATCTTTTACTGCTCTTGCAAATAATTTTTTATCTAGAACAACACCATGTAATGAAGGAGAAGCTTTTAATGAAGCATCTTTAACATCACCTGCTTTATCTCCAAAAATTGCTCTTAATAGTTTTTCTTCAGGAGTAGGGTCTGACTCCCCTTTTGGAGTAATTTTCCCAATAAGAATATCGCCAGGTTTAACTTCGGCACCGATTCTTATCATTCCATTTTCATCTAAATCTTTAGTGGCTTCTTCAGAAACATTAGGAATATCATTCGTTAACTCTTCATTACCTAATTTTGTATCCCTCACTTCCAAAGAATAGTCATCTACGTGAATAGAAGTAAAAATATCATCACGAACAACTTTTTCTGAAATTACTATTGCGTCCTCAAAGTTGTAGCCTTTCCATGGCATGAAAGCAACTTTTAGATTTCTACCTAAAGCCAATTCACCATTTTGAGTTGCATATCCTTCTGATAAAACTTGACCTGGTACAACTCTATCTCCTTTTCTAACGATTGGTTTAAGGTTGATAGAAGTACTTTGGTTTGTTTTTCTAAACTTGATTAGATTGTATGTTTTCTCATCAGGTTCAAAACTAACCATTCTTTCCTCTTCGGTTCTATCGTATTTGATGGTAATAATATTAGCATCAACGTACTCTACAGTTCCATGACCTTCGGCATTTATCAATACTCTCGAATCTGATGCTACTTGTCTTTCAAGACCTGTTCCAACAATTGGAGCTTCAGGGCGCAATAATGGAACTGCTTGACGCATCATGTTTGATCCCATCAAGGCACGATTTGCATCATCATGTTCCAAGAATGGGATTAGTGAAGCAGAAATAGAGGCAATTTGGTTGGGAGCAACATCTGTATAATGAACAACATTAGGATCAACAACAGGGAAGTCACCTTCTTCACGAGCAATAACTTTTTCAGCCGTGATTTTTCCGCTATTATCCATTTCAATGTTTGCCTGAGCAATCATTTTACCTTCTTCTTCTTCAGCACTTAAATAAACAGGATCAGAGACTAAATCAACAACACCATTATTTACCTTGCGATATGGTGTTTCAATGAATCCCATTCCGTTTACTTTTGCATACACTCCTAGTGATGAAATAAGTCCAATGTTTGGTCCTTCTGGAGTTTCAATAGGGCAAAGTCTTCCGTAGTGAGTATAATGAACGTCACGAACTTCAAAACCTGCTCTTTCACGAGAAAGTCCACCAGGTCCTAGTGCCGATAATCTACGTTTGTGAGTAATTTCAGCTAATGGATTTGTTTGATCCATAAATTGAGATAGCTGATTTGTTCCAAAGAAAGAATTAATAACTGATGATAATGTTTTAGCATTAATCAAATCAATTGGTGTAAACACCTCGTTATCTCTAACGTTCATTCTTTCTCTTATAGTTCTAGCCATACGTGCTAGTCCAACACCAAACTGTTGTGATAATTGCTCACCAACTGTTCTTACACGACGATTAGATAAGTGGTCAATATCATCAATCTCTGCTTTAGAGTTAATTAACTCTATTAGGTATTTTACAATAGTAATAATATCCTCTTTGGTCAAGACTTGCTTTTCCATTGGAATATCCAAACCAAGTTTTTTGTTCATTCTATAACGACCTACTTCACCTAAGTTATAACGTTGGTCAGAGAAGAACAATTTATCTATAATACCACGAGCCGTCTCTTCATCAGGTGGTTCGGCGTTACGTAATTGTCTATAGATATGTTCAACAGCCTCTTTTTCGGAGTTTGTTGGATCTTTTTGTAATGTATTGTGAATAATAGAATAATCGGCTTGTGTGTTACTTTCTTTATGAAGTAATATTGATTTCACATCGGCATCGATTATTTCTTCTACGTTATCTTTGTCTAAAATTGTATCTCTATCTAGAATAATTTCGTTACGTTCAATCGAAACAACCTCTCCAGTATCTTCATCAACGAAATCTTCATGCCACGTATTAAGTACACGAGCGGCTAATTTTCTACCAATGTATTTTTTAAGACCTGTTTTAGAAACTTTAATTTCTTCAGCTAAGTCAAAAATTTCAAGGATATCCTTATCCCTTTCAAAACCAATTGCACGGAATAAAGTTGTTACTGGTAATTTTTTCTTTCTGTCGATATATGCGTACATAACGCTGTTAATATCGGTTGCAAATTCTATCCAAGAACCTTTGAAAGGAATTACTCTTGCAGAATATAATTTTGTCCCATTTGCGTGAAAAGATTGTCCAAAGAATACCCCTGGTGATCTATGCAATTGAGATACTACAACACGTTCGGCACCGTTTATAACAAAAGTACCACTTGGTGTCATATATGGTATTGTCCCTAAATAAACATCTTGAACTATTGTTTCAAAATCTTCATGTTCTGGGTCTGTACAATAAAGTTTTAATCTTGCTTTTAAAGGAACACTATATGTAAGTCCTCTTTCTATACATTCTTGTATAGTGTATCTTGGTGGATCTACAAAGTAATCTAAAAATTCCAACACGAAATTATTTCTTGTGTCGGTAATTGGAAAGTTTTCCATGAAGGTGTTATACAATCCTTCGTCGCCTCTTTCGTCAGATTTGGTTTCCAATTGGAAAAAATCTTTAAAAGATTTTACCTGAACATCTAGAAAATCTGGATAATTCGGTATGTTTTTTGTCGAGGCAAAATTCAATCTTTCGGTCTGATTTGTTATCATCAATGAAGAAATTTTGATTAAAAAAAGTAATTTTTGTGTTAAACACTGTTTAATTTATAAAACAATCTATACTTTTTTTTTATAACCAATACATCTTTAAAAATATTATGTAAACCCATTTATATTTTTTTTCTTCGTACTGATCTAAAAATCTTTTGTATTTATGCTTTTTTATAATAAAACTTGAAATAATTTTATTATACGAAAAATGGTTTAGACCATTGGACATATATCCAAGGTCTAAACCTTATTCTAGTAACCTAGAAAAACTTATTTAAGTTCAACTACAGCACCAGCTTCTTCTAGAGCTTTCTTAAGCCCTTCAGCCTCATCCTTAGCAACACCTTCTTTGATGTTAGATGGAGCAGCATCAACTAAGTCTTTAGATTCTTTTAATCCAAGACCTGTTAATTCTTTTACTGCTTTTACTACAGCTAATTTAGAAGCACCAGCATCTTTCAATACTACTGTGAATTCTGATTGCTCTTCAGCAGCACCAGCATCACCAGCACCACCTCCAGAAACTACAACAGCAGCTGCAGCTGGTTCGATACCATACTCGTCTTTTAATATTGTTGCTAAATCGTTAACTTCTTTAACTGTTAAGTTAACTAACTGTTCTGCGAATTGTTTCAAATCTGCCATTTTTTCTATCGTTTTAAAATGATTTGTAAAAATATAATTTATTAATGTGCGCTTGTTTATGTGTTCATATTAAGAAAAACATCTTAACGAACTAACCTATTCTTCGTCTTTGAATTGGTTTTTAAGAGCCGAAATAACTCTTTGTGCAGGAGATTGAAGTAATCCAATGATTTCTCCAATAACCTCTTCTTTAGATTTAAGTGAAGCTAACGAATCTAATAAGTTATCTCCAATATAAATTTCTGAATTGATAAAAGCACCTTTAAAAACTGGTTTATCTGATTTCTTACGAAATTCTTTGATAATTTTACCTGGAGCATTAGCAACATCAGCAATAAAGATAGAAGTATTTCCTTTAAGAACAGATGGTAAATCACCATAGTCATTATCGGATGCTTCCATAGCTTTAGCTAATAATGTATTTTTAACTACTTCCAATTTGATACCTGCTTTAAAACAAGCTCTTCTTAAATTAGATGTAGTTTCTGCATTTAATCCAGAAATATCTGCTAGGTAAACAATATTTGTACCAGCTAACTGTGCAGTTAAATCTTCAATCGCGATTGATTTTTCTTCTCTAGTCATACTAAAAATTTTTAACTACCAATTATACTGCTTTAGGATCCAAAGCTATTGCTGGACTCATAGTGCTTGAAAGGTGAATACTTTTTATGTAAGTCCCTTTAGCAGCAGTTGGTTTAAGTTTGATTAATGTTTGAATAATTTCGTGTGCATTTTCTTGGATTTTATCAGCATCAAATGATACTTTTCCAATACCAGCATGAACGATACCTGTTTTATCTACTTTAAAATCGATTTTACCTGCTTTAATTTCAGCAACAGCTTTACCGATTTCCATAGTTACAGTTCCAGTTTTAGGATTAGGCATTAAACCACGTGGTCCTAGAACACGTCCTAATGGTCCTAATTTACCCATAACAGCTGGCATAGTAACGATAACATCTATATCTGTCCAACCGTCTTTAATTTTTTGTAAATAATCGTCAAGACCAACGTGGTCAGCTCCAGCCGCTTTAGCTTCAGCCTCTTTGTCTGGGGTTACCAACGCTAATACTCTCATATTCTTACCAGTTCCGTGAGGTAATGCAACCACACCACGTACCATTTGATTCGCTTTTCTAGGATCAACTCCCAATTTTACTGCGATATCTACAGACTCATCAAATTTTGCCGAAGCAATAACTTTAACCAATGCAGAAGCATCTTTTAAAGAATACAACTTATTTTTTTCAATTTTTGATGCTGCTTCTTTTTGTTTTTTTGTCAACTTTGCCATATCTATCTCTTATTTTAGAGGAGAGTCTCCAGTTACTGTTATACCCATAGATCTAGCAGTTCCAGCTACCATACTCATTGCTGATTCAATAGTGAACGCGTTTAAATCCACCATTTTATCCTCTGCGATAGTTCTAATCACATCCCAAGTAATACTAGCTACTTTTTTACGATTAGGTTCTCCAGAACCAGATTTCAATTTAGCTGCATCCATTAATTGTACCGCAGCAGGTGGAGTTTTGATTACAAAATCAAACGATTTATCTTTGTAAACCGTAATTTGGACAGGACAAACTTTACCAGCTTTATCTTGGGTTCTAGCATTAAATTGCTTACAAAACTCCATGATATTAACACCAGCAGCTCCTAGAGCAGGTCCAACCGGTGGCGATGGGTTCGCTGCACCTCCCTTAACTTGTAGTTTAACTACTTTACTAATCTCTTTAGCCATTGTTTAAAAATTTAACACATTATCATTTGGAAGCGATAAATGTGATTTATTAAGTGTAACAAAAATTTATACTTTTTCAACTTGCATAAAGCTCAATTCTAAAGGTGTTTTTCTTCCAAAAATTTTCACCATTACTTCAAGTTTACGCTTTTCTTCATTTACTTTCTCAATCGTTCCATTGAAACCATTGAAAGGACCGTCAATTACTTTTACAGTTTCACCCAAATTAAAAGGAATTGAATGTGTATCCGTTTTAACCGCTAACTCATCTACTTTTCCTAGCATTCTATTAACCTCGGACATTCTCAAAGGCACAGGATCACCTCCTTTTACCTCACCAAGAAAACCAATGACACCTGTTATTGATTTAATAATATGTGGTATTTCCCCAACAAGATTAGCCTCAATCATTACATAACCAGGGAAATAGACTTTATCTTTTGCAATTTTTTTACCCTCACGAACCTGCACTACTTTTTCTGTAGGTACAAGAACTTGCGATATATAATCACTCATTCCAAGCCTGTTTGTTTCGGTTTCAATGTAAGCCTTTACCTTATTTTCTTGGCCACTTACCGCTCTAACAACATACCATTTTTTCACATTATTGTCTGTCATCACGATTGAATTAACCTTTTAACCAACTAAAGAAACCTGCCAAAGATTTAGCAAAAAGTTCATCTACTCCCCATGTAGCAAGAGCAAATAGAACCGAAAACATCGCTACAATTATAGTATATCGTTGAACTTCTGCCCATTCTGGCCAAGTAACATTAGACTTTAATTCTTCGAAAGCCTCAGATATGTAATTAACAACTTTTGTCATTGTATTTTATTTTTTGCACGGGCGGAGGGATTCGAACCCCCATCAACGGTTTTGGAGACCGCTATTCTACCCTTGAACTACGCCCGTTTCATTAAAAACCAGTGTCGTTTAATTACGACACTGGTCTTATTTATTAATTTAGATAATTAGTCTAAAATTTCAGTTACTTGACCAGCACCTACAGTTCTACCACCTTCACGAATAGCAAAACGTAAACCAACGCTTAATGCAATTGGACTTAACAAAGCAACTTCAATAGTTAAGTTATCACCTGGCATTACCATTTCTACACCTGCTTGGGTTCCAAAAATCATTGAATTAATGGAAGCAGTTGACTCATGGATTG
>CAZLEU010000071.1:0-14851 GCA_964558625.1 uncultured Flavobacterium sp.
CAATATCAAAACCAATGTGAGTAGTGATGGTGTGAAAGTAATTAAAAAAGGAAGTGAAAATTAATTTTAATATTATTATGAACATAAATTCATCCAATTGCAGAATAATATCTTTATTGTGTTTGTTCTATTCAGGTATTATTTTAGGACAAACAATACAATTACCTAAAAACATCCAAAGTCCTAATGCTTCAAGTTTAGGCAAATATGGAGATATACCAATTAATTATTATTCAGGTAGAGTTGATGTTAATGTCCCTCTTTTTTCTGATGAAGAAAATGGTATACCACTAAGTATCGATTTAAATTATGATTCTGGTGGAGTTAGAGTTAATGAACTCCCTTCCTGGATTGGTCAAAATTGGAATATGAATGCAGGCGGTGTAATTACTAGAACACAAAAAGGAACGGCAGTGGATGAATATATAAATTTAGTCCCCAGTACTAATAGTGGTAAAGGTTATTATTATAATTTAGGAAAATTAAATGTTCCTAATTGGACTGACACAAATTATTTAACAGATGTTTCAACAAATGAAACACTAAAAAATGATTTGGAACCAGATATTTTCAACTTTAACTTTATGGGAATTACTGGTAAATTTTTTTTAATGTCTGATGGAACATGGAAAGTTCAATCTTCTAAAAATATTAAGGTCATCATCAACATGTCAGATCAAGTTGTTATTTTAGGAAAAAACACTATATTTCCACCAAATGATTACGAATATGCTCCTAAATGTATTGGTAAAATAACTCTTATTGATGAAAATGGGAATCAATATGTTTTTGGTGAGACTCAAAATTCGATAGAGTATGGTCAAAAAGACTTTTTTGATTACAAAAAAGGAATTGTAGCTAATGCTTGGTATCTTACAACTGTAAAGGATAGATTGAATAATATCATTTATTCATTAGAATACGAAAGAGGTGATTTCCAAGCTTTCTTATACTACAATTATTCAGCAAAAACAAGAGAAAAGTCTAATAATGGTACTTTTTGGCAACCAGGTGGAGGTTGCTATTACTCTGATCCATCTCCTCTAATAGATCTATACGGAACACTTACATTCCCGAGTTATCTAAAAAAAATAACTACTCAAAATGGAATAATAATTGATTTTAATAGAAGTATTTCTGACCACAAGTTTTATGATTTAAATGATTATAGTGGATATCCAATATTTAGTGCATTTATGGCAATCGAAAACTCTTTTAATGGTAACTCTTTTAACTTCGACCAGTACTTTATCAAAGAGAATTTACATGAATTCTATCATGATGATAATGGAAATCTAATATATAATAATACAGGACTTCATTGGACAGGATATGTCATGCAGAAAATAAAATACTATAAATTAGATAATATTAGTATAAAAGTAAATAATGTTAATTTAAAAACGATAACTCTTCTAAGAAACAGTACAAATGAAAGATTGAATTTACTAGGTGTTGATATCTTGGATGGAACAAGTACCTCACCAACAAAATATCAATTTAGTTACAATAATTTTAATCTATTACCTAGTTTTTTAAGTTATGCGGTAGATCATTGGGGATATTATAGAGGAACAAATCCAATTATTCCTGGATCAACTATATTTTCTGATACTGATTATTACAACAGCAGAGAAACCAATCCTAATTACCTCACAATCGGATCTTTAAAAAGAATAACCTATCCAACAAAAGGGTTTAGTGAATTTGAATATGAACCGCATAACTACTCCAAATATGTAAATGACGATT
Organism: uncultured Flavobacterium sp.; assembly: GCA_964558625.1. Lineage (GTDB taxonomy): Bacteria > Bacteroidota > Bacteroidia > Flavobacteriales > Flavobacteriaceae > Flavobacterium. Next base: position 1,753 of record CAZLEU010000071.1, read on the forward strand.
TAAATTTAGCTAACGAAAGCAATATTGCTGGTGGTTTAAGAATAAAAAAAATAACAACGAATGATGGCTATAATCAAACTGTAAAAGAAATAAAGTACACAGAAAGTATTAACTCAAATATTTCTTCAGGTATTTTAGCTATAAAAAATAGATATTCAAATAATGATTGGTATACTAGAGGAACTCAGGGGTCTCTCTATAGAGAATGGATTTTTAGCACTAGTAATATTGTAACAGGATCAAATTTTTCTGGATCACATATTGGTTATTCTAAAGTACATGAAATTAATAATACTAATGGTGGTTTCATTACTTATGAATATACGGACTATCAAGATTATCCTGACATCCCATTCACATCAACAATAAGTCTTAGCCATAGTGTTTTTGATGCTCATAACAGTAAAGACTACAAAAGAGGTCATCTAAAAAACATAATGTACTATGATTATTCAACTACCCCCTTTTTATTAAAAAAAGTAGAAAACACTTATGAAATAATTGGTTCAATTAAATCTGTTAGAGGTTATAATTATAATCAATTTGCGCCATGTCTCTTTTATGTTGGAGGTGTACTTACTGGTTCAGGTGAAGGAGTTTTATTAGGTAACGCCTACGAAATAGACTATTCTGATTTTAAACTTACCAGCACTGTTGAAACTGATTATCTTAGTGGTAATACAATTTCTAAGACAACAAGCCAAACAAATGTTATTTACCCTACTGATGCTACTTTTTATGGCAATACATTTCTAAAATCTGAAACTGTTCAAACCAATAGAAGTGGAGGAACTAAAACAATTCAGTATAACTATCCTTTTGATTTTACTGGAACTATTGAATCAAATATGATAAGTAAACATTTTTTTCCTGTTATTGAAACAATATCTTCAAGGTTTGGTAGTCCTATTACTAGAAACAAAAACATATATCAATTAATAGCAACCAATACTGCCTTTCCTTCTCAAACCTATCCTATGGTAACGAGTAGTCAAATGGCTAAAAATGAAGATACATACCAAACAGACATAGTTATTGATAAATATGATAAAGATGGTAACATATTACAATACCATAAAGATGGAGGTATTAACAATTCTTTTGTTTTCTCTAATAACTTGTTAATATACAAACTTGAAAATGCAACTTGGAACGAATATACACCAACAACCAATTTTACAACTTTTAATAGCAACCCTACTAAAAAAGCAACTAAGTACTCATATAACCTATATAGAAATATTGAAAGTATCACACATCCTAACGGGATAATTGAAAAATACCTATATGATACCAATAATCGTCTAGAAAAAATTCTGGATCAAAATGATAAAGTCCTTAAAAAATTTGAATACCATTTAAAATAGATAACTATGAAAAAAATAATTCTTTTATTTTTATTCTCTACAATTGCATATAGTCAATATACACAAACCATCCCATGGACTGCTTTTACTGGCACTGCATCTGGTGGAGGAAACACATGCCTTCTAACCATTCAAAACAACATAATTTCAATAAGTTTTGATTGTTCCTTTGCGCCAACCACAATACAAAGTCACTATGTTGCTGATATCTTGTATACTCCAGGAGTTCCTAATATGAATTTAGGATACATTCCATTTGGTCAAAACTATACTACATGCCTTCTGACTATTTCAAATAATAAAATTTATATAACGACAAATGGAACTGATACTTATACAAATTTTTCAGGGACAGTAAACTATTTTTATGCTTATCAAGCTCCTGATCATAGCCCATATATAACAAATATTTCTTCAAATGAAAATTATATAAAGAGTACCGAATATTATTCTGATCTTGGTGAAAGCGGGTCAAAAAAAACAGAAGTAGCTTATTTTGATGGAATTGGAAGGCCTAAACAAAATGTAAAACAATATACTGGCGGATATAATATTGTAACCAACATTGAATACGACTCTTTTGGAAGACAAGCAAAAGAATATTTACCTTACAAAATTCAGTCTACCAATATGGAATATTATTTATCTGCTGATGATGATGCAAAAGTGTATTATGAATATAAATATCCCTCAAACGGACAAAATCCTTACACTGAAAAGATCTTTGACAACTCACCGTTAAATAAAGTAATTAAACAGGCCGCTCCGGGAGTAGATTGGATCAAAAACTCGGGGCATGAAATAAAATTTGATTACCAAACTAATACAGGAACTGATGAAATAAAAAAATACTATGCAATTTCATTTTGGGATGAAACCAAAGGATTGTATGACACTTCATTTACTGAAGGATTTTATAACTCTGCCGGTTCATTAAACACAATATATAAAAATGTAGTATACGATGAAAACTCGTCTTCATCTCCAACTGAAGCAAATGGAGCTAGTATTGAATTTGTTGACAAAGAAGGAAAAGTTGTAGCAAAACGTAGTTATGAATCTGGAATTGCACATGATACATACTATTTATATGACGAGTATGGAAACTTAACCTATGTTTTTCCTCCAAAATTGACCCAACCAAATACTGAACAAATAAATGAATTAGGGTATCAATATAAGTATGACAAAAAAAATAGACTTGTTGAAAAAAAGTTACCAGGAAAACAATGGGAGTATATTGTTTATGATAAACTCGATAGAGTTATTGCGACTGGCCCTGCTCTTTCTCCTTTCAGTGATTCACCAGTTGGAACTGTTGGTTGGATGATAACCAAATATGATGTTTTCGACAGACCAATTATAACTGGCTGGATGCCTTCGACAACAGCAATAAATACAACAAGCAGAAAAACACTTCAAGAGGCACGTAATCTTGACACAATTGTTAGTGAAGGAAAATCAACAACTGATAATACAGTAAGTGGTATTCCTTTTAGATACACAACAACTGCTTTTCCTACAGTTGCAAGTAGCTATTATATCTTAACAGTAAATTACTACGACGATTACAGTTTTACAAATCCTCCCACTATCCCTGCCACAATAGAAGGTGAAATAGTATTTTTTAACAATACCACGATTCCTAAAGGCCTCCCAACATCAACAATTGTTAGAATACCTGAGTTAACAACAACTACACCAGTCAAAACGCAAAACTCATACACCTTGTATGATTATAAAGGAAGACCATTGAGAAACTTTACTCAAAACTACTTAGGTGGATATACTCAAGTAGATACCAAGTTTAATTTTATAGGAAATCCTATTTATACCATTACCACTCATAAAAGAATCTCAACTAGTACCGTACTTACATTAAGAGATGATTACCTTTATAATAATTACAACTTATTATCAAAACACACTCACTCTATAAATGGAGCAACTGCTAAACTTATTGCAGAAAATACCTATAATGAACTTGGTCAGTTAACTTCTAAAAAAGTTGGTAACACATCTACATTACCCCTACAAACTGTGGATTATAAGTATAACATAAGAGGTTGGTTGATCAATATAAACGATTTAAGTTTAACACCAGCATCAAAGGATATTTTTGCCTATAAGATAAACTATAACACTGTACAAAATGAATCTGGTTATACGGGTACACCATTGTATAATGGAAACATATCTGAGACCTACTGGAAAGCATTAAGTGATGCAACAACAAGAAAATACGGTTATAAATATGACGATTTAAACAGATTAGAAGAGGCCATTTATCAAAAACCTGGCAATGCAGTTCCTGTTCCAAACTCATATAACGAAAGTCTTACCTATGATAAAAATGGAAATATCTTAACACTTCACCGCAATGGAAATGTAGATGGAATATTACCTGCTGTCACAATAGATGATTTAACATACACCTACAATGCAAATTCAAATAAATTAGTAAAAGTAACCGACAGCCCAGCAACAGCAACCAGCGGATTTAATGATTTTGCCAATACAGCCATCGAATTTGATTATGATGCTAATGGTAACATGATTAGAGATGATAATAAAAAAATTACATCTATAACCTATAACCATTTAAATTTGCCTCTAACTATTACATTTGGGTTACTTGGTACTATAGCATACACCTATGATGCATTAGGACAAAAACTTAAAAAAGTGGTTTCTATTACATCTCCCGCAAGTATTACTACAACAGATTATCTTGAAGGCTTTCAATACCAAGGTGCAGTCTTACAGTTTTTCCCAACTCCAGAAGGATATGTAAAAAATACTTCTGGTGTTTATTCTTATGTTTTTAATTATACAGACCACCTTGGTAATGTTCGTTTAACTTATAGTGATTTAGACAATAACGGAACAATTGCTCTATCTGAAATTCTTGAAGAAAGCCATTATTACCCGTTTGGACATATCCATAACGGTTATAATAATTTTGCCTCCAAAAACAATGCAAGTTACAAGTATAAATACAACGGTAAAGAGCTACAGAGCGAGTTAGGACTAAATATGTATGATTATGGAGCGAGAAACTACGACCCTGCTTTAGGTAGATGGATGAATGTTGATCCGTTGGCAGAAAAATACTTTGGAGTTACACCATATAACTATGTTTATAATAATCCAATTAATGCTATTGACCCTGATGGAATGGATATATTTTTATTAACAGAATCAGGTAAAATGATTCTAGCATTAAAAGAGAAAAACAAAAAAGAAGATACCTTATATGCCGTAAAAAACGGTAGTGTAAATCCAGTTACTAAAGAACAATCTAGTCCTTCAATTTATAATATGAAAGACACGAATGGAGATGGTCAATATAATATAGATGATGGTGTTACTGTTAAATCTGGATTGATTGGACAGTTAACAAAATCAAGTGGATCAGACAAAAATGGTAGTTACAATATCTCTGTTGGCAAACAAAATGAAAATGAGAACGATTATTTAAATCTCTTTTATTATATCTCAAACAATGCCAAAAAAAACGAATTCTCTTTAGAATATTATACCGTAAATAATCAAAATTGGATGCAACTTGGAACTTATAATTTATATGATAAATCTCCTTCAGCATTTGCAAAGAATTCAACTACTACTTTAAGTTATCATAATCATTCTGATACCGAGAACAACAGAATAATAGAATTTGCTCAAATGGGAGCTTATCCAAATGGGAAGCAGTTTTTTGATGGCCAATGGCGTGATTTTGATTTATCTAGAGAAAATAAAACATCATATACAAAATATGTATATTATGCAAACTCAAAAAGACTGTATAGCGTAACTCAATACACAGTAAAGTATGTAAAAAAAATCAATAAAGCAAACGATTTTAAACAATAACTTATGTCGAAAACAATAATAATATTAATATTTTTTTTATTATCAAATTGTAGTAAAAAAGAAAATATTGATGAACAATTTAAAAAAATTCTTATTGAATATCAGGAAAAATTCCCAATTCCATCATCAAACATTGAAAATTACGTTTATGTTTCTAATTTCAAATGTGATAGAAAAGATACTATTTTCACAATTTCCCGCTCTTCAAATGGTTTAATACCAAAATATAAAGGGTATGGTATATTTCAAGACAGTCAATTAAAACCTACGTTTATTTATGACGAAAAAAATTTTAGTAAAAACTTTGTTTTTGTAAAAGTAATAAATAATAGTGCAAAAAAATATTATTTAAACCTTGAGAATGGAATATCAGAATCATATCCACCAATTTATACTTTCTTAATTAAAAAGAGAGAAATTAAGCTTATTAAAATTGATACTATTTGGAGGCATTGGGATTAATTTTATCAACTGAAAATATTAAAGTGGTTAAAAACTAATACATAGTAAAAACCTAAATTATATAGAACTCCTGATAATTAATTTTATCGGGAGTTTTTTTATTAAACCAAACTTGAACTCTTAAACTTTTTCAAACTTTTAAACTCCTAAACTTTTAAACTCCTAAACTTTTAACTACTTTTGCACCCGAATTATAATACACAAACAAAAAAATGGCAACAAATAGAACATTTACAATGATTAAACCTGATGGTGTTGAAAATGGACACATCGGTGGAATTTTAAATATGATTACTGAAGGTGGTTTCAGAATTGTAGCAATGAAATTAACGCAACTAACAGTAGCTGATGCACAAAAATTCTATGCGGTTCACGCCGAAAGACCATTCTTTGGTGAATTGGTTGAATTTATGACACGCGGACCAATTGTTGCTGCTATATTAGAAAAAGAAAATGCAGTAGAAGATTTTAGAACATTAATTGGTTCAACAAATCCTGCTGATGCTGCAGAAGGAACTATCCGTAAAAAATATGCAAAATCAATAGGTGAAAATGCAGTTCACGGTTCAGATTCTGATGAGAATGCTGCTATAGAAAGTGCTTTCCACTTTGCGGGAAGAGAGCAGTTTTAATTTTAGAATTTGGAAAAATATAAAATCCCGTCTGGTTATGAATAACTAGACGGGATTTTTATTTTCAAAAAGCTTGATGAAAATTATCGCAAAACAATTGATTTCACAACATCTTTACCTATTTCTTCATTAATCATTTTGATAATTTTGTCTTTTCCGTAACTCAATTCTTCTCTCAAAACAGCCGAAGTTAATGACACATAAAGAATTGTTCCTTTTAAAACAACTTCTTTTGTATACGTGTTCACGCCATTTCCCATAAGGGTTTTCCATGCTTGCTCAACATCAATTTTATCCATACCCGATTCGAGCTTATTGACTTCAATAAACTGTTTTAAAACATCTGATATTGAACTTTCGTTACTAAGTCTTTTTGCCATTATTTCAAAGAAAAAGGGATTGCTCTTTTGTAATGATATTCTAATTCTTGTTCGTTCTTTACAACAAAAATAGAATCTTTTATTTCAATAATTTCTTCATTCCACTTAGCCAAATCAGTTGCGTAATTGATAACAAAAGTAGAACCTTCAGATGAAATTGAAATTTTTTCTTTAATGTCATTTGTCAAATATGTTCCATCTAATTGAGGCATTACTTTTTGTCGAAAACCAACTAGACTATTGTCCTGTTGAGATTGTCGGAGCTCAAAAAAGTCAATAGTTTCATTAACCTTGTAATCTTTCTTGGTCCCATCTGCGAGAATAACATATTCAATTTCCCAATAACCGTTAATTTTGACGATATCTTTATCGCTAGTTGATTGCTTACAAGAAACAAAAAGAATTACTATAACTAGAAATGTCACAATTTTTTTCATATTCAAAAATAAAACTGAAATTTACGATATAAATTTGAAGAACAAAATTATTTTTGATTAAACCTTTTGAACTTTAAATAGTCAAAGTAAAAACCCAATCTACTATGAGATCATTAATCCCTATTTTTTTAATTCTACTTTTAAACTTTTCTTGTACAAAAGACAGTGAACAAGTATCGGAACCTGTTATAACTCTACCTACAGTTACAACAATAGCTAGTAGTTTAATTACACCTAACTCTGCCGTTAGTGGTGGAAATATCACTTACGATGGAGGAACAATGATAACGGCTAGAGGTATTTGTTGGAGTATAAATCCAAACCCAACTGTTGCCGACAACAAAACTGTTGAAACTGTAGGAACAGGAAATTTTACATCCAATATGACAGGTCTTACAGAAAACACAACTTATCATGTGCGGGCTTATGCTACTAATAAGATTGGAACTGCATATGGCTCTGATATAAGTTTTACAACTCTCACAATCCCTATTGAACAAATGTATTTTCCTCCATTAACTGGGGATTATTGGGAAACAAAATCAATAGCTGACTTAGACTGGAATCAAGACGCAGTTCAACCTTTACTTGATTATTTAGAATTGAAGCATACCAAATCGTTCATAGTTTTGGTAAATGGAAGGATTGTAATAGAACGATATTTCAACAATCATTCAGCAACAACTCCATGGTATTGGGCAAGTGCGGGAAAAACATTAACAGCAACGGTAACAGGAATTGCACAACAAGAAGGTTTACTCAATATAAATAACAAAGTTTCTGATTATTTGGGTACGGGTTGGACAAGTGCTCCATTGGCAAAAGAAAATCTTATCACTTGCAAAAATTTACTTTCTATGAATTCTGGTTTGAATGATGCTTTGGGCGACGATGTATCCCCTGCCAATCTTCAATATGTAGCTGATGCTGGCACTCGTTGGGCGTATCACAACGTCTATGTAAAACTTCAAGACGTGGTGGCGCAAGCTAGTGGTCAAACATGGACAAATTATTTCAACACTAAATTAAGAGATAAAATAGGAATGACTGGCGGAGCATGGATAGAACAAGATGGCTTAAGTGTATATTGGAGTACATCAAGAAGTATGGCCCGCTTTGGATTATTGGCTCTCAACAAAGGAACATGGAATGGAACAGTCGTTCTAAATGAAACTTATTTTAACGAAGCTACCAATACTTCACAAACAATAAATCAGGCATATGGTTATTTATGGTGGTTGAATGGAAAAACATCTTATCATTTACCACAAACTCAAATTCAATTTCCTGGAACTTTAATTCCAAGTGGTCCAAACGATATGTTCTGTGCTTTGGGGAAAAATGACCAAAAAATATATATAATTCCAAGTAAAAAAATGGTAGTCATTAGAATGGGTGATGTTGCAGATGGCGTAAACTTTGCACTATCAGATTTTGATGAAGTTTTATGGCAAAAAATAAGTGCGTTATATCAGTAACGCACTTATAAGATAACTTATTTTAAAATTTTTTATTTAAAGAAAGAATCCACAAATTCATATTTGTTGAATACTTGCAAGTCATCAATTCCTTCACCTACTCCAATATATTTTACTGGAATTTGAAATTGATCTGAAATACCAATTACGACGCCCCCTTTTGCAGTTCCGTCTAATTTTGTAACAGCCAAACATGTCACTTCTGTAGCTGCAGTAAATTGCTTGGCTTGTTCAAAAGCATTTTGCCCAGTAGAACCATCCAAAACCAACAATACATCATGTGGAGCTTCTGGTGTTACTTTTTGCATTACGCGTTTAACCTTAGTCAATTCGGCCATTAAGCCTACTTTATTATGTAGACGACCTGCAGTATCAATAATCACAATATCGGCATCTTGGGAAACAGCACTTTGTATAGTATCAAAAGCTACTGATGCTGGGTCACTACCCATTTGTTGACGAACAATTGGAACTCCTACTCTATCGGCCCAAATTTGCAATTGATCGATTGCTGCAGCTCTAAAAGTATCGGCAGCTCCAAGAACAACTTTAAAGCCTTGCTTTTTAAATTGACTAGCTAGTTTACCAATTGTAGTTGTTTTTCCAACACCATTAACACCAACAACCATTATAACATATGGTTTTGTATTTATCGGAATTATAAACTCAGATTCTTCACCAACATTCGTTTCAGAGAGTAGACCAGCAATTTCTTCTCTAAGAATTTTATTAAGTTCTTCTGTTCCAAGGTATTTATCTTCGGCTACTCTTTTTTCTATTCTTTTTATGATTTTCAATGTGGTATCAACACCTACATCTGAAGCAACGAGTATTTCCTCGAGGTTATCTAAAACTTCATCATCAACTTTTGATTTTCCAGCAACAGCTTTGGTAAGTTTAGTAAAAAAACTTGTTTTAGATTTTTCTAAACCTTTATCTAATGTTTGTTTATCCTGCTCGTTTAGGACAGTTTCTTTCTTATCGGAAGAAAATAATTTTTTAAAAAAACTCATTTCAATTTGGGAATTAGCAACTAAGTTATAGAATTATTGTCTATAACTTAATAAATGATGCACAAATATAAAAATAAAAAAAGCTACTTGCGAATGAAAGTAGCTTTTCTATATAAAGTTTGTGTTAATTATTTCTTTTTCAAGAATTCATCAACTTCTTCTGGAGTCATAATGCTTTCAACGAAAGTATATGCACCTGTTTTTGGAGATCTTACCATTTTGATGGCTTTTGATAATCTCTTAGAAGATGTTTGTAACGATGCTACGGTTTTCTTTGCCATGACTTATATTATTTAATTTCTTTATGAACAGTAACGCGCTTCAAGATTGGATTAAATTTTTTAATCTCTAATCTATCTGGTGTGTTTTTTTTGTTTTTAGTTGTAATGTATCTAGAAGTTCCTGCAACACCAGTTGCTTTGTGCTCTGTACACTCTAAAATTACCTGAATTCTATTACCTTTCTTTGCCATTTTGCTATTTATTTATTTTTGGAAAAGATTATTTAATAAACCCATCTGCTTGAGCTTTTTTCAAAACAGCAGAAATTCCATTTTTATTAATTGTTTTTATTGTAGATGCAGCTACTCTAAGAGTAATCCATCTATCTTCTTCAGGAAGATAAAAACGTTTTTTAAGTAAGTTTACAGAAAACTTTCTTTTAGTTTTATTCATCGCGTGAGAAACATTGTTTCCCGTCATCGCTCTTTTACCAGTAAGGTCACAAACTCTTGACATTATGCTTATCTTTTATCGTTATTCAAATCGAGGGTGCAAAGAAAAGAAAAATAAACCTATTACGCAAAAAAATTATGGCACATTTTTTAAAATTTCTTTTTGAAGCATTTCTAAGCTTTTATTTACTGCTCTTTGTATCACTTTTTCTCGGGGCTCACCAAAGTTAAACTCTTCTACAACAACACCTTTACGAGTTGCTAACGCTATAAAAACTGTTCCTATTGCGGCATCGGAATCTCCTTTAGATGGTCCTGCATTTCCCGTTGTAGCAATGGCATAATCTGTTTTAAACATTTTTTGAGCTTGCAAAGCCATTTTTTCAGCAACTTGAGCACTAACTACAGAATGTTTTTCTATTAGTTCGCGTGGAATTTCCAAAATTGTTTCTTTGGATTCTGTTGCATAGGATACTACACTTCCTTTGAAATAACTTGATGATCCAGCAACTGATGTTAATAGGGAAGCAATGGTGCCTCCTGTACAGCTTTCGGCTGTCGCGATAGTTGCGTTTTTTTGTGTTAATCGCTTTCCTATTACCACTTCGATTGTTTCGTTATCGTCGAATCCTACTATAATATCGTCAATTATTTTGGTCAACGAATTAACGTTTTCTTCTATTGCTTTTTCTAATTGCTCTTTATCTGTTCCTCTTGCAGAAAGTCTTAATCGTACTCTTCCTGGCGCAGGTAGATAAGCTAATTTTATACATTTTGGCAGGTTATTTTCCCAATCTTCTATTCTTTCTGCAACTAAACTTTCTCCTTGTCCGTAGGTTAAAATTGTTTTGTGAATAATGTAAGGACGATTGTACTCGCGAACTACTTTGGGAATTATTTCATTTTCTACCAAATATTTCATCTCGTATGGCACACCTGGCAACGAAATAAAAACCGTGTTTTCTTTTTTCATCCACATTCCTGGTGCTGTTCCCATTTTGTTAAATAAAACATGACACTTTGTTGGTACTAATGCTTGGTCACGATTCATTTGGGTAATAGGACGTTTGAAAATACTTTCTATTAAATGTGTTACGTGTGTTAAAACTTCTTTGTTTTCGACTAATGTATCTTCAAAATATTCACAAAAAGTCTTTTTGGTGATATCGTCTTTTGTCGGTCCGAGTCCGCCAGTGATGATTACTAAATCGACTTGATTTTGTAGTTTGGCAAACGTATCTAATATGTGTTGCTTGTTGTCGGAAATGGAAATCATTTCGTGAATATCGACACCTATTTTATCTAGCGATTTGGCAATAAATCCAGAATTGGTATCGACGATTTGACCTATGAGAATTTCGTCGCCAATGGTTACAATAGTGGCTTTCATTATGTAAGTATATTTGTTTTACAAAGGTAACAAAAGAAAAAATGAAAACCTATCTAGCCCTGACAGAGTGGAAATCCTTTTTTAAACTTTGGTAAAGTTGAACTTTGCCAAAGTTTAAAAAAGATTGGAACGATGGCAGGAATATGGCTTATAAATAAATCCCTAACCATTCTCTCCTGATTCTCTTACATATCAAAATCTTTTTTGATTTCTTTTACAGCATTTATTATTTGATTTTCAATACTTTCAAATGTAGCATTGATTTCACTTCTTTTTCCTTCTGCTCTAGTCCATGCTTCGACTTGAAGAATTTCCTCATAAGCTACATTCATTCCTAATAAATCGAGAGATGGTTTTATTTTGTGAGCATATGCATATGCCTGTTTATAATTTTTTTCTTTTATTCCAGATTTGATAAGTGACAAATCTTCGGGTACTTCGGTTACGAATAATTCTAAAATTGAGCTTACAAATTCAGGGTCATTGTCTGAAAGAGCGTAAACTTTAGCTAAGTTGTAGTTTAGGGCCATTACTTTACTTGTATTTTAAATAGTTTTTGTTTTTCTAAAAATCCTTCCAATATATCATTGGGTTTTACTTGTGCTACACCTTCGGGTGTTCCTGTGAAAATGATATCTCCAATTTTTAAAGTAAAATATTGTGAGACATTTGCTATTAATTCATCGATTTTCCAGAGCATTAAACTTGAATTTCCTGACTGCACGATTTTGCCGTTGTTAGTTAGTTCGAAATTTAAGTTATCTACTGATTGAAATTTTTCTTTTGAAACAAATTCACCAATAACTGCCGAACCGTCAAAAGCTTTTGCTTTTTCCCAAGGCAATCCTTTATCTTTGAGCTTTTGTTGTAAATCACGGGCTGTAAAATCGATTCCGACACTTATTTCATCATAATATTTATGTGCAAATTTGGGTTCGATGTACTTCCCTACTTTATTTATTTTAACAATCAGTTCAATTTCGTGATGAATAGCTGAAGAAAATTCTGGAATTACAAAAGGATGTTGTTTTAACAAAACTGCCGAATCGGGTTTTATAAAAACCACTGGTTCGTCTGGTCGCTCGTTTTGTAACTCTTCTATATGTTTGACATAATTGCGTCCTATACAGATAATCTTCATATTTTTCAATCTCGGTTTTTAGTCTCGGTTTTCAGCTTGCACGTTGCCAATTGTTAACAGAGACAGCTAACTTATTTTGTATTTAATTTTCTTAATTTGATTCCGGTTAAAACTTTCTTGGTGTATAATGGAAAATCGGCTCCTTGAATCCAGCCGTAATAGCCAGGCTCTTTTTCGAGTACTTCTTCTACCAATTGGTTTTTATTTTTTCCGAATGTAAATATTTCTTGTCCTTTATCATTTAGCGCTA
>CAZLEU010000072.1:0-14814 GCA_964558625.1 uncultured Flavobacterium sp.
GCTTTTTCTTTGGATAAATTAATTGAACTTCATAAAAAACACCCTGATGCGAAAATAATAGCTCATCCTGAATCTGAAACTCATATTCTTGAAACTGCGAGCTATATAGGTTCGACATCGGGAATGATTAATTACGTAAAAATTAGTTCGAGCAATAAATTCATTGTGGCTACTGAAGCTGGTATTTTGTATAAAATGCAACAAGAAGTTCCTAATAAGATATTGATTCCTGCACCTTCACAAGAAGATAATACTTGTGCTTGTAGCGAATGTGGTTTTATGAAAATGAATACTTTACAAAAAGTATATGATTGTTTACGAAATGAAGCTCCCGAAATTACCATTTCTGAGGAGATTAGAACAAAAGCACTAATTCCTATTGAACGAATGCTTGAATTATCCTGATAATGAAACATAGCGATTATTTAATCATAGGTTCTGGTGTTGCGGGATTAACTTTTGCAATAAAAATTGCTGAAAAATTTCCGCTTAAAATGGTGACAATAGTTACTAAGTCTAATGAAGAAGAGTCGAACACGAAATATGCTCAAGGAGGAATTGCTGTTGTCTTGAACAAAATAGATGACAATTTTAGAAAACATATTGAAGATACTCTTATTTGTGGAGACGGACTATGTAATAAGGAAGTAGTTGAAATGGTTGTTACAGATGGGCCAAAACGATTAAAAGAGTTAATTGATTGGGGAGCCAAGTTTGACCAAAACAATGAAGGAGCATTTGATTTAGGAAGAGAAGGAGGTCATTCTAGTAACAGAATTGTTCATCATAAAGATCAAACGGGTTACGAAATAGAACGGGCTATTTTAAAACAAGCTCATCGTCAAAATAACATTAAAATTTTCGATTTTCATTTTGCTTTTGAGTTAATTTCAGAAAACAATTGCTGTTATGGAGCCTATGTTCTGAACGAAAAAACAAGTGAAATTTCAATTTTTCAAGCCGATTTTACTCTTTTGGCTACAGGTGGCATTGGTCAAGTTTATGGTCATACAACAAATCCATCAATTGCCACTGGAGATGGAATTGCGATGGCCAATAGAATAATGGCGACTACAAAAGAAATGGAATTCATTCAATTTCATCCAACGGCACTATACAATAAATCTTTCTCTTCAACTTTTTTGATCTCTGAAGCTGTAAGAGGATTTGGAGGATATTTGCGCACCAAAAATGGGGAGCGTTTTATGATGAACTATGACAAAAGAGGTGATTTAGCTTCTAGAGACATTGTATCGCAAAGCATTGATATTGAGTTGAAAAAATCGGGAGATGAGTGTGTCTATTTGGACTGTACCCACTTGAATTTGAGTTTATTCACACAACATTTCCCTCTGATTTATAGCAGTTGTAAGGCTTTTGGAATTGATATAGAAAAACAATGGATTCCTGTTCTTCCTGCCCAACATTATTTATGCGGTGGAATTTCAGTTAATACAGATGGTCAAACGTCAGTAAACAATTTGTTTGCATGTGGTGAATGTTCACGTACAGGCTTACACGGAGCAAATAGATTGGCTTCTAATTCTCTTTTAGAAGCATTAGTGTTCTCAAATAGAATATATAATTATCTGGCAAGTTTACCACTTTTAGAAAGAACAAAAAGTAAGGTATTTCCAAAATGGAAAGATTGTAACTCTGAAAATGTAGATCAGACTATTGTTATAAAAATGAAAACACAATTACAAATTTTGATGCAAAAAAAGATTGGAATTGTTCGAAATGATAGTGATTTGATTGAAGCCAAAAAACAGATTGAATCATGGAATGCCGAATGCATCAGTATTCAAAAAAAATATAGAGTTACCAAAGAATTTTATGAACTAAAAAATATGATTGAAGTTGCTCTTTTAATTGTAAGAGGATCAATTGAGCGAAATGAAAATCGAGGAGGATTTATGAAAGTTAATACTTTAAAAACCGCCAATTCTGATTAAGCTTCCCAAAATCAACATTGTAACAGCAATTGAAGTAACCAAAAAAATGAATATCCATACAATATATGAATGCTTATTTTGAAGTTTTGGGAAAAGAAATTTAGCCGCTGTGAATGCTAAAAGTATTGTACAGAAAAAGAGAATTAATTTTAGGCTTACTATTTTTTCAACTGAGCTTTCAAAAGAAAACCATTTATCTACTGAAACATCATAATCATAAGCCATAATGATTCCTGTGATGAGTAATAGTAACAACGATGGAATTCCTATAGGCTCAAAATTTTTTCTAAAAAGATTTATCTCATTTATCGATTTATTTTTAATGGACTTTGGAACGTACCTGAGTAGTAAAATCAAATGCCCTCCAACCCAAATACTAGCAGCCAATAAATGAATTATAATGATAATTTGATGATGCATTAAGTCAATGTTTTGTACATCATTACAGCCGAGATATTCATAGCTCGATTTTTAATTTCATCTGCTTTTGCACCTTCAAAAAGTTTGTCAACCGTTTGATTAAAAAGTGCATTCCAATGCTGAAAATGTTCTTGAGTCATAGTGCTTTTTTGATGCAATTCTTTGTGAACTGCCATTGGACTTCCGCTATAATTGGCTGAATAGAACAATATGTTTTCCCAAAAATCATACATTTTTGGCAAATGTAATTCCCAATTTACTTTGGCAACATCGGTAAATAAATAGCCAATAACTTCATCTGTTTTTACTTTTTCGTAGAAAGCATTAACTAGCTTTTCGATGTCTTTTCTATTTCTAATATCTGTTTTCATTTTACAAATCTTTTCTATTAAATTTTCTTAACGAAATAAAAAACGGAATAATTACCCATAAACTCAATAACAAAAACGACACAATCAAACCTATTGCAGTTCCAAAAAAGTCTTTAAAAATTGCTCCTGTGTAACCCATCATTGCTGAAACATCAAGATGCAACAGAATTTGAATTCGTGCCAAATCAATTGGGCTAAAAGCGGTGATTCCGACCATTGCATTTTCGATTGGATAATCTTGAAATTGAAATAATAAAAACAAAACCAATCCGTCAAAAAGTAAGGCAAAAAACAACCAAGTCATAATTGCAATTCCGATTCCTTTGGCTTTATCTCTTGTTAGAATTGAACTTAAAAATGCTAATGCTGTAAAGATTACGGTTATCAAACATCCATTAATCAACATTATTATTCCAATGCTATCAGGTGAATTTATGAGTAACGGAATTCCGGCTCCAACAAAAAAAGCAAGAATCATTGAGATGGAAAGTCCTAGAAACAAGCTTATCCATATTTTTCTTCGTTTGATTGGTTGACTTAATAAAAGCTCTATAAATTCGGAACTGTTGTATAAATAAATCGTAGCAAAAAGTATTGAAACCAAAGGCACTGTAAATAAAATAACGTTCAAAATAGTTAATATTCCTTTAGCAGAGTTGTCTTCTAATGCAAATGAACTCCAAGACAGAATGGCTAAAATAAAGGTGTAGGCCAAAACTATCTTGCTTTTTAGAATATCGATTAATATGATTTTTATGATTCTGTTCATGATGCAGTTTCGAGTTTCGGGTTTTGAGTTTCGGGTTGCTTTTGTTTCAGAATACTGGCAATAGCTTTTGAAATTTTAGTTTCGTTGGTTTCTGCTTTTAAATCATCCACTTTTTTATGAAAATGAACTTCTCCTTCTTGCATGAAAATAATTTCGGTAATCAAATCGTCTAATTCACTCAAGAGATGTGATGTTATAAAAATGAGCTTCCCTTTTTCTTTTTCTTTAATGATTTTTTCTTTCAAAATTTCGGATGCCAATGGATCTAAACCTGCCGTTGGTTCATCTAAAATCAGCACTTCTGGATTGAATAGAAATGCTAAAACGGCACTTACTTTTTGAGTTGTTCCACCCGAAAGTGTTCGCATTTGCTTGTCGAACATTTTTTCTAATTCAAATGCATTTAATAAATCTTCATCTAAATCATGATTAGAATTCCTGATTTTTTTAATCATATCGATGATTTGTCCGATGGTCATATTATCAGGATAACGTCCAATTTGTGGCATATAACCAATATTTTCTCGATAGATATATTCTCCTAAAATCGATTTTCCGTTAAATTCAATCGAACCTTTATCAGGTAAAACCATTCCGAGAATTGATTTTATCAATGTTGTTTTTCCGCAACCATTAGGTCCAATTAGCGCAATACATTCTCCACTTTTACATGAAAGACTGACACTTTTAAGGACTTCTAATTTTCCGAATTTTTTGTTTATGTTTTTAATTTCAATCATAACGGCAGCGATTTCATTAAAGGCGTTTTATCTATAAAATTATCTGGTGTGATGCTTGGCAAAACTTTTTCAGATTTATCTAACAGTGTAATCATGAAACTTCGGTATAACAACATTGCAGAAGGTGTATTTTCGGTTAAAACGGCAAACAAACTTAATGGATGATAAGGCACATCACCAATTCCGTTTTTATCTAAATCATATCCTTCATATTTATCCCAATAATTAGTATTGAAAGTGTTTAAAACCAAACTACCATTAGTGCTAATATCGAAAGTGTTTTTTAAATAATTATTGTTCACAATTTCGTTTTCCATGCAACTTGCTTGAATTTTCATTCCCCAACCATTTGATTCAAAAATATTCTTCTCAACCTTGATTCTTGAAGTACCTTCCATGTATATTCCTGAAGTATTTCGAGCAAATCGATTATTAAATATGTAACTATCTGATATATCTTTTAGCAATAAACCATAGGTAGCATCACCCCAATTTTCTTCAAAATAGTTATTAAACATTTTTACGTTTTTAGTGTACATCACAGCTACACCTGCGCCGTTTTTTTTAAAAACATTTGTGATGTAAGTATCACTATGTGAAAACATAAAATGCAAACCGTAACGGATATTATTTATGCTTATGTTACGCCAAATTAAAGAGTCGTAAACAAATTCAAAATAAATTCCGTCTCGATGGCCATCAATATGATTTGCAATAATTAAAATATCGTTTGATTTCCAACAGTGAATTCCATTACCAAGTTGCTGTTCTTCTTTGCCATACGCTTTTAGATAATTATTTTTTATGGTACATTTTTGACAATTTTGTAAATAAATACCAAAAAAATTATCATCTAAAACATTGTTTTGAATAAGTACATGACTCCTGTTATACACTTTTATACCACATGGATCAGTGATTGTTGCGTAAGCCGACTTGATTATTTTAAAACCATCAACCACAACACTATCAGCATGAATTGATAAAATTTCGTGCTTTTTTTCACCATCTAAAATAGGTAAGTTTTTGCCAAGAAAAACTATTTTTTTGTCAATTATTATATTTCCTTCTCTGTAAAGACCACCATGCACAATAACTGTGTCACCAATTTTAGCTAATTCTATACCTTTTTTTACTGATTTTACTGCATACTTTTTCCCAACATGAATAGTTGTTGCATGAAGTGAAAGGGATAAAAGAAGAAACGCTACTAGATATTTCATTTTATTTGATTATTTCTTGCCACGAAATTGGGTTAGCTTTTAATTTTTGAGCTACTATTTGAGATTCTTCGTTTGTTTTTACAGCAATGATGTTTCCGTGCATTGGACTATTAATTTCTCCACCTTTTATGTAAAAAGCTGTTTCTGCTGGAATTAACACGTTGTTTTGATTATAATCATGAATGTAAAACGAGTGAATTTGAACAGTTTTATTTTCCTTGTGATATTTTATCATACAAAACATATCATCAAATTTGTAGATTCTACCTTTTGAAGTTATTAATTCGGCACCAAATTTTCCATCAGAAATTTTCATTTTACAAAAATCGCATCCATCAGTATTCAAATTGATAGGTTCAGCTTCTTTATTTGCGCAAGAAATCGTTAAAAACAAGATTAAAAAAAAGGATAACCATTTCATTTTATATAGATTTTTTAAATTTGAATTCTTTTAAAACTACTGCGAATAATAAAATTCCTGCGCCTGTTAACATCCATCCACCTATATCTGGAATAGAGTATGCACCAAAATTCAACAACTGTTTGTAACCAATTAAAGGTGGTTGATAAGCCATTCCCGGAACTTTTATAGCTGCATTTGGATCGAGATTGTGCCCGTATTCATAGTTCCATCTGTAAAAATCAATACCTGCAAGAATAACGAAAAGAACAAAAAAAGTAAAGAATGCTAGAACTGCTTTTCTATTATTTATAAAGATAAGTGCAAGTGATATAATTGCAAATGCTCCAAATAAATAAGGTAAAACAGTAAATTCAAAAAAGTTTTCGGTATGTAAAGTTGCCATTCCGATATAGTGATTTAATCCGTTTATAATTTCTACATCACCACCAATTTTATTGGCATGCAATTGAAGAACAAGTCCTTCTGGATATTGAGGTGCTTCTAGTTCTATTCGCCACATTGGAACAAATAGTGAGCCAATAAAAAGCAATCCTGCTATCAAAAGCATCACTTTTGACAACATTGTTAAATTTGATAATTTCATTTTATGGTATTTAAAAAAGGGAGCAATTTGACTTGCTCCCTTTTATGATTTATTTAGTAGAAGAAGCAGGTAAATTTGTACCTAAACTATAACTAATAGGAACATTACTTCCTGCTGGAGAAACTCTTATGTAACCTGACATTTCTTGATGCAATGCACTACAGAAATCTGTACAATAGAAAGGAACCATTCCTACTTTAGTTGGTTTCCAATTTAGAGTAGCAGTTTCACCTGGCATGATAAGTAATTCTGCCGTTTGAGCTCTTCTAATTGAGAATCCGTGAGGAACATCCCAATCTTGTTCAAGGTTAGTAATGTGGAAATAAACATCATCTCCAACTTTAATCCCTTCAATATTATCTGGAGAAAAATGTGAACGTACCATAGTCATGTAAACATGTACTTTGTTACCTTCTCTTACCACTTTTGTTTCTTTTTCACCTTTAGCTACTCTTGGGTGATTATTTTTTTTAATATCGTAAATTTTTAATTGTCCGTTATTTCGAATCAAATCAGCAGGAGCTGCTTGTGCATAGTGTGGTTCTCCAATAGTTGGAAAATCTAACAACAATTGCATTTTATCTCCACTAATATCATATAATTGAGCCGATTGTGTTAACTCAGGACCTGTTGGTAAATATCTATCTTTAGTAATTTTATTGTATGCAATTAGATATTTTCCAAAAGGTTTTTTAGAATCACCACCTGGAATACATAAGTGACCAACAGAATAATAAGTTGGAACTCTATCCAAAACTTTCAAAGATTTGATATCCCATTTTACAACTTCAGACGAAACAAAGAATGTTGTATAAGCATTTCCTCTTCCGTCAAATTCGGTATGCAAAGGTCCTAAACCTGGTTTTTGAACTTCACCATGAAGAACAGAATTGTATTTAAGAACTGGAATTCCTTCATAATCACCTTCAAAATCCTTTTTAGCAATAGCTTTTGTCATTTTATCAAAACTAAAAACAGGAATTAAAGCTGCTAATTTTCCTGAACCAACAATATATTCACCTGTTGGATCAACATCACAACCGTGAGGAGATTTAGGACAAGGCATTAAATAACAAATGTCTTTCATTGCCATAGCATCTAAAACTAAGACTTCTTCCTTCATTACAGAAGTTCCTGTATGTGTTTCATCATTCCAAGTGTTGTGTGCATATTTTGTCTTTTCAATTTTACCTTTACCTGCTTTGATATATTCTTCGGCTTTTTTCCAATTGACAGCCATGATAAAATCTTTATCTCTTTGAGATGCATTTACTTCTAAAAGTGTATTTGCTTGTTCAGAATTATAGCAAGTGAAGAAAAACCATCCATGAGATTTTCCTTTTCCTGCATGAGAAAGGTCAAAGTTTACACCTGGTAAACGCAATTGGAACGATAAATCCATTTTACCTGATTCTTTATCAACTTTAATAAAACTAACGTGAGCTTTGAAGTTTTGTTTGTAGGTATTAATTGGTACATCACCATTTTCGTAATCACCAGGCACACCAAAACGTGTTCCAGCAACTACATATTCTGTATTTTCAGTAATAAAAGGTGATGAGTGGTTACCAGCAGAGTTAGGCAACTCAATAATTTCAGCAGTTTTAAAACGTTTTAAATCTACTCTTGCAATACGAGGTGTATTGTTTGCATTGGCAAATATCCATCTACCATCAACTTCACCATTAGTTTGTGATAATTCTAAGTGATGTTGATCATCCCAAGGAATAAACCCTTCTGAAGTATTTAACATGGGTTTAGTTTCTTCACTAAAACCCCATCCACTTTCAGGGTCTTGAGAAAAGATTGGAACCACTTTCAACATTCTACCACTTGGTAAACCATAAACACTCATTTGACCACTAAAACCTCCCGAAACGAAATTATAAAATTCATCATATTTTCCTGGAGCAACATACACTTTTTGGGCAGCATCACCACTTACGGCATCGCCCGAATTTTTGGGTTTACAAGAAGTGAATACTGCACTTCCTAAAACGAGAACTACAACTGCTTTTACAAATTTATTTTTACTCATGATTTATTATTTTTAATTTGAAATTCGTGAATCTTTGATTTCATCTTATTGAAATTAAAAACCATCTTATCGCTTTCACCCAATAAGATGGTTTGTTGTTTTTATTTTACGCCATCATTTTTACGCATGTATTCTAAAATACTTCTTGCTTCATCGTCTTTAAGCCCTTGATTGGGCATACGAACAAGACAAATTTCTAATTGAGCTTGAACTTCAGGGTCTTTGTCAATCATTGGGTCTGGATTTGTGATAAAATTCATAATCCACTCTGGTTTTCTTCTTTCGGTTACACCTTTCCAACCTGGGCCAACAAGTTTTTCGTCGGTAGTTTTATGGCAAGAAGTACATTTTACACCTGAGACTTCTTCTCCTTTGGTTGCCATAGCTTGATCTAAAGTTGCTCCAAGTTCAACCGTTGTAAATTTACCTTCACCTCTTTTTGGGTCGTAAGAAGATGGATCTGCTGTTGCCGTTTCTTCTGTTGTTGGTTGAGAAAAATCTTCTCCTGATTTTTCTTTTTTACCACAAGAGAATAACATTACTGCTGTGGTAAATACTACTACTAGTTTTTTCATATTGTTTTAGTTTAAAATATTACCCCAAAGGTCTGAATTGAATAGGGTTAAATTTTATGACTGCAATCATAAACGAGATTGTTTTTTACAGTGTTTTTTTTTTGTAAAAAAGAATGGGAGTATAAGGCAATGGTAATTTTTGCTTTATATTTATAAGGTTTATTTCAAGTAAAGGGTTTGCCCTTCAAATTATTAATAGACTTGGGACAAAGATTTTAAATTATTAAATACAAATAAAAACTCTATTTTGTTTAAATGCATTTAAGGCAAAAAAAAAGGTTTGCCCTAAAAGACAAACATTTTATACTATTATTTCGTTTTCATATGTAAATATTATTTGTTTTTTGGTGCATATGTATCGCTATTTTCATTGGTGTTTGCAAGCAAACGAGTTGTTTATGGCGATTTCATATATGTAAAATTTATTTGTAAGCTGTCATATATGGTATCGTTTTTTTATTTATTGGTGTGTTTGTTTGCACAAACTCATTGTTAATGGCGATTTCATTTTATTTCTTTTTGAAACCACAAAACTGAAAATTTTGAATTGTATTGAATGGAGTTGTGTGATCTTCAGTAAAACAATTAACCGCTTCAAAGCTATCTTTAAATGTTTGTTTCATTATATTTTCTGAATATTGTTTTATTTCTAATCCGCTGCATTTTAGTGGGCCGTTTTCTGAAAAAGTTCCTAGTAGAAAGTTGCCGTTATCTGCACTATTTTTATTGACTAATGCTACATATTTATCTATATTTTCTTCTTCGGTTAAGAAGTGAAAAACAGCTCTATCGTGCCAAAAATCAAATTTGATATTTGTTTCAAATTCTGTAATATCAGAAACTATCCAATGCACTTTATTTGCCTTTTTACCTAGACGTTTTTTAGCTCTTTCAAGTGCAAATTCTGATATGTCTAAAACCCAAATATTTTCATATCCATTTTCTAACAAAGCATCTACTAAGTTACTGTCGCCACCACCGATGTCAATTATATTTGCGGATTTTGAAAGTTTTAGACTTTCAATATACTTCATTGAAGTTGTAGGATATGTTTGTGTCCAACTTACTTCGTTTGGGTTTTTTGTTGCAAAAACGTTTTCCCAATGTGATTTGTTATTTTCCATGTTTGATTTATAATTTGAATCTGTAAAACTGTTCAACATTATATCTTTTGCTTACTAAAACACAAACTTGATTACTAATTAATTCTCTGGTGTTTTTCAAATGCTCAATAATTTGTTCTTTTGTATAAAACTGTTCTAATTTTTCGATGTCTTGAACAAATGTATCTTTAGTTGTTGCATACATAGCTCTAGGAATTATACTATCTAAATCTGTTTTGAGATTAAGTTTACTATAATCCATATCCCAAAATAAGTGTTTTGGGAATATTTTAGTTATGTCAACATTGGTTTTCATTTATAATCTTATATCATATCTTTCCTCAAAAAAAACATCAAGAATATCTTTATTGTTTTCATTTAAGATAAAGTTAGTTTCTTCTTCATTAAAATTATACACTCCAAAATTATTTATATAATTACCATTTAATGAGAAATAGCTTGATGAATACGGTTTACTACTTCTCTGAATATAATACCAAAATAAATTTGATTCTATGAGTTTTTTAATAATAATCAGCTGTCTTTCATCTTCACCGATTACAGCTAAACCATTGTAGAAAAGTAAATTTTCATCGTCATTTATTATACAACTAGGATTAGTATCAGAAATTTTAGGAAAGAATAATTTATTTGGCATTTTCTCTAAAGATTGTGTTCTACCAAAAGCATACCAATTTTCATATTCTCCTTTTCCTTTATCTCTACCTGCTAATATCTTTCTTTTGTTGGTTAAATATTTAAATGCTTCAGGAAAATTTTCTTTAATATACTCTTCTTCAAAAAGAACAGGCTTTTGGTCATCATTGTATGGAAAAATAACTTTTTCACGTATTGCGTCTAAAGTATTTTCTCGACTTAACTTATTGGAATTTACAATCTCTCTACAAATCCCTTTTTCAATTGGATATAAACTGCCATTTTGCAAATAATAGTAATTATCGTCTTCATCAACAGGGTTAAATATGTAAATATCATTTTTAAGTGTAGCTATACCATGTCTTGTTTTGTATAATTCATTAAAAGGCGTACCAATATTTTCAATTCTTGTTATACGTTCATGGTCTTTTAAGTTCCAACCTTTTTTTGAATTTAAATTTCTATAATAAACTCTATCAAAAGTTTTAGCTTCATTAAGATTACAATTGAGTGATTCTGAATATTCAATAAAATTCTGTCTTCTATTTTCTATAAGACAAATACAAGTATAAGTGTTTTTTGATTTAAAAATTTGGTCAGAGCCAAAATCAATGATTCTAAATTTTAAAGATTTTTCAGTAAAGTAATCTCTAAGAGACCTTCCATTCAAACTTTTAAAAAAACTATTCATAGTTATAAAACCTAAAATTCCATTTGGAGCAAGATTATCAATACCAATCTGAAAGAAAGGTATATATAAATCCGTTAACCCGGTTCTACACACTTCCCAATTTTTAAGAAGTAATTTTGTTTCTTCATTTAAATTTTTAAGTCTAACATAAGGCGGATTACCTAAAATAAAATCGAAACCGTTATAATTCTCAATTCTTGAATTCCATTCAAAAGATAAAGCATCTCCATCAAATAGATTAAACTGAAATTCTTCAATATCTTCTCCATCAGAAATTGCTAATAAGGAAAGTAATATTTTTGTTCTATTAGTAGAATATGATTGAATATCTAAGCCAAAGATGTTATCTCTAAAGATTTGATAGTACGTTTTTCTTGTATTTGATTTAATATATTTTGCTGCATTAAATAAAAAACCACCACAGCCACAAGAAATATCTGCAATTTTGGTATTACCAATTACTCTTATTTTTTTTGATAGTGTATTATTAACAATATATTCTCTAATATCAGATGGAGTGTATATTGCTCCGTTAATTATTCTATCCGCTGGAGAAATGACAAATTCGAATAGCTCAATTAAGTGTTCAATATCAAATGCAACTATTTTTTTATTTAAAACTTCGATGAAATTTTCCAAGATTGTATAATCTTCTTCATTAACCTCATCTATCAAATAAGAATTTATAAAAGAATTTTGTGTATTGACTAAATTGTTTTTTATTAAAAATGAAGATACAATTAGCCTGTCAACATCAATAGGATTGGTTGAATATTTTTTTAAGTATTTGAATATTTCAGAATTCATTAGATGGCACGCAAATATTTTTTGTGAGCGTTATAGATAAATGTAATTTCTACTAATAAGTCTTTTGCTTCTTGGTTATTCGTTTTTTTAATTATTTCTTCTAACTTAAACATTCTGTTTTCTAATTGGTCAATCATCCAAATAACACTATATCTTTTCAAATACAGCTTTAAAGATTTATACATGTATTTTGCATGCTCAGATTCTTCTCTTGGATAAATATTACCTAATTCATCTCTATAGAAATGTTGATTATAATCAACATCACAAGGGTCTATATATGGACCATCATCATTACTTTTAGCTCTATTAATGAAAGAACAAGAATACACTAAATTTGAATATTTTGTTTCTAAATCAGGATATAATGACTTAGGTTTAAAATGATCAATTTGAAAATTAGTTTGACCACCAAACCAAAAATCGAAACAATAAGTATAACCACATCTGTTTTTAAAATCGCTAACAAGTGAGTTTTTATATCTTTTATAATCTTTTAACTCTTTCCCTGTATAATTTCTAGAAGGAGGAACTTCTCTAAAAGGTATTTCATTTGCCGTCATTATCTTCAAGTTTTTTAGTTAGCAAATCAACTTTTTTCAATAATTCTGATAAATCATGAGCTTCCTTATCATCTCGAAGAATGTTAGGTATATGTCCTTCTTTGTCTAATGCTTTTTCAATTTTAGAATCTAATAGTTTTAATTCATCAATTTCAACAGCATCAAGATGTCTTTTTTTACTTTCAGTTATCAAAAACAATAATCTATTTTCGTCTTCTTCTAATTTATGTTTATATTTTTCGATTTGAGCTTTAATTCTATCTAAAAATTTTTGTCCCTCATCCATTTCCTTTTTTTCATAAATAATGTTAACATCTTCTCCTTTGGATATTGCATCATCCTCATATGAAGTTAATATGAAAACAGGAAAGTTTTCTCTTTTTTTCAAAAACAAGCTGACCAAATCTGTTCCATCATAATGAACATTTGAAAGTTGTTCAGAAAACTCAAAATCAGATATAAGCGCATCTACATGACTTTCAAGGATGTCATTACAAGTTTCTTCTATTGATTCCTTTGGGATAAATGGAATAACTTCAAAAAAATTATATGAAAATCTTTGAAATCTTCTAATATCAGAATCTGATTCATCTATATATGCAATTCTATACTTTGTCATTTCTTATAAATTATGAGGTAATGTTATTTTTACTTTAAAATATGGTCTAGATTGAACAATTTCAATATCGCCATTATATTCATCAATTGTTGATTTTACAATCCACATTCCTAAACCTGTTCCTATTTTTTCACCCGTTTTTTCATCTCTCTTGGTAGTATAAAATGGTTGAAAGATTTTGTTTGGATCTGAAATTTCAGTTAATAATCCTGGTCCTCTATCTTCATAAACAACACTAATCCCATTTGTGTCTAACGGATTAAAAGCAAAACTTAATTTTATTTCTCTTAAATCTCCTGCGTCAGCTCTTTTATAAGCATCAACAGAATTAGTAATCAAATTGTTAAAAATCCCGTCTAAATCAATTTCGTGACCATTAAAATTAACCTCTGTAAATTTCCATTTATCTATTGTTAATTTTATGTTTCTTCTTGAAAGCAATGATTGCCAAATTTTTTCAAGACCTTCTATATAGGCTACCATGTTGATAATTCTCCTTGAGCGTTTATCTTTTCTAACCGAAGAAATAGAAAAATCTAGCCATGATTTTAATCTCTCATCTTGCTTTCTCATATCCGATAGCATAATGTATGGGTCAAAAAAATCTGGTAGGTCTTTTAATTTATTAATATCTATTACTTGCAATAAAACTTCTTTAAGCTCATCAGTTCTAGGCAAAATACTATCAGTATGATTTCTAAATTCATGTGCAAATGATGTAACAATAAGACCTGCACTAGCCAAAACCCTTAAGATTTTTTGTTCATCTTGAAGTTCTTCTATGTCTTCCTTGTATGCTTCAATTGCAGAAATTAAAGTATCTTTTTCGGACTTTTCTTCAGCTGCATTACCCGATTTGGGATTGTTTTTATCTTTTATAATTTTGTCAGCAGCTTCTTTTGCTTGTCTTTTTTTATTTTCATCATCATAAATCTTTTTTAGACTAATCATTATTTGATTTCTGTCATTCTCAAAAACTTCGATGATGGATTTGATAATTTCTTTAAACAAAGTGAATGAGTCATTCTCTTGAAGACCTTCTCTACTTGATTTATCTTCGAAATTAATATTATCAATTCTAGATATATTTACAATTCCATAAACTTGTTGAGGTCTCACATGATATCCTGGTCTAGTCACCGTTGGGTTACTTAATGCTCGTTTACCTAAATCAAGCCAATCAAAGGAACTACTTTTTGTTTCTCCATAAGGTCTAACTCTGAAATTATCTCTGAAAATTTTAATTCCACCAAATTTGTTTAGCCAATTTGTTCTT
>CAZLEU010000073.1:0-14473 GCA_964558625.1 uncultured Flavobacterium sp.
TTTAACAGTTTATGAGTTTAACAGTTTGAAAACACAATTATAATTTATATTTTATTTTTCAGATATTGTTTTACAGTTGTATACCATTCTTCTTTTATGATGCTTAAAACTATAGCGTCAATACGGTTTCCTTTGGCATCGGTATTGAAGTTTCTTAAAACACCTTCTTCGATGCATCCAATACTCTTCATTGCATTAATACTTCTTTGATTTAGATTATTGGCTCTAAAACCAACACGTTCTAAACCCATTTTTTCAAAGGCAAATTCTAAAAGTAGGTATTTACAATTTTTATTTAATAGTGTTCCTTGGAATTCTTTTCCATACCAAGTAAAACCAATTTCTAGGTGTTTTGCTTCTAGATTTATGTTATAAAAACGTGTGCTACCGGCAACTTTATTTTTTAATTTATCAAAAACCAGAAAAGGATATTCTACTAGTTTTTCTTTTTGATTTAAAGCTTTTTCAATGTATTTCTTCAAATTTTCGGGATTATCTGGTCCATTTGCATTAAAACTCCAAAGTTCGGGTTCATTTATAGAAAACGCAACTAATTTTTCATAATCGGAAGCCTGTAATGGTTGTAAACGCACCACGTCATTTTCTATGATATAATCTTCTTTGAAATTGAAATTCATATATTTAAGATATTAAATATGTGATTCTAAATTTTTCATTACATCGACCAATACTTGAACGCTTTCTAATGGTAAAGCATTGTACATTGATGCTCTATAGCCTCCAACAGAACGATGTCCAGGCAATCCAGAAATTCCAGCTTCTTTCCACATTTTATCAAAAATTGGAGCGTGGTTTTCATCATGTAATAAGAATGTTGCGTTCATGATACTTCTATCCTCAACTGCAGCTGTTCCTTTAAATAAAGGGTTTCTGTCTATTTCTGAATATAATAAATTAGCTTTGGCTTTATTAATTTTTTCAATAGCTGCAATTCCGCCAAGGTTTTTCAACCATTGTAATGTTAGAAGCGATGCGTAAACAGGAAAAACAGGTGGCGTATTATACATGCTTTCTGCTTTGATATGTTTTTCATAATCCAACATGCTTGGAATAGTTCTACCAGTTTTTCCTAAAATTTCTTCTTTTACAATCACAAGAGTTGTTCCAGCTGGACCCATATTTTTTTGCGCACCAGCATAAATCAAATCAAATTTCGAAAAATCCAATGTTCTTGAAAAAATATCGGAACTCATATCACAAACTACAGGGACATTTGTTTGAGGAAAAACTTTCATTTGAGTTCCAAAGATAGTATTGTTGCTTGTACAATGAAAATATGAGGCATCTTCGGAAATAGAATATCCTTTTGGAATGTAGTTGTAATTTTCTTCTTTTGATGAGGCTACAATAACTGTTTCTCCAAAATGTTTAGCTTCTTTTATGGCATTATTTGCCCAAGTTCCGGTGTCTAAATAAGCCGCTTTTCCATTAGTTTTCATTAGGTTATAGGGAACCATCAAGAATTCTAAACTTGCACCACCTGCTAAAAATAAGGCTTGATATCCTTTTCCGTCTAACCCTAAGAGTTCTAAAACCAAAGTTCTTGCTTCGTCCATAACGGCTACAAAATCTTTACTTCTATGTGAAATTTCAAGAATAGATAAATCAGAATTATTAAAATTCAAAATGGCTTGTGCTGATTTTTCAAAGACTTCTTGCGGAAGAATACATGGTCCAGCGCTGTAGTTATGTTTTTTCATTGTTAATGTAATGCAAATTTAAGGCGCAAATTTCGTGAATAGCTTACGAAAAAGCGGTTAGAATTTGGCAATAATTGAGCTATATTATTAACGAAAACGTTATAGTTTATAAGAATTTTTAAGAATATTTCAATTAGATTTTTAATAGAAACTTAATTGTATCAATATTATCAGCATAATCCCAAAGATTTGGTTTTTGAGTTTCACCAAACGCAATAGAATTGTCGATTATACCTTTAGAAACAATACATTGAATTTGATCAGCATCATTTTCTAATTGTTTTTTGATTTCTTCTAAGTTTTCATAGTATTCATAAAAAACAGAGGAGATAGGTGAAGCATAGCTCGAATCTTCTTTCAAAGTTAAAAACTCATTATCCAGCAATTTAAAGTTGCTCATTAAGAAAACGGCTTTGTTGTAATCGTAGTTATTGGAATATTTTTCGTAAAAAATAACATCTTTATATGCATAGATGGCTCTGAAAAATGGTTGAAAATCATAGTTTTTAGGTATAAATAATTTTGAAACATTACGGCATCCTAAACCAAAATATCTAAAAATATCTTCTCCTAATTTTACTAAATCTTCATGGGATTCTTTTCCTGTTAAGACAGCTACCGAATTCCTATTCTTGCGAATGATACTTGGTTTATCTTTAAAATAAAATTCAAAGTATCTAGCAGTATTATTGCTTCCAGTAGCTATGACTGCATCGAAATTTTCCAATTTTCCGTCTGTAAATGTGATATAGTGTTCAATTTCAGGATTTATAGAAATTATATATTTTGCTAAAAATTTAATTAAATATTGATCGTTAGAAGATGTTTTAACCAAAACTTTATGTCCCGAAATTAAAACGGATAAAAAGTCATGAAATCCGACTAAGGGAATATTACCTGCAAGAATTAGTCCAACCATTTTGGTGTTTATATTTAAAAAATCGTATGAAGAGAGCCATTTATTCAGATTTTCTTCGGTCAAAGCATCTGCCCATGAGTTTATAGCAAAATAAACTTGTTCTGGTGTGAACCAACCGTTGTGTGATTGCGATAGTTGTATCAAATCGACAAAATCATCATAAAATAGATTATTGTTTGTAACTTCTTCATTTTTAGTGTTTTCTTCGTAAGAAAATTGGTTAAGAAATTTTCCTAATTCAACAAAACACCTTTTTTTATCGATTTGTAACATTTGTAACTTGTTTATGAATGGTTTTGATTGTAATTTTGCGCAAAATTAATAAATAGAAATTTGGCATTAGCCAAAAGTTAAAAAAGTTATTCGTTTTTTAAACCCGTAAACTTTTTTAACTTATAAACACATAAATATTAGAAATGGCAATCATAATAACAGATGAATGTATTAATTGTGGAGCTTGTGAACCAGAATGTCCAAACACTGCAATATATGAAGGAGCTGACGATTGGAGATACAAAGATGGAACCAAATTAAGAGGTAAAGTAATTTTACCTGATGGTTCAGAAATTGATGCTGATGCTGCTCAAACACCTATATCGGATGATGTTTATTACATTGTACCAGGTAAATGTACGGAGTGTAAAGGGTTTCATGAAGAGCCGCAATGTGCAGCAGTATGTCCTGTAGATTGTTGTGTGCCTGATGAAAATCACGTTGAGAGTGAAGAAACGCTCCTTAATAGGCAATCATTTTTACACAACGAATAAACTTTCCTCGCAATTGCGAGGATTTTTTTTGTAAATTAAATATTACTAGTGAAAAAAGTTTAGTAGATTTGTTAAATTTTAAAATTAAATGAAACAGCTGCCCCTACTATTTTTTTTGATTTTATTTTCTACATCTTGGTCACAAAGTGTTGAAAAATCTATCATTTTAAAAGATATTGATAGCAACCAACCAATAGAAGATGCCACAGTTTATGTAGCTAAAAGTAAGCAAACACTATTGAGTAATTCTGAAGGAATTGTTACTTTTGAATTGAAAGGTGGTTCTAATATAATTATATCTCACACGTCCTACGTAGGTGTTACAGTGAGGACTTCAACATTAAAAGAAAGAGAAAATGTTATTTTCCTAAAAAGTAATCTAAATGATTTGGATGAAATTATTCTGAGTAAGCAGCACCCTCAAAAAATTTTAAAAGCGTTAATTAGAAATTCAATTAATCAATTGACCGCTCCAGCTAGATTAAAAGTATACTCAAGAGAGTTTTTTAAATTAAATGGTAATTACTCCTATTACACAGATGGTTTGATGAATTTTCAATTGTTTAGCAAATCTAAAGATTTCAAATCCAATATTTTGGTTGAACAAAACAGATCTTTTGGATTGGTAGAAGAGGAGATAAGTAATAATCTTTTGGGTTATAATTTTAATAACATAATGGAAAATTATTATAACTTCAAATATTTAGAACCTTTACTAGAACCAAAAGCATTAAAAGAGTATGATTTTATAATAAAAGTTTATTCATCAAATAAGAATTATTATGTAATCATGGCTGCACCATTGGATGTTGCAAAGGGATTGCTTGATGATTTCAAGATTGTTTATGATCCCGAAAAAAAAATAATAATTGAGGTAAATTCTATAATCTCACCGCTCACTTTTGCTAGGTCTAAAGAAAAAACGTCTATTGGATCTAAAAATGTATACAAGTCAATTTTTAAAGCTATCTATAGAATTGATGGTCAAGATTATTATTTGATGTCATCTAAAGAGGAAATTGGTTTTGAAAGAATTGATAAAAATAAAACTACCGAAATAGAGGTTAGAAATTATTTTGTGACCACTAATTTTAGTAATCAAAATTATAGTTTTAAAGAAAGTGATGTTTTTAAAGACAAAAATCTTTTTAATAAAAAAAATAAAATTCTTACTGATTATTGGAATGACTCTGGTCTTGTTCCAACCGATGAGGAACTTGAAATTATTAAAAGTGTCGAGCTTAGACAAGAATGACAAGTATCAAATTAATGTCAATTTCTTAGCCTTTTGAAACTTGGTTTTAATACTTTATATTTGCACACTTTTAAAAATAAAATGTACCAATGAAAGCAGGAATTGTAGGATTACCAAACGTAGGAAAATCAACTTTATTTAATTGTTTATCAAATGCAAAAGCGCAAAGTGCTAACTTTCCGTTTTGTACTATAGAGCCCAATATTGGGGTGGTAAACGTTCCAGATCCACGAATTGTTCGTTTGGAAGAATTGGTAAAACCAGAACGGGTTCAGATGGCAACTGTTGATATTGTTGATATTGCAGGATTGGTAAAAGGGGCAAGTAAAGGTGAAGGATTAGGAAATCAATTTCTTGGAAACATTAGAGAATGTAATGCGATTATTCATGTATTACGTTGCTTTGATAACGATAATATTGTGCATGTTGATGGGAATGTTAATCCAATTCGAGATAAAGAGACAATTGATATCGAACTGCAATTAAAAGACCTAGAAACAGTAGAAAAGCGTTTAGAGAAAGTAAATCGTGCCGCTAAAACAGGGAATAAAGAAGCACAAGCCGAGAAAGCACTTTTAGATAGAATTCGTGAAGCATTGTTACAAGCAAAATCAGCTAGAACAGTTATTCCTCAAAATCAAGATGAAGAAGAGTTAATGCAAGATTTTCAGTTAATTACAAATAAACCAGTGCTTTATGTATGTAATGTTGATGAAAGTTCAGCAGTTAATGGAAACAAATATGTTGACCAAGTTCGCGAATTAGTAAAAGATGAAGATGCGGAGGTTATTGTACTTTCAGTTGGAGCTGAAGCCGATATTAATGAATTAGAAAGCTATGAAGAAAGACAAGTTTTTCTTGAAGATTTAGGGCTTACAGAACCAGGTTCTGCTGTTTTAATTCGTGCTGCCTACAAATTATTGAAATTGCAAACGTATTTTACAGCAGGAGTAAAAGAAGTTCGTGCTTGGACGATTAACGTTGGTGATACAGCACCAAAAGCCGCTGGAGTAATCCATACCGATTTTGAAAAAGGATTTATTCGTGCCGAAGTTATTGCTTATGAAGATTTCTCAAACTTTGGTTCAGAAGCAAAAGTAAAAGAAGCTGGAAAATTAAGAGTAGAAGGAAAAGAATATATCGTTAAAGATGGTGATGTGATGCATTTTAGATTCAATGTATAGTTGAAAATTAAGGAAAGAATATAGATAAACCGCAAGAGAGATTTTGCGGTTTTTTTGTGGATTAATGATTAAAAGTTTTAATTTATTGTTTTAAAAACTTATTGAAATTTTAAATCAAGAGTTATACAGAACAATGCTTCAAACTTCATTTAGGGATTCTGTTTTGAACTAAAAGAAAGAATTAAGCAAGAATTATTAGCTTAATGGTTATGTTTTTTTAATAAATTTTAATCTAACGCATAAAAATAAATCCCTAAAATCTATACTCTGTTTTCTATTTTCTATCCTCTTTTTCTTTAAAAATTGTCAAAAACATTCTTAATAACTTTGACAAAAATCATTTTAAAAATGCCTCCAAAAACACTATATTAGCAATCCCGAGAATTATGTATTAGCATGATTCGAACTCAACGAAGTTAAAATCGATACATTTTAAAATGGCTCAAGAAACACAGTATAACGAAGACAATATACGCTCACTCGATTGGAAAGAACACATCCGAATGCGTCCTGGAATGTACATTGGGAAACTAGGTGATGGTTCTTCGCCTGATGACGGAATTTACATTCTTCTAAAAGAAGTGATAGATAACTGCATTGACGAATTTGTTATGGGTGCAGGAAAAGTAATCGAAGTAACTATCAAAGATAAATTGGTAACCGTTCGTGATTACGGTCGTGGAATTCCATTGGGTAAAGTCGTTGACGTAGTTTCCAAAATGAATACAGGTGGAAAATACGATTCTAAAGCGTTCAAAAAATCCGTTGGTTTGAATGGAGTTGGAACAAAAGCTGTGAATGCGTTATCCAATTATTTCCGAGTAGAATCGGTTCGTGATAACCAACAAAAAGCGGCTGAATTTTCGGAAGGAAATCTAACATTAGAAGAAGAAGTTCAAGATACAACTAAGCGTAAAGGAACAAAAGTAGCCTTTATTGCCGATGAAACTATTTTTAAAAACTACAAATATCGAAACGAGTATATCATCAAAATGCTCAAAAATTATTGTTATCTAAACCGTGGATTAACAATATATTACAACGGTGAAAAGTATGTTTCGGAATATGGTTTAAAAGATTTATTAGAAGAAAATATTGCAGAAGAAGACATGCAATATCCTATAATTCACTTAGAAGGAGATGATATTGAGATTGCTCTAACCCACAGTAAATCGCAATACTCCGAAGAATATCATTCGTTTGTAAATGGTCAAAATACAACACAAGGAGGAACGCACTTAAACGCTTTTCGTGAGGCTATTGTAAAAACCATTAGAGAGTATTATAATAAAGGCTTTGAAGCTTCGGATATTCGTAAATCTATCGTTTCAGCAGTTTCTATCAAAGTTGAAGAGCCTGTTTTTGAATCACAAACCAAAACCAAATTGGGCTCTAATGATGTAGGTCCTAATGGACCAACGGTTCGAACATTTATTCACGATTTTATAACAACCAAACTTGATAATTTTTTACATAAAAATCCTGAAGTGGCCGATTCACTTTTGCGCAAGATTTTGCAAGCAGAACGCGAACGTAAAGAACTTTCTGGAATTAGAAAATTAGCCAAGGATCGAGCTAAAAAAGCAAGTTTACACAATAAAAAATTGAGAGATTGCCGTGTACATTTAACCGATGCTAAAAATCCACGAAGTTTAGAAAGTACACTTTTCATTACAGAGGGTGATTCGGCTTCAGGTTCGATTACCAAGAGTCGTGATGTGAATACACAAGCCGTTTTTAGTTTGCGAGGAAAACCATTGAATTCTTACGGTATGTCGAAAAAAATCGTATACGAAAATGAAGAATTCAATTTGCTACAAGCAGCTTTGGATATCGAAGAAAGTATAGAAGATTTACGATATAACAACATTGTAATTGCAACCGATGCCGATGTCGACGGAATGCACATTCGTTTGTTGTTGATTACTTTTTTTCTTCAGTTTTTCCCAGAAATGATTAAAGAAGGGCATTTATATATTTTGCAAACACCATTATTCCGTGTTCGTAATAAAAAAGAAACGATCTATTGTTATTCAGATGAAGAACGTCGTGATGCCATTGAAAAATTAAAACCAAAACCAGAAATCACCAGATTCAAAGGATTAGGAGAAATTTCGCCTGATGAATTCAAGCATTTCATTGGAGAAAGCATTCGACTCGATCCTGTAATGCTAGACAAAGCGACATCAATAGAGACCTTGTTAGAATTCTATATGGGTAAAAACACACCTGATAGACAGAATTTTATCATCAATAATTTGAAAGTAGAATTAGATAAAGAATTGGTGGAGAAGTAGTTTACAGTGTTCAGAATTTTGAAAATTAAATTAAATGTAAAATTTAAAGTTTGGTAAGATGACTTTAAACTTTTAAACCTTCATATGAAAGACGAAGAAGAAGATAACATTAACGAAGAAGAAACTAACGACGAGTTAGATGACTCGAGCTTTAGCGAACAGGAGGAGCAATCAGCCAACGACGAAAGTATAGACACAGGCTTTGAAGACATCGTTTCTACAGGCGGAAATCACTTTTACGAAAACGATGAAAATCCAGAAGATACCATTACCAAAGTTACAGGAATGTACAAAGATTGGTTTTTGGATTACGCTTCCTATGTGATTTTGGAACGTGCAGTGCCTGCAATTGAAGATGGTTTCAAACCGGTTCAACGTCGTATTATGCACTCATTGAAAGAGTTGGATGACGGTCGTTACAATAAAGTAGCAAATGTCGTTGGACACACCATGCAGTATCATCCACACGGAGATGCAAGTATTGCCGATGCAATGGTACAAATTGGTCAAAAAGAATTGTTAATTGATTGCCAAGGAAACTGGGGAAATATTTTAACAGGTGATAGTGCAGCGGCTTCGAGGTACATTGAAGCACGTTTGTCAAAATTTGCTTTAGAAGTTTTGTATTCACCCAAAATTACCGATTGGGGTGTTTCGTATGATGGTCGTCGTGCCGAACCTAATAATCTTCCTGTAAAATTCCCATTGCTTTTGGCTCAAGGTGCAGAAGGTATCGCGGTTGGACTTTCTACCAAAGTGTTGCCACACAATTTCAACGAATTGATAGATGCTTCTATTAAAATTCTAAAAGGAAAACCGTTTACATTATATCCCGATTTTCAAACAGCAGGGATTGCAGATGTTTCCAATTATAATGATGGAATGCGAGGTGGACGTGTTCGTGTTCGAGCCAAAATTTCACAATTGGATAAGCAAACATTGGTGATTACCCAAATACCTTTTTCAACTAATACATCGACTTTGATTGATAGTATTTTGAAAGCCAACGAAAAAGGGAAAATAAAAATCAAGAAAATTGAAGATAATACAGCAGCTGAAGTTGAAATCTTAATTCATTTATTTCCAGGTGTTTCCCCTGATAAGACAATTGATGCTTTGTATGCCTTTACAGCCTGCGAAACATCAGTAGCACCTTTGGGTTGTGTAATTGAAGATAACAAACCATTGTTTATTGGGGTTTCTGATATGCTTAAATTATCGACAAATAGAACTGTTGACTTACTTAAACAAGAGTTAGAGATCCAATTAGATGAGTTAAGAGCAAAATGGCATTTCTCAACCTTAGAAAAGATTTTTATTCGTGAAGAAATGTACATCGATTTCAAATTGTATTCCGATAGAGAATCACTTTATGAATATATGTACAAACGATTTGAACCTTTTGCAAAATCATTTGTAAGAGCTATAAATGATGAGGATTTGCAAAAACTAACTCAAATCCCTATGATTCGTATTACACGTTTTGATTCTGATAAAGCAGACGATTTTATTGCCAAATTAGAAGACGAAATGAAAGAGGTACAACATCATTTAGATAACCTGATTGATTTTGCCATTGATTATTTTGCCAAATTAAAAGAAAAATATGGTAAAGGTCGTGAACGTCAAACCGAACTTAGAAGTTTTGAAAATATTGAGGCTACTAAGGTAGTTTTAAGAAATACAAAATTATATGTCAACAAAGAAGAAGGTTTCTTTGGAACGGGTTTAAAGAAAGACGAATATGTGGCCGATTGTTCTGATATAGACGATGTGATTGTTTTTCTACGTGATGGGAAAATGATGGTTTCTAAAGTTGATGACAAAAAATTTGTTGGAAAAGACATTATACATATTGCAGTTTTTGATAAAAATGATAAAAGAACCATTTATAATATGATTTACCGTGATGGTAAAAACGGTTCTACTTTTATCAAGCGTTTCAATGTTTCTGGAATTACTCGTGATAAATTTTATGATTTAACACAAGAAAAACCAGGTTCACAAATAGTATATTTTTCTGCCAATCCAAATGGTGAAGCTGAAACAATTACCATTTTACTTCGACAAGTAGGTAGTGTAAAAAAACTGAAATGGGATGTAGATTTTGCTGATATTGCTATCAAAGGAAGAGCTTCTCGAGGAAATACAGTTACCAAATATCCAATCAAAAAAATTGAGTTGAAAGAGAAAGGAATTTCGACTTTGCGTCCAAGAAAAGTCTGGTTTGATGATACCGTTCAACGTTTGAATGTGGATGGAAGAGGGGAGTTGTTAGGTGAGTTTAGACCTAATGATCGTTTATTAATCATCAATCAATCTGGAAAATTGAAGACAATTATTCCAGAATTGACTACTCATTTTGATGAAGATATGATAGTTTTAGAGAAATGGAATCCAAAGAAACCTATTTCAACAATATATTATGATGGGGAAAAAGAGCGGTATTTTGTAAAACGTTTTTTGGTTGAAAACGAGAATAAAGAAGAAGTATTCATCACCGAACATGAGAAATCACAATTAGAAATTGTTTCTACCGATTGGAGACCAGTTGCTGAGGTTGTTTTTGCCAAAGTAAAAGGTATTCAAAAAGACAATCAAACGATAGATCTGGAACAATTTATTGCAGTAAAAGGAATAAAAGCCCTCGGAAACCAGTTAACAACTGATAAATTGAAGCAAGTCAATCTTCTTGAGCCATTGCCTTATGATGAACCAGTAGAAGAAGCACCAGAAGAAATGGAAGTTTCAGGTGAAGATAATATTTCAGATGATATTCAGACTGAACTAGATGATGATGGACAAATTACGTTGTCTTTAGAATAAACACCAACCTGCAAGATTCCCAAAACCTTGCAGGTTGTTTTTTTTATCTGATTTATATCATTTTTAATTTCAAAAAACACAATTAATTTTACTTCAAATTATACTAAAATAATAATGTCAACATTTCCATCCGATATTGAGATTGCTCAAAACGCAACTTTACAACATATCCGAAAAATTGAGTTGAAAGAGAAAGGAATTTCGACTTTGCGTCCAAGAAAAGTCTGGTTTGATGATACCGTTCAACGTTTGAATGTGGATGGAAGAGGGGAGTTGTTAGGTGAGTTTAGACCTAATGATCGTTTATTAATCATCAATCAATCTGGAAAATTGAAGACAATTATTCCAGAATTGACTACTCATTTTGATGAAGATATGATAGTTTTAGAGAAATGGAATCCAAAGAAACCTATTTCAACAATATATTATGATGGGGAAAAAGAGCGGTATTTTGTAAAACGTTTTTTGGTTGAAAACGAGAATAAAGAAGAAGTATTCATCACCGAACATGAGAAATCACAATTAGAAATTGTTTCTACCGATTGGAGACCAGTTGCTGAGGTTGTTTTTGCCAAAGTAAAAGGTATTCAAAAAGACAATCAAACGATAGATCTGGAACAATTTATTGCAGTAAAAGGAATAAAAGCCCTCGGAAACCAGTTAACAACTGATAAATTGAAGCAAGTCAATCTTCTTGAGCCATTGCCTTATGATGAACCAGTAGAAGAAGCACCAGAAGAAATGGAAGTTTCAGGTGAAGATAATATTTCAGATGATATTCAGACTGAACTAGATGATGATGGACAAATTACGTTGTCTTTAGAATAAACACCAACCTGCAAGATTCCCAAAACCTTGCAGGTTGTTTTTTTTATCTGATTTATATCATTTTTAATTTCAAAAAACACAATTAATTTTACTTCAAATTATACTAAAATAATAATGTCAACATTTCCATCCGATATTGAGATTGCTCAAAACGCAACTTTACAACATATCCGAAAAATTGCCGAAAAAATAAACATCCAAGAAGACGACTTAGAATATTACGGAAAATACAAAGCCAAATTACCTTTGGATTTGCAATCAGATAATCCTAAAGGAAAACTAATTTTAGTTTCTGCGATGTCTCCTACCAAATATGGTGAAGGAAAAACTACAATGTCTATCGGTTTAACCGACGGATTGAATTATATTGGTAAGAAAGCTATCGCTGTATTACGGGAACCATCTCTAGGGCCTGTTTTTGGCATGAAAGGGGGTGCTGCAGGAGGTGGATATGCACAAGTTGTTCCAATGGAAGATATTAATTTGCATTTCACTGGTGATTTTTCGGCGATTGAAAAAGCCAATAATTTATTATCGGCAGTGATTGATAACAATCTTCAAAATCCGAAGTTTTCTTTGAACTTAGATCCAAAATCTATAGCTTGGAAAAGAGTTATGGATATGAATGATAGAGCATTACGTCAAATAATTATTGGTGTTGGAGCTAAGGCTAATGGTGCGATGCGTGAGGATGGTTTTAACATTACACCAGCATCAGAAGTGATGGCAATTTTGTGTTTATCAAAAGATTTAGAAGATTTAAAATATCGTTTAGGAAACATTTTTGTAGGTAAGACGCTAGATGGAAAAGCCATTTTTGCTCGTGATCTTAAAGTTGTAGGAGCAATGGCAGTCTTGCTAAAAGATGCATTGAAGCCTAACTTAGTCCAAACATTAGAAGGTAATCCAGCTATTTTGCATGGAGGACCATTTGCAAGCATAGCGCAAGGTACCAATACTGTAATAGCAACCAAAACAGGACTATCTCTTGGTGACTATGTTGTAACCGAAGCAGGCTTTGGGGCTGATCTTGGTGCTGAAAAATTTTTTCATATAAAATGTGCTCAAAGTGGCTTAAAACCAGATGCTGTGGTTTTGGTGGCTACCTTAAAAGCCATTAAGCATCATGCAGGAATGGGAGATTATGAATTAAAAACACCTAAAGTTTCTGCTATAGAAAACGGATTTTGTAACTTAGAAAAACATATCGAAAACATTCAAAAATTTGGAATAAACCCTGTCGTTTGTATTAATGCTTTTCCTGATGATACAGAAGATGAGTATAAGAAGTTAAAAGAATTGTGTTTGGCAAAAGGAGTAACAGCTATTGTTAGTACTTCATTCGTTGATGGTGGAAAGGGTTCAGCCCAATTAGCTGAAGAAGTTGTTGAAGAAATAAATAAAAACTTTTCCAATTATAAAACATTATATCACAAAAATGACTCAATAGAAAATAAGATAAATACCATTGCAAAAGAAGTGTATGGGGCTAATTCTGTTGAATTTTCTACCAAGTCTAGATCACAATTGAAAATGATAAATGATTTAGGATTTAATGAATTTTCGATTTGTATGGCCAAAACTCCTGCTAGCTTTTCTGACAATGAAAAGTTAATAGGCCGACCAACTAATTTTGATATTAAGGTTAGAGAATTTGAAATTGCAAGTGGAGCAGGATTTATTGTTCCTTTGCTTGGGGATGTCATGAGAATGCCAGGTTTACCAGCGGTTCCTAATGCAGAAAGAATTGATATTGATAATAGCGGAAAAATAGTTGGGTTATCTTAGATAGTTTGTAACCCTTGCTTAAATTTTTAATGATTAATTTGTTTTTATAAGTGAACTTATTATATTTGCGCTTATAAAAACAAATTAATCATTTTATTATGTGGATAAAAACGTATTCTGTGGTTACAAATGAAGTGACAGCAGAGCAAATGTGGAAACTATTTTCGAATGTAAATAATTGGCATACATGGGATAAAGAAATTGAGTGGGCAAAAATTGATGGAGAATTCTGTGAGGGAAACCATTTCATCATGCGTCCAAAAGGTGGTCCAAATGTGAAAATTAAATTGGTAGAAACAACACCAAATAAGAGTTTTACGGATTATACTAAATTTCCTTTAGCTAAAATGTATGGAACGCATATTTTTGAAAATACATCCGAAGGTTTAAAAATCACAACAACGATGAAAGTGCAAGGAATTCTAGGTTTTTTATGGATAAAATTGGTTGCTCAAAAAATTGTAGACAATTTGCCAATTGAAATGCAAACACAAATTCAAACCGCAAAATTATTGAAATGAAAAAGCGTTTTTGGATAGCTGTTGTTTCAAAAGAGCATGTTTTGCTGGGAGTGGAAGGAAATTATATGCAAGCTTGTCATGGCAAAAAAGCACCTTTGACAAGGATGAAAAAAGGAGATGGTTTTTTATTTTATTCGAGTAAAATTTCTATGAATGGTATTAAAAAATGTCAAGCATTTACAGCTATTGGAGAAGTTAAAGATGATATTGTGTATCAATTTCAAATAAGTGAAAGTTTTATACCTTTTAGAAGAAATATTGATTTTTTCAAAAGTCAAGATGTTTCTATTTTACCTTTGATAGAAGAATTAGAATTTGTTCAGGATAAAAAAAAATGGGGTTATAATTTTAGGTATGGATTTCTTGA
>CAZLEU010000074.1:0-13809 GCA_964558625.1 uncultured Flavobacterium sp.
GACAGTCAAAGGAATAATTTTAGCTTCAATGGTTTCTGCAATGTGTATTGTTTCTTGTAACAATTCAGGCAAGACAAATTCTGAACCAACCGCAAAAAACACTTTAATAAATTCAAAAGAAAAAGATATGAAGAGTTACATTTCAATGTTTGAGATTCCAGCAATGGATATCTCACGAGCAATTAATTTTTATCAATCTATTTTGGACATCAAAATTGAAAAAATGGATGCGGCAGGTATGCAAATGGGAATATTACCTTACGAAGGGCAAATGATATCGGGTGTTATAATAAAAGCAGACGGATATAAGCCCTCTGCTGACGGTGTAACTATTTATTTAAATGGCGGCGACAATCTTCAAATAATTCTTGACAAGGTTGAAAAAAATGGTGGCAAAACTATTACACCCAAAACAGCTCACGCAGACAATAGTGGATACTTTGCAATATTTCTTGATTCAGAAGGAAACAAGATGGCTCTTAATTCACCTAATTAAAAGACAAATAGAAGAACGAACACATAACATTGGTTTTGCGTCAGGCGGGGTTTTGTGCTTCGTTTGACGCATTTTGTGCATATCTGGGTTAAGTTCTTAGTATCAAGTGTAATACTAAAAAACCCATCAAAACGCAAATCCGCAAACCATTAAAAGTCCATTTACTTAGCAATAAAACAACACCATGAATAAAATAGTAACAATATTACTAATAGCTAGTTTAATTGGTTGTAAAGATTCTAAACAGAATTCAATAAAAAATAGTAAGTTTGAATCAACTTCAAATAAAACTATAAATAAAAATTCTACTATGATTAAACAAAAAATAACACCTTGCCTTTGGGTTGATAAAGATGCAAAAGCTGTTGTAGAGTATTATCTTTCTATTTTCAAAAATGGGAAATTGAAAGAATATCATAAATATCAAAATCCTGAAGAAGTTGGTGGTGGAATCTTTGATACTGCGGTAATGGAAATTGGTGATATTGAATTCAGTATTTTAGCTGCTGGTCCATATTTCAAATTTAATGAATCTGTTTCATTTGTTATTAATTGTAAAGACCAAGCAGAAGTTGATTATTATTGGAATACTTTGACCGCAAATGGTGGACAAGAAGGCTCTTGCGGATGGTGTAAAGATAAATATGGTTTGTCATGGCAGGTTGTTCCTGTTGAATATTTTGACCTTATTAATAGTGAAGATCCAAAAGTTAGAGAAAAGGCAATGAAAAATACATTTAAACAGAAAAAACTAATACTTTCTGAACTTAAATAATATTGGCAAATAGCA
This sequence comes from uncultured Flavobacterium sp., assembly GCA_964558625.1. Classification (GTDB taxonomy): domain Bacteria; phylum Bacteroidota; class Bacteroidia; order Flavobacteriales; family Flavobacteriaceae; genus Flavobacterium. Next base: position 1,287 of record CAZLEU010000074.1, read on the forward strand.
ACTAAATCACTGATGATGATAAGGTTCATTTTTTAAAATAGTGAACCCGCGATATAATTGCTCAATCGCAAAAAGTCGTACCATTTGATGCGAAAAAGTCATAGCAGATAGTGAAACTTTTCCTTGTGCTTTTTTGTAAACTTCATCACTAAAACCATAAGGACCACCAATTACAAAAACCAAGGTTTTGATACCAGCATTCATTTTTTTCTGTAAGTAATCGGAAAAACCAACACTTGAAAAAGTTGTTCCGTTTTCGTCAAGTAAAATTAATTGATCGGTTGCCACTAATTTGGACAAAATAAGTTCGCCTTCTTTCTCTTTTTGCTGACTTTCAGAAAGATTTTTGACGTTTTTTATATCGGGAATAATTTCTAAATCAAATTTAATATAAAACGACAATCGTTTTGTGTAATCATCAATTAATGTTTGTAACGATTTGTTGTCGGTTTTGCCAATGGCAAGCAATTTAATATTCATATAAAACTATCTGTTTTTTAAAGCAACTAGTATTTCACGCACCAATAATGCAGTGATAGCACCAAGTGCAAAAATAGATAAAAAGGCAACCGATTTTACTTCACTCGTATTTCTAGTATAATTCCCTAGAGTAATGATAAATAAAATGGCTAAAATGATACGTTTTTTTCTTGATTCCATAATTTTAAAGTATTGGTTATCAAATATAAGCATATTATTTTAAATTGTCCTTAACAGCCGTAATTAAATCAATATAATTTTCAAATCAATTAGGAAGTATTGTTTTTGCAACTATATAAATTTTCTCATAGGAGCCAGAACCTATAATATTTTTACTCATTCTTTTTTACAATAATAAATACTACTTTTGACGTTATAGTTAGTATGATAAAAAAGTATTTAATCTTGGCTTTTCTTTTCTGTTTTTCTGGGCTCTTGGCGCAAGAAAACGGTTCTTCATACACTACAAAAAAAATGGCTTTTACCAAAGATACAATTGTTATCGAAAAAAATAGTATTAATGATTCCTACTTCAGAATTTTGGATAAAAATAAAAGTGTTATTGATACAAGTTTTTACAAAATAAACTTTCAAAAAGGGAAATTACTTTTCAATTCTAACTACTCATCACAAGATTCAATAACAATTCAGTATTTAAAATTTCCTGATTTTTTAACCAAAATCTATTCAATCTATGATGAAAGCAAAGTAGTTCCTAATCGTGAGGGAAATTTATATTCAATTCAAGAAATAAAACGCAATCAATTTAAACCTTTTGATGGTTTAAACACATCTGGAAGTATCACACGTGGTGTCACAATTGGAAATAATCAAAATGCCGTTGTAAGTTCAAATTTGGATTTACAAATTACAGGTAAAATTTCGGATAAAGTTAGTCTTCGTGCTTCAATTCAAGACAGCAACATTCCGTTACAAGATAATGGCTATTCACAAAAACTCGATGAGTTTGATCAAATTTTCATTGAACTATTTTCAGACAAATGGGCTATTCGTGCTGGTGATTTATTTCTAGAAAATCGTAAATCGAGATTTTTAAATTTCAGTAAAAAAGTACAAGGTTTGTATTCCAATTTCAATTTTGGAAATGAAGAACATAAAACCAATGTTTTTGCATCGGGTGCATTAGTAAGAGGTCAATATGCGAAAAGTACTTTTGTGGGACAAGAAGGCAATCAAGGTCCGTACAAACTAAGAGGTTCAAATGGCGAGCTTTTTATTTTGGTGATTTCTGGTTCAGAAAGAGTTTATGTCAACGGAATGCTAAAAGAACGTGGAGAAAACAAAGATTACATAATTGATTACAATGCTGGTGAAATCACGTTTACTTCATTATTTCCTATAACCTCCGAAATGCGAATTACTATAGAATACCAATATTCCGATAGAAATTATACTCGTTTTGTAACCTATTTTGGCGCTTCACATGAAACCAAATCGTGGAGTATTGGAACGAATGTTTATTCCGAAAATGATATAAAAAATCAGTCATTACAGCAAAATTTATCCCAAGAACAAGCACAAATTCTTGTAAATGCTGGAGATAACTCAGCGTTAATGACTTCGCCATCAGCTTATGAAGATAGTTATTCTGAAAACAAAATTTTATACAAAAAAACAATTATTGATGGTATTGACGTTTATGAGTATTCGAATATCTCAACCGATATTTTGTATAATGTTCGCTTCACCTTTCAAGGCGAAAAACAAGGAAATTATATATTGAAAAATGGAAATGCAATTGGCAAAATCTACGAATATGTTTCGCCTATAGCTGGTGTAAAACAGGGCAGCTATGAACCTATTGTGAAGTTGATTGCTCCAACCAAAATTCAAATTGCCAATTTGTTTGGAAAATTTAACCCGTCTGAAAAAACTTTGATTGATTTTGAAATTGGAGTTAGCCACAATGATTTAAACTTATTTTCATCACAAAATGATAATGACAACAATGGTTTGGCAGGCAAAGTAAACGCCAAACAACGTCTTTTTACAGGAAAATGGGAAGTAGATTCTTTTGCAAATTTCCAACTAGTTCAAAAAGATTTCAGAACAATTGAACGACTTTACACAATTGAGTTTAACCGCGATTGGAATATTTCATCGCTTGAAGGAAATCAAAGTTATTTGGTTTCGGGTTTGCTTTTTAAATTGCCTCAAAAAGGAGCATTAACTTATCAATATGAAAATCTAAATTTCTCCAATAATTTTTCGGGAAATCGACATACAATCAATGGAAATTTCAAATTAAAAAATTGGACGATAAACAATTTGAGTAGTTTAATGAAAAGTGATGGAACAACTGCTAAATCAGATTTTATTCGTCATCAAACGCAAGCTAAATTTCATTTTAACAAAAATTGGATTGGTTCATCAATTCAACTTGAAGACAATAAAGAAAAACTAAAGACGACTAATTCATATTCGGCTTTGAGTCAAAAATTCACCGAGTTTGGAACATTTGTTGGTCGTGGTGATAGCACCAAAGTATTTGTCGAAATTGGTTATTTGCAAAGAGCGAATGATAGTTTGCAAAACGGATTTTTACAACGTGTTAACCATTCACAATCGTATTACATGAAATCAAAATTGATTCAAAATGAAAAAAGTGATTTGGCAGTTTATATTAATTATCGAAACTTAAAATACGAAAACCAATCCATTGCCGACGAGCCTTCGTTGAACTCACGTATTTTGTACAACGATCATTTTTTTGGTCAATTACTTCAAACTACAGCTGCATTTGAAACCAATTCGGGTTCAATTTTCCAACAAGAATTCACCTATTTAGAAGTCGAACCTGGACAAGGTGTATATACATGGAATGATTATAACAGTAATGGAATTCAGGAATTAGAAGAATTTGAAGTAGCACCTTTCCCCGACCAAGCCAAATATGTTAGGGTGTTTTTACCAAACCAAAATTTTGTCAAAACACATCAAAACAAGTTTTCAGAATCGGTAACTTTTAATCTACAAAAATGGCAAAACGAAAAAGGTTTTAAAAAATTACTATCCTATTTTTATAATCAAACTTCGTTTTTAATCGATAGAAAAATCAAACGAAAAGAAAGCAATTTCGATTTGAATCCTTTTAGTGATTCCGAAACCGATTTGCTGGGTTTGAACACAAGTTTTAGAAATAGTTTGTTCTATAATCGTGGTAAACAAAAACATTCCACTACTTATACTTTTTTGAATAGTCGCGCTAGAAATCTGCTGTCAATAGGTTCTCAAGAAAGTAAAAATCAATCGCACCAATTTCAATACCAACATTTATTTCAAACCAATTGGCTTTTTGAAGCAGATGGAAAAACAATAAAAACGGCAACTTCAATAAAAGATATTGGATTTTCTGAAACTGTATCATCTAGAAATTATGAAATAAAAGGCTACCAATTCATGCCTAAAATTTCTTATTTATTTTCAAAAAATGCAAGTTGGGATTTGTTTTATGAATTTCAGAAAAAAGACAATCAAATTGGTCAATTAGAAAACCTTAAACAATCTAGGTTTGGAACATCATTTTCCCTAGCCAACGAAAAAAGATTAACTATTAACGGTGAATTCTCACTATACAACAATGATTTCACAGGAAGCCAAACAACTCCAGCAGCATTTCAAATTCTAGAAGGACTACAAGCAGGTAAAAACACAGTATGGCGCTTATTAATTCAGAAAAATTTAACCCAATATCTTGATATAAATGTAAATTATCAAGGACGAAAAAGTGAAACCAGTAAAACAATTCATACGGGAAGTGTACAATTGAGAGCCTATTTTTAAAAAAAGTAGTATTGGAATGATTTTTGTTAACTAAAAAACATTAATTTTAACATTCAAAATCTAATTAAAGAAAAAACTATGAAAAAAGTATTGTTATTATGTTTAGTATTTGTTTTCTCAAATACCATTTTTGCTCAAGAAACAAAAGAGAAAAAATCTAAAACGAAAGCCAAAACTGAAAAAATTGTAAAAGAAAAAGCTGAGAAAGCTGAGAAAGTAAAAGCAGATAAAGCTAAAGCTAAGAAAGACGCTGAAAAAGAAGCGAAAAAAGCCGAAAAAGAAGCAGCCAAAGCTAAAAAAGAGGCTAAAGAAAAAACAACTAAAGCAAAAAAAGAAGTAGAGGAAAAAGCTACTAAACTAAAGAAAGACGGAACGCCAGATAAACGTTTCAAAGATGCTAATGAAAAAGTAAATAAAGCATCCGAAACAGGAAAGGCTAAATCTGATGCAGGAAAAACCAAAGCAACAGAAAATAAAACAAATGCTAAAGACAAAACTACTAAAGCAAAAAATGAAGTAGAAGAAAAAGCAACTACTGCAAAAAAATCGGCTTCATCAAAAGCAAAAAAAGTAGAAAAAGAAACCAATGAGAAAGCTCCGAAAGTAGCTGATAAAGTAACTGGAGAATACAATGGTCACAAAGTATACACTGGACCAAGAGGTGGAAAATACTACATCAATAAAAACGGAAACAAAACTTATATTGACAGAGACGAAAATTAATTTTTTGATTCCATAAAAATAAAACTCCAAAACATTAACGTTTTGGAGTTTTTTATTTGAAGTCAACAAAATTATCATGTTAATGAGTTGTTAACTCTTATTTTGCTTGCAAATTTTCATTATTTTTAGACCACAAATTAAAAAAAAATCTTTTGAAGATTAATAGACTAAATACAATTATAATTCTTGGATTTGTTGCAATCATTGGTATTTTGATGGCACAATTACTTTGGACCAAACAAGCTTATACAATAGAGGAAAAAAAATTCAGTCAAAAAGTATATATAGCATTATTAGAAGTTGCAAAAAAATTATATGAAGGAACCAATAATGAATTACCATCCGAGAACCCTATCAAAAAAGTTTCAAATGATTATTACATTGTAAACGTCAACAACGATTTCGACGCAGAGGTTTTGGAATATTATTTAAAATCAGAGTTTCAAAAAGCTTCCATCAAAACCGATTTTGAATATGCTATGTATAATTGTCAAAGTGACGAAATGGTATATGGAAACTACATTTCCATCTCGGATAAAACCAATAAAAAGAGTTCTGTTTTTTTTCCAAAACATAAAAACTTGGTCTATTATTTTGCAGTTCGTTTTCCAAATGAACGTTCCTTTTTATTCAGTTCACTAAAGTTTTGGTTTATACTTTCATTTGCATTAATCATCATTTTGTTAGTATATGTATATTCAATTGTAACCATTTTGCAACAAAAAAAATACTCCGAATTGCAACGCGATTTTATCAATAATATGACACATGAATTCAAAACACCCTTATCTTCTATTTTAATCGCATCTAATTATTTAATCAATCAAGATAAAATAAAATCAGATGTTAGGCTGTCTAATTATTCGAAAATCATTATTGAACAAAGTAAAAAATTAAATAGTCATATCGAAAAAATTTTAACCGTTGCCAAGTCCGATAGTGTACAAATGGTCATCAGAAAAGAAAGAGTATCCATAATTCCAATTATCGAAGAAGTTATAGAAAATGTGAAACTTAGAAATGAAGAAGTGACTATTGAGCTAAAAACCGTTTTATCAAATATTGAAATTGATGTCGATGCTTTCCATTTCACCAACCTTATTTACAATTTGATAGATAATTCGATAAAATATTGTGATGAAAAACCAAAAATAATTATCGAAATTTCTAAGACCAACACACATTTAGTTATCAAATGTATCGATAACGGAATTGGTATTTCAGAGAAAAAACTCCCTTTTATTTTTGACAAATTCTATCGTGAAGCCACTCAAAAAAGTAATGAAGTAAACGGTTTCGGACTTGGACTATATTATGTAAAAAAAATATGTGAGCTACATAAATGGCAAATTATTGCTAAAAATAACACCGAAAAAGGAATAACTGTATCACTTTTAATCAAATAAAAATGAGTCAATTTAAGATTTTATATGCCGAAGACGACGAAACTTTAGCTTTTTTAACCAAAGACAATTTGGAACAAAACGGCTACGAAGTCCATCATTGTTCAGATGGTGCTTTGTGCATAGAAAAATTTCAGAAAGAAAACTTTGATATTTGCATTTTCGATATCATGATGCCCAAAATGGACGGTTTTGAACTAGCAGAAGCCATTAGAAAAGTAAATTCAGATATTCCTATCATTTTTCTTTCGGCAAAAACGTTAAAAGAAGACCGAATTAAAGGCTTGCGATTAGGGGCCGATGACTATTTGGTAAAACCTTTCAGTATTGAAGAGTTGGTACTTAAAATTGAAGTTTTCCTCAAACGTTCACAAAAAAACAAAGTACACGAACAACAATTTTACACCGTTGGCAACTATCAATTTGACCCAACCAATTTTCTTGTTTTTAACACAAATGAAAAAGTAAACCTCACCCAACGCGAATCAGAATTGTTACAACTTTTCCTCGACAATAAAAATAAAGTGCTCAAAAGAGAAGAAATTCTAAAAGCGTTATGGGGGAATGATGATTATTTTTTGGGAAGAAGTCTGGATGTTTTCATTTCTCGTCTGAGAAAAATTCTTGCAAACGAAAAAAACATCACAATCGAAAACCTTCACGGAATCGGATTTAAGTTTTCTATTTCAGAGTAAATTTTGGGCGTTCCCCTTCGGGTCGGGCTATTCGTTATATCTTTACTTGCTCAAAGAAAGCAAGTAAAGGATACCTCTTCTATCCCTAACGCAATGTACTAGCCTAACAATTTTCTTAATAACTTTTCATAAAATCTAAACCTCAAATAGTTCAAAAAATGTGTATTCTAATTATCTTTGCCACATCATAAATTTAACTACATATAATGGCAAACATTCAACAACTACAAGATTTAACAACACAAGTTCGTCGCGACATTTTGCGAATGGTACATGCTGTAAATTCAGGACATCCAGGTGGTTCACTTGGTTGTGCAGAATTTTTAGTGGCACTATACCAAGAAATCATGACCAGAAAAGAAGGTTTTGATATGGACGGAAAAGGAGAAGACTTATTTTTTCTTTCTAACGGTCATATTTCTCCTGTTTTTTATAGTGTTTTGGCAAGAAGCGGCTATTTTCCAGTTTCTGAATTGGCAACTTTCCGAAAATTAAACTCCAGATTACAAGGACATCCAACAACACATGAAGGTTTGCCTGGTGTTCGTATGGCCTCAGGTTCATTAGGACAAGGTTTGTCAGTAGCAATTGGTGCAGCACAAGCAAAAAAATTAAATAACGATACCAATTTAGTTTACACACTTCACGGTGATGGTGAACTACAAGAAGGTCAAAACTGGGAAGCCATTATGTATGCTTCAGCCAAAAAAGTTGACAACTTAATTGCAACTATAGATCTAAACGGAAAACAAATCGACGGAACAACTGACGAAGTTTTGTGCATGGGAAGTGTAAGAGCAAAATTTGAAGCTTTTGATTGGGATGTACTAGAAGTTGCAGAAGGAAATAATCTAGAAGCGATCATAACAGGATTAAAAGAAGCTAAATCAAGAACTGGAAAAGGAAAACCAGTTTGTATTTTGTTACATACCGAAATGGGGAATGGTGTTGATTATATGATGTATTCACACGCATGGCACGGAAAAGCACCAAATGATGAACAATTAGCAAAGGCGTTAGATCAAAATGTTGAAACTTTAGGCGATTACTAGAATTATGAAAAAATATACAAACACAGGAAGTAAAGATACACGTTCAGGTTTTGGTGCAGGAATGACCGAACTGGGACAAAAAAATGAAAATGTAGTAGCGCTTTGTGCCGACTTAATTGGTTCATTAAAGTTTGATGATTTCAAGAAAAACCATCCAGAACGTTTTTTCCAAGTTGGAATAGCAGAAGCCAATATGATAGGAATTGCAGCAGGTTTAACGATTGGCGGAAAAATTCCATTTACAGGAACATTTGCCAATTTTTCTACTGGTAGAGTGTATGATCAAATACGTCAATCGGTTGCATATTCTGATAAAAATGTAAAGATTTGTGCTTCCCATGCCGGATTAACACTAGGCGAAGATGGTGCCACTCATCAAATCTTAGAAGACATCGGTTTAATGAAAATGCTACCTGGAATGACCGTAATCAATACTTGCGATTATAATCAAACCAAAGCAGCAACACTTGCTCTTGCTGATCATCACGGCCCAGCATATTTGCGATTTGGGCGTCCTGTCGTGCCTAATTTTACACCAGCCGACGAGCCATTTGTAATTGGAAAAGCGATTATGCTTAATGAAGGTTCAGATGTCACGATTGTTGCAACTGGACATTTAGTATGGGAAGCATTAATTGCCGCTGAAAAGTTAGAAGAAAAAGGAATTTCAGCCGAAGTAATCAATATCCATACTATTAAGCCATTAGACGAAGAAGCTATATTAAAATCGGTTGCAAAAACGGGTTGTGTTGTAACAGCTGAAGAACACAATATCTTAGGTGGATTGGGAGAAAGTGTTTCAAGAGTTTTGGCACTTAACAACCCAAAACCTCAAGAGTTTGTTGCTGTAAACGACAGTTTTGGCGAAAGCGGAACTCCAGAACAATTAATGGAAAAATACAAGCTAAATAACCAAGCAATTGTAGAAGCCGTTGAAAAAGTTATGAAAAGAAAATAACTAAATTTATTATAATTTAAAAATCCCTTCAAACGAAATATTTGAAGGGATTTTTTATTAATTCTATTTGTAATTTTTAATATTCAAATATTCCAAATTCGCTTTTTATAGTAAGTTTTTTTATTTCGCTTGCCTCTACTCTACCCACGATTTGTGCATCAACTCCAAACGATTTTGAGATAGCCATTATATCATTAGCAATTTCAGCAGGAACATATAACTCCATTCGGTGGCCACAATTGAAAACTTGGTACATCTCTTTCCAATTGGTTTGCGATTGCTCTTGAATCAATTTAAAAAGTGGCGGAACAGGAAATAAGTTGTCTTTTATCACATGAACATTGTCTACAAAATGCAAAATCTTAGTTTGAGCACCTCCACTACAATGCACCATTCCGTGAATTTCGTTTGGAGTGTACTTATCAAGAATACTTTTTATAATTGGCGCATAAGTTCTTGTAGGTGAAAGCACTAATTTTCCAGCATCAATTGGAGAATTTTCAACCGAATCTGTCAATTTTACTTTTCCAGAATAAACTAATTCTTTTGGCACTTGCGCATCAAAACTCTCAGGGAATTTTTCGGCTAAATAGTTAGCAAAAACATCATGTCTTGCCGATGTTAAACCATTGCTCCCCATGCCACCATTGTAATTTTTCTCATAGTTTGCTTGCCCAAAAGAAGCCAATCCAACTATCACATCACCTGATTTTATATTAGCATTATCAACCACTTTAGAACGTTTCATACGAGCCGTAACTGTAGAATCTACTATGATGGTTCGTACCAAATCACCAACATCAGCAGTTTCACCGCCAGTGGAATGAATTGTCACCCCAAACGATTTCAATTCGGCAATTAACTCTTCGGTTCCGTTGATAACAGCAGAAATAACTTCGGCTGGAATTAGGTTTTTATTACGACCAATTGTGGAAGAAAGTAAAATATTGTCGGTTGCTCCAACACATAATAAATCATCAATATTCATTATTAATGCATCTTGGGCTATCCCTTTCCAAACAGACAAATCGCCTGTTTCCTTCCAATACATATAGGCTAAAGACGATTTTGTACCAGCACCATCAGCGTGCATAATCAAGCAATACTCATCATCATTAGTCAAATAATCAGGAACAATTTTGCAGAAAGCTTTGGGAAATAAACCTTTATCTATGTTTTTTATAGCGTTATGAACGTCTTCTTTGGAAGCAGATACTCCTCTTAAATTATAGCGTTGGCTGTTGTCAGAACTCATTGTGTAGTTATTGTTGTGTCTGGCAAAGATAATTAATTAGATGGAAGTTGGAAGTTGGAAATTGGAAGTTTTTCAATTTTCTAAAATCAATATTTCTACTCTACGATTGGCAGCTCTTTCTGCTTCATCTTTTTCTGGTATAGGAAAGAGTGGTTGCGAAACACCAAAACCTTTGTAAGTTACTCTTGAGCTTTCAATTCCGTTTTGTCTCAAAAAATTAGAAATAGCCTTAGCTCGTTGTGTTGATAAATCGACTCTATCTTTTGTCATACAACATAAATGTCCTTGCAATTCAATTTTTAATTTTGGATTGTTTTGCATGACTAACAATAATTCGTAAAGTTTACTACGAGATTCGTTGACAACTGCAAACGTATTAATCACAAAATTCAAATTATCCAGTTTGAGTTTTTCTCCAACAGCAGAATTGCCTATTTTTTTCATAAACTCAACATTCAGCTTATACTCTACTCTACTTCCATCTGGATTTTCGATAACTAATTCTCGTGGATAATTGATTTCTTTTTTAGGTTGAACAACAATTTCTTCCTTTTTAATCCCAAGTATTTCGTCTTCCTTTGGCAAGTCTTTTTCAAGTAAATAATAAATAGTAACCCTTCTGTTTTCTGCTTTGTTAGCAGATTGCTTGAAGTTTTCACCGAAACTTCTTGTTTTAAAATCTTCGCGAATTTTAATTTTATTATTCACTTGATTAAATATGAAATTGACTCTTCTCTTAGCCAAAGTATCATTAAATCCAGTTGTTCCATCTTCATCGGTATACCCATTTATAGCAACAATTTTTACAGCTTTGTTGGCTTGCATCCAATCTAGCAACTTTTTATTTTCTTTTTTTGTAATTTCATGTTTATTACTTTCAAAATAAACAACAAATTGTTCTTGTGAAAAAGAAAAAACGGTTTGAAAAAATAAATAGATAAAAAAAAGGTTGGATTTCATTTTGTATAATTTAATTCAAATATAGAAATAACTACTATAAAGACAGCAAAAGTTACACCAAAAAAAAGAATCAAAAAATATAATTCTTACAATTATATTTTTTGATTCATGTAAAATTAAAATATTTATATCTTACTCGGTAGCTACGGCCGATGAGTATCTACTATTTTTAAAGGATGAAACCCATTTCATTGCAAAATCTGACGGCATTTTTGGTTTCTTAATGGTAACAAATTTCAAATGTGTATCCGAATTACCTTTTACAACATATACCAAACCTGTTTCCTCAATATTAAATTTCTCATCTGTCAATTCGATTCTGTAAATAGTCCAAGGCAAAGCGGAATCTTTATCTTGTTCTAAAATTGTCAATTTTGGTTTTGGATCTCTTAGATTAGAGACATACTCTTTAACCACCTCTTCGTTAGAAACATTTTTAGAATATTTTATTCGCAATTCTTCAACATTAATTGCATTTTCACCGTGTTTTTCTTCATAAGCGTTGTAAACAATTCTATCTATTAATTGGTCTTCTTCGTTGAACTCGATGTTAAGTTTATATTCTTGTGGAAAATCTACAACAACTTTTTCGTTAGTTTGTGCAAATGCAGAAAGACATAAAGCAAAAGAAAATGCAAAAGTGAAAGTTCGTTTTTTCATAAATCAGATTTAGTTTTGATGGTTAGTTTTTTAGCAAATCATCACAAAATTATTCAGCTATTACTATTAATAACAGTCGAAAAGTAAATTAAATCTAATTATGTCGTTAATTATTTAAAAATAACCAACATAAAAACGTGTAAAATTGAGGGTTTTCAAATATAGTTATTTTATTTAATAAAACAAAAAAACCTGCCAAAATTATTCTAGCAGGTTTTTTCTATATTCGATTTTGGTTTCTTTCTAAGAAAATTATCTTGTGAATAACAATTCTCTATATTTAGTCAATGTCCAAACTTCATCATCAACCAAAAGCTCTAATTTATCACAATGTTCACGTATTATTTCAAAATATGGTTTTACCTTATCACAATAAGATTCAGCCATTTTTTGAGCATCCGTTAAAACATTTGCTTTTTTACGAGCTTCTGTCATTGCATCAACTTGTTTATTAATTCCTTCAATATGCTCTGATATTTCTTTGATTAATGAAATTTGTTCTTTTGCAATTTTCTCAAAATCTTTACCAAAAA
>CAZLEU010000075.1:0-13789 GCA_964558625.1 uncultured Flavobacterium sp.
AAAGGAATAGAAACTGTCTCTACTACAGCTTTACACTAGATTTATGTATACATTTATATTTTTATTAGCTCTCATTATTTTTGGAAGCCTTTTAGCTTTTATTATTGGTTTAGTAAAAGTTATTACACAAAAAGAGGATAAAGAATTTGGTCTCAACCTAATAATTTATTCTTTAATAGCATTTATTATAGGATTTGGCAGCTGCGTTGCAGTTTTAAATTACTGATATTTCTAACTTTAACGATGCATTAACAGAAATAATCATTTCAACTGAATACTTTTGTTTTAAGATGACATCAAAAATGACTAATTTTATTAAATTAAAATTTCTTGTAATTACTACAATTTCAATATGTTCAACGTTTTTTTCGTGTAAAAAAACATCAGACACAAAGGAATTTCAAGCTTATTTTGGAGGTGAAGTCACCAACCCAAGCAGTGACTATGTTCTTTTTTGTAAAGATGCCGAAGTTATCGATAGCGTAAAACTCGATAAAAATAACCGTTTTTTTATGAGTTTCGATTCACTTTCTCCTGGATTGTATAGTTTTAAAAATGAACCTGAATACCAATATGTCTATTTTGATAAAAATGATAGTATAATGGTTCATATAGATGCAAAAGACTTTGATAATTCTTTAGCGTTCTGTGGACGTGGTGATCAGAAAAACAATTTTTTGATGGAATTATACCTGAAAAATGAAGCTGATAAAAATAAAATGTTCACACTTTTTGACTATGATTTTGACAAATTCAACAAAGTCATTGACTCAACTCACGTAGAAAATACAAAATTTTACCAAGCTAATAAAGAAGAAATAAAATGGAGTGATGAATTTGATAAATTTGCAAAAGCATCTCTAGATTTTAACTACTATACTAAAAAAGAGCTTTATCCCAAAGTTCATGGAATGCGAACAGGAAATGATGTTTATGAAACAATTCCAAATAATTATTATGATTTTAGAAAAAGTATAAATTTTAACGATGATAAATTATGCGATTATGCTCCTTTTATTATGTATGTCTCGCATATGCTAAATAACAAGGCAACAATACTGTATCATAACCATCTAACAGAAGTTGATAAAGAGTTAAAAACAAATATCAACAAACTAAACATTGTTGATACATTAATTAAAAATGAAAAAGTCAAAAATAAGATTTTAAATAATATTGCTTTTCAATATTTGTTGGAAGATCAAAATGTTGTAAATAATAACATTTTTATTGATAAATATTACAAACTATCTTCTGATAAAAGTCACAAAAATGAGATTTTAAAAATCGGGAATGCTATTCAGCTATTACGTCCCAATTTTGAACTTCCTATTGTAAATCTTATTGATGTTAATGGAAAAACGATATCAAGTGATCAGTTATTCAAAAGAGAAACTGTAATTTTCTTTTGGACTCAAAAATTATCATCTCATCTTGAAGCTACACACAAAAAGCTACTTTCACTTAGACAGAAATATCCAAATTATCAGTATGTTGCGGTTAATTTGGATAAAAATCAAGATGCTTGGACCAAAACATTATCGAAATATAAATTTGATGGAATTAGAGAATATAGATGTATCGATTTTGAAGATCTAAAAGCAAAATGGGCAATCACCAAAGTACATCGAACGATCATTTTAGGTAAAAAAGGTTTGATAAAAAATGCGTTTACCAATATTTTTGATGTAAAATTTGAAGAAGAACTCAAATAAGCACGTAAGTTTTGTGTGTAAAATAAAAAAGCGATTTTCAAAAAATGAAAATCGCTTTTTTATTTTATTAGTACTTAGTATTTAGTTCCTCATACTACTTGTTTCCTTTTTCGAAATCTGCTATAAATTGAGCTAATCCGATGTCTGTTAGTGGATGTTTTAGTAAACCTAAGATTGCCGATAATGGTCCTGTCATTACATCTGCACCAATTTTGGCACAATTAACAATATGCATTGTATGTCGAACAGAAGCGGCCAAAATTTGCGTTTCATAACCATAGTTATCATAGATTTCTCTAATTTCTTGAATCAAATTTAAACCGTCTGTAGAAACATCATCCAAACGTCCAACAAAAGGCGAAACAAATGTTGCACCCGCTTTTGCAGCTAATAATGCTTGACCACAAGAAAAGACTAATGTTACATTCGTTTTTATTCCTTTGTCAGAAAAATATTTACATGCCTTAATTCCATCTTTTGTCATTGGAATTTTTACCACTATTTGATCATGCAATTCGGCCAATTCTTCACCTTCTTTAATCATTCCTTCATAGTCGGTAGCATTTACTTCTGCACTTACTTCTCCATCAACAATGTTACAAATGTCAACATAGTGTTTTAAAATATTGTTTTTTCCCGTAATTCCCTCTTTTGCCATCAACGAAGGATTGGTTGTAACACCATCAAGAATTCCAAGTGATTGTGCTTCTTTAATGTCGTTTAAGTTGGCTGTGTCAATAAAAAATTTCATAATATCTGAGTTGTGTTTTTAAATAAAGTGCAAAATTACAAATTCAAAATTCAATGACAATGACAATTGTTAAATCAATTGAAAAATAAAATATCCGAATTAATATTGTCTAGAATTTGATCTTGCTATTGTTAAAGTTTATAATGATTCATTAACATTTTTTCATAGACTTTATCAGGTAAAATTCTCTTTAAAACTATAGAAAATTTTTGCATGAAAACGCCAATCTTATAATGAACATTTGGATTTGGATTTTGAATAATTTTATAAATCGATTCTGCCATTTCGATAGGATTACTTCCGCTATCTACGTGTTCATCCATCATTTTGAGTGTATTGCCATAAGGAACTTCGTAAGCCGAACCTTTTATAACTGGCGCATGATAACGACCTGCCGCAATATTGGTTGCAAAATCGCCCGGTGCAACATTGGTGATTTTTATTCCAAAGCCTTTCACTTCCATTCGTATAGCTTCGGTAATTAGTTCTAAAGCACCTTTGGATGCAGAATAAATTCCACGATAAGGCAAGCCCATATAACCTGCTATAGAGGTAATATTGATGATTAAACCCGATTTTTGAGAACGCATTTGCGGCAAAACAGCTTTCATAACTTCAATTGGACCAAATAGATTGGTTTCAAAATTATTTTTTATTTCTTCTGTTGGAATTTCTTCGATTGGGCCCGTTATTCCAACACCGGCATTGTTAATCACTACATCTACTCTACCCGATTTTGAAATCACTTCAGCAATAGCACTATGAATACTTTGACTATTTCTAACATCTAAAGCCAATAGCGGAAATACTGAATTAGTTATTTTTTCAGGATTACGACTTGTTCCATACACTATAAAACCTTTGTTGTGCAAAAATTCTCCAATAGATTTTCCTATTCCTGACGAACCGCCTGTTATAAGTACAACTTTTTCCATTTTGTCATTGCGAGGAACGAAGCAATCTCATCCTCTTTGATTTATATTTATTCCTAATCCTGGTTTTTCTGATAATTGAATTTTTCCGTTTACAATTTTTGTTCCGGTTGCAATGTCATTGGCTACCAAATTTGCGCCGTCTAAATCAGCAAAATCGCATAATGGTGCTAAAACCGCTCCTGCCGATATTCCAACAGTAGATTCGGTCATGCATCCAATCATGATTTTATAGTCTAACCGTCTCGCTCTAGCAATCATTTGTAATGCTGGTGTCAAACCGCCACATTTTACAAGTTTGATATTGACACTTTTATAATGTGGTTTCAATTTTTCCAAACTCGTTTCATCTTGACAATCTTCGTCTGCCATCCAATTGGCATGTAAATCAGCGTGCAATGAATGGTAATTATCTGAACTTTTTTGCATTGGCTGTTCCAAATATAAAAATTTTGAAACTATTTCTTGATTTTCAAGCCAACTACACTCCTCTTTTTTAAAACTTCCATTAGAATCTAAAGCAATTTGATAGTCCAATTCAAATAAAAATTGAATATCATTTTGATTGAAACCATTGCATTTTACTTTGAATTTACTCCATGAAGATGCTTTTATTTTTTTAATTTGTTCTTCGATTGGTGCGACACTTATCGTTATGGAAGATTCTGGAAGATTCTTTATTTCAATTGAATTTAATTCTAAAAAACTCTTACTTTCTAACTTTCCAAATAAATCCCAGTATGCACAATCTAATGCAGAACGAAGAAAACTTGGCAAATCTAATTTTAAAAGAAAAAGATAAAATTCTGTTGGATGAATGATTTTTTGGTTTTCGATTTGGCTTCTAATTATTTCTAATTTTTGAACAAAATCGGCTAAATTTATTTGATAATAATCAATTGCAGTACATTCGCCGTAACCAGAAAGATTGTTTTGATGTAACGAAATAATCAACGCTTCTCTAAAAGAATAATTTCCGTAAGCTATTGAAAAGGTTTCCTTTAAATTTAGTTGAACAAGTTGCCAAGATAATTTCATCAAAGGAAAATTAAAATTTAGGATCAAATTTAAATAAAAAATTCCGAATCATATTCGGAATAAAAAAATGGCAAGCGACCTACATCGCACCGCTACAACCACATACCTTTGCTATGTTCCCATCCTGGAGGAGTCTGCAGGAGCTGGTCGTGTAGGACTTGCCAGTGCAAAGATACAATCTTTTTATATTTTTGCAAGAAATTAACAGCTTTATAAATATATTTGTGAAGTTAAAAATTATAAGAATAAATGAAAAATTATAACCTATTAGTAGTCATTTTATTAGCCGTTTTTATTACAAGTTGTAATAACGAGAAAGAAGATTTATTTAGTATAAATGAAAATACATTAAAGGCGCAATACTTTCAAAAAGATCAACTTTCATTAGAAATTTTGAATCCAAAATCGGAAAAAATTGATAGTGTTGTTTATAATATGGATGATATTAGAATTGGTTCAAGTAAAGAAACTGGTACATTTTCATTTGCTTTACAAAATCAGAAACTAGGCTATCATAGTATTAAAACTTCTACTTATTTTGATGGAAAAATAGAGCAAGATTCAACTAGAATTGAAGTCGTTTCTGATATTGAACCCAAGTTATTAAGCTATACAATTGTAAATACCTATCCACATGACACCGCAGCATACACCCAAGGGTTGGAGTTTTATCGTGATACACTTTATGAAGGAACTGGAAACGGTGCAGGAAACACAACAGGAATTCGTGGTATTTCAAGTTTGAGAAAAACCGATTATAAAACAGGTAAAGTGTACAAAAAAATTGAATATCCAGAAAATATTTTTGGTGAAGGAATTACCATTTTGAACAATAAAGTATACCAATTGACCTATCAAAACAATGAAGCATATGTTTATAATGCTGACACTTTTGTAAAGGAAAAAACGCTTCCTTATTTTAAAACTATGGAAGGTTGGGGATTAACAACAGATGGGAAAAACCTATATATGAATGACGGTTCAGAGCGAATCCATATATTAGATCCTACTTCTTTTAAACAAATCGATTATGTAAACGTTTATTCATCTACAACAAAAATTCCAAGTATCAATGAAATGGAATGGATTGATGGAAAAATTTACAGTAATATCTATGGAAAAGATGCTGTAATTATCATTAATCCTATAAATGGTTCAGTTGAATCAATCATTAATCTTTCGGACTTGAAAAATAAGATTACAAAACTTCCAGACACTGATGTATTAAATGGTATTGCTTACAATCCTAAAACCAAAACATTGTTTGTTACTGGTAAAAATTGGGATAAAATGTTTGAGATAAGAATCAACAAATAAAATAATGACAATTAAAACCAAAATCACTATTCCGAAACCTTGCCAAGAAAACTGGCTGGAAATGACACCTTTGGAACAAGGACGATTTTGTCAATTATGCCAAAAGAATGTATTTGATTTTACAACAGCCTCTGATAGAGAAATTCTAGAAGCATACAACTATGACCATCAACTTTGTGGGCGATTCACTACTTCTCAGTTAAATAGAGAGTTGTTTATTCGCAAAGAAAAAAGTTCTATTTGGGTTGCTGCAACCTCAGCCATTGTTAGTTTTATCGGACTTGGAACCAACGAAACTCAATCACAAGAAACCATAAAAGTTGAACAAACTGATAAGAAGGTTTTGAATGATTCTATTGAAAAAATAACTAATGAAGAAATTGAAGTTAGCGGAATTGTTTCAGATGAAATTGGACCATTACCCGGTGCAAATATTGTAATTAAAGGAACTTCAAATGAAACTCAAACTGATTTAGATGGAAATTTTATAATTAAAGCGAAGAAAGGAGATTTTCTAATTATATCCTTTATAAGTTTACTAAGTCAAGAGATTAGAATAGAACAAAACTCGAATATAAATATCATACTCAAAAACGACCCAACTACTAGTTTACGTGGAGAAATTATTGTCGGTGTAATTCAGAAAAAACGCACCTTCTTCGGAAGAATGTTTCATTCAATAGGAAATTGGTTTAGATAAAAAAATCGCAAATTATAAATCTTGAAAGAATTACAATTTGCGATTATTCAGTAAAATCAATTTTTACTTTTTCTTTTTAGCGTCAACATAATCTTTTTTGGTAGCATCATAAACCCATTTATTTTCTTGGTTTTTACTTTTTTGAGTAATCGAACCATCAGGATTTAAAGTAAATTCAAACCCTTCTCTTCTAATTTTGTTTTGTGTTTCAGATGCGGTTTTGTTTTTGTCTAAAAAAACTTTTTCTGTTATGTTATTGGTAGTTTGGAAATTTGAAAATACCTGTTTCTTTTCAGAAATTTCGTAAACTACTGAATATAGCGTAGTTTTATCCTCCGTTTTTGTATCGGTTTTACTTGAACTTTTTTCTGTCCAACTAAGTAAATATAAAGTTACACCACTTGCTTTATATGAAGCTAACTTGCAGCCAGCTGGCGCAAATGATTTATCTACACTTTTTACAATTATGGCATCGACTTCTTTGCCTTTATCGGTAATGGCTACTTGAAAATTACCGTTTTTGACTTCGGCAATAAGGTTGTCAACTTTTGCTAATCCGGCAGTAGCTTTTGGTGTAGCACTTTTCTTTTTTTGACCAAAACTGGTCAAGCAAACCAAAAAGGCTAAAATGTAAATTCCGTTTTTCATTTTTTTATATTTTTTGAGAATGCCAATATACAAAATATTCTATCCTAAAAATGTTAAATAAAAAAAACCGAGCTATTACTAACTCGGTTTTCTATAAACTCAATTATCTAATTACTTCACTTCTTCGTAATCAACGTCTTGAACATTGTCGCCTTGTGCTTCACCCTGTGGTTGAGCAGGTTGTCCTTGAGCTCCTTGATCGGCTCCTTGAGCATACATTGCCTCTGTAGCTGTTTTCCAAGCTGCATTTACATTGTCTAAACCTTTTTGAATCGCTTCTAAATCTTGTGATTGGTGTGCCATTCTCAATTCGGTTAAGGCATATTCGATTGCTGTTTTGTGTTCGTCAGATAATTTATCTCCCAATTCTTTCAATTGACTTTCTGTTTGGAAAATCATACTGTCAGCTTCGTTTAATTTTTCTGCTCTTTCTTTAGCAATTCTATCAGCATCGGCATTTGCTTCAGCATCTTTTTTCATTTTTTCGATTTCTTCGGCAGTTAATCCAGAAGAAGCTTCGATACGGATATCGTGAGACTTACCAGTTCCTTTATCAGTTGCAGAAACTTTGATAATACCATTAGCATCGATATCAAAAGTAACTTCAATTTGCGGAACACCTCTTGGTGCTGGTGGAATTCCATCTAAGTGGAAACGACCAATTGTTTTGTTATCGGCAGCCATTGCTCTTTCTCCTTGCAATACGTGAATTTCAACAGATGGTTGAGAATCGGCAGCTGTTGAGAAAACTTGCGATTTTTTTGTTGGAATAGTTGTGTTTGCTTCAATTAATTTTGTCAAAACACCACCCATAGTTTCGATACCTAAAGATAAAGGTGTAACGTCAAGTAACAATACATCTTTTACATCTCCAGATAAAACACCACCCTGAATAGCAGCTCCGATTGCCACAACCTCATCAGGATTTACACCTTTAGACGCTTTTTTACCGAAGAATTTTTCTACTTCGTCAGCAATTCTTGGCATTCTTGTAGAACCACCAACTAAGATAACTTCGTCAATATCTGATGTAGATAAACCTGCATCTTTCAACGCTTTAGCAACTGGTTCCATAGAACGTTTTACTAAAGAATCTGACAATTGCTCAAATTTAGCTCTAGATAATTTTTTAACTAAGTGTTTTGGTCCAGAAGCAGTAGCTGTTACATAAGGCAAGTTGATTTCTGTTTCTGCAGAAGATGACAACTCGATTTTAGCTTTTTCAGCCGCTTCTTTAATTCTTTGTAATGACATTGGGTCAAGACGCAAATCAATTCCTTCTTCCGCTTTGAATTCGTCTGCCAACCAGTCTATTATGGTTTGGTCAAAATCATCTCCACCTAAGTGTGTATCTCCATTTGTAGATAATACTTCAAAAACACCATCACCTAATTCAAGGATAGAGATATCAAAAGTACCACCACCTAAATCGTAAACAGCAATTTTTTGATCTTTACCTCTTTTATCTAAACCGTAAGCTAAAGCAGCTGCAGTTGGTTCGTTGATAATTCTCATTACTTTAAGACCAGCAATTTCACCAGCTTCTTTTGTAGCTTGACGTTGTGCATCATTAAAGTAAGCAGGAACGGTAATAACTGCCTCAGTAACTGTTTGACCTAAATAGTCTTCAGCTGTTTTTTTCATTTTTTGAAGCGTCATAGCTGACAATTCTTGCGCAGTATATAAACGACCGTCAATGTCAACTCGTGGCGTATTGTTATCGCCTTTTACAACTTTGTAAGGCGTTCTTTTAGCTTCTTCTTGTGTTTCAGCAAAATTTCTTCCCATAAAACGTTTGATAGAAGCAATTGTTTTTGTTGGATTGGTAACAGCTTGTCTTTTGGCAGGATCACCTACTTTGATTTCGCCACCTTCTACAAATGCAATGATTGAAGGCGTTGTTCTTTTTCCTTCAGAGTTAGGGATTACAACAGCTTCTTGTCCTTCCATTACAGAAACGCATGAGTTGGTCGTACCTAAATCAATTCCAATTATTTTTCCCATTTTTATATTTAATTAATTTTAGAAAATTCGATTTTAAACTTGCCTGACAAAAAGCAATGATTATGCCATACCTAAAAAGAGAATTAATTGTCAGTTTTAATAAAATATGACAGGTGTCTATATGACAAGATGGCATTTTTAGGTATTAAATACGAGGTTGACGCATAAGAGTTTTATTAAAATTATCAAATTCTTATTTATATCCTATCAAAACTATTTATTTTTCAGTTATTCATTTATATTTGTGTTTTAAATTAAACTTTTCTTTATGGAAGAATGCATCTCGGTTTTTGATATGTTAAAAATTGGTGTTGGACCATCGAGTTCGCACACACTTGGGCCATGGCGTGCCGCAGAACGATTTTTGGCTGAATTAAATCAAGAAAATTTATTAGACAAAACGATTCGTATAAAAGTGGATTTATATGGTTCACTATCACTAACTGGTGTTGGTCATGCAACCGACTTGGCTGTTATGTTAGGCTTGAGCGGTCAAGATCCTGAATATATTCCAGTTGAAAACATTGATAAAATCATAACTTCTATAAAAAATACACATCAAATCAACTTAGGAAATCAACTTATGATTCCATTTGATTTTGAAAAAGATATTGTTTTCAATAAAAACTTTTTGCCATTTCACGCAAACGGAATAACATTTACAGCTTTTACTTCTGACAAAGAATATACTTCTACCTTCTACTCTATTGGTGGCGGATTTGTTGTAAAAGAAGAACGTGCAAATGCCAAAAAGAAACACCAAATAAAATGTGCTTTTCCTTATCCAATCCAAAATGCACAAGAATTATTAGAGTATTGTACTTCTCAAAATAGAAAAATATCAGAAGTTGTATATGATAATGAAAAATCGATGCGTTCGGAAGAAGAAATTCATAACGAATTGATGCGTATTTGGAATACCATGTTGGAATGCATGTACATTGGTTGCCATTCGGAAGGTATACTTCCTGGTGGATTAAATGTTCGTAGAAGAGCTTTTGATATGCATCAAGGTTTGATTGGTTTATCCAATTATAATTCACCTCAAGAATGGCTTGAAACAATTAGAAAAACCGAAGTTAAATTTCGTCAGATTCTAAAATGGGTTTCGTGTTTTGCCTTAGCTGTTAATGAGGTAAACGCTGCCTTGGGAAGAGTTGTTACTGCACCAACAAATGGAAGCGCAGGTGTAATTCCTGCCGTTTTAATGTATTATTTAGTAATTGAAAATCACGAAGCTAGCGAAAAAGAAATCAAGCAATTTTTGATGGTTGCTGGCGAAATTGGAAGTATTTTCAAAAAAGGCTCGACCATATCGGCAGCAATGGGTGGTTGTCAGGCAGAAATTGGCGTTTCTAGTGCTATGGCAGCCGCAGCTTTATGTGAAGTTATGGGTGGAACTCCAGACCAAGTACAAATGGCAGCCGAAATTGCAATGGAACATCATCTTGGCTTAACTTGTGATCCTATTGGTGGTTTGGTTCAAATTCCGTGTATTGAAAGAAATACGATGGGTGCGATAAAAGCTATAAATGCAGCAGAATTGGCTATGGAAACCTATGCAAAAAATGCCAAAGTTCCTTTGGATAAAGTTATCAATACCATGTGGCAAACCGCTAAAGATATGAATTCGAAATATAAGGAAACTTCAGAAGGTGGATTGGCAGTTGCCGTGAATGTTGCAGATTGTTAGAAAAAATTCTATTTCCCAACTTTCATATTTTTGATTTCATTTTTTAACAATTCGATTTCAGCGTTTAACTTATCAAATTCTTTTCTATTGGCTTTACTACCAGCCTCAATGGTTTGATAAATTTTTAGTTTAGAATTATTCAAATTGTATTTTTCAAGCTGTTTTTCAACTATTTTTTGAAGTGAACTGTCAAATTTCTCAACTGTTACATCCACTTCTATTCGTTTGGCTTTATGATCAATTTTTGTTTGAACCACGTGATATTTTGAGTCAATTTCATTAGTAACAAATTGATTTGCTTTAGATAAATATATATTTGTCACTGCAAAGTTGTAGGCTAAATACATCGCTGGAATTACTGCTAGAAATATCAAAATTCCAAACCAACTATTTACATTCTTTACATTTTCGTTCGAATGTGGACTGAATTTCAAATACCTCACAATTATATAAGAGCCAACACAGATAAAAAGTGCATTGATAAAATAAGTGTAAAGTCCTCCAATAAAATATTCCCATTGTAGTGTTGCCAAACCAAAACTTGCAGTACATAATGGTGGAATACATGATGTAGCAACAGCAACCCCGATTAATACCTGTGTCCCATTGTGACGAGAAATAGCTATAAATCCTGCCATTCCTCCCAAAAATGCTAGCAAAACATCAAAAATAGTTGGGCTAGAAAACGAAAGTAATTCATCGGTTGCAATGGCATATGGTGTAATTAAGTAATAAATTGTCGCAACAAAAAGGCTTATCAAAACGATTCTAATGGCATTCTGAACACTCACTTTCAACAAATCTAAATCGGAAACTCCAAGAGAAAAACCAATACCAAAAATAGGTCCCATTAATGGTGAAATAATCATAGCACCAATAACAGCAGCTTTCGAATTAATGTTTAATCCAATGCAAGAAATAAATATTGCAAAAGCAAGGAGCCAAAGATTTTTACCTTTAAAAACAACTCCTTCTCTTACTTCTTTATCGGTTTCTACCTCATCTTCTTGGCTTCCTTTTAAGTCAAAAAGAGATCGGAAATAGCGTTTTATAATTTGAATTTTGGTTATCATATGTTTCAATAGAATGTAACGCTAATTTAGAATTAAAACTCAAAACTCAGACTGGTTGTCATAAAGAAATTTGAATTGACCAAATCAGAATCTTTTGAAAACACTTCTTTTTTGCTATCAAAGTAACGAGCTTCTGTTCTTAATTTTACTTTTGAATTGGGTAAATAATCAAAATTTAAAGAAAATCCTAACGTTTTAAATTCATCATTTGCAGGTATAATCAAATTTTTTTTATCATGGTAATATTCGGTTCTGAGAGCCGTTTGCCATTTTGTATTTATAGAATATTGAGCAATAAAAATAGGACTTAACCATGATGCTGAACTATCATTTAAGGAATTCAGATCCTGAAAACCATAATCAAAACCTGCAATTGTTCTCCATTTATCATTCCATTTTTTATCAAAATATAAATTACTAAAATAGCGCATAGAAAAATCAATTCCATTAAATTCTTTACCTGCAAAAGTGCTCCAATTTAAAGTTGAATTGGCACTAGATTTATATATAATTTGACTTCCAAAAGACGGTGCTACATCTTTTTGTGGCTTATTGATTCGTTGCCAACCATTGGTCAATAAAGCAGCAAAATTCCATTTATCAGATGGTTTGTAATTGTATTTTAAACCTGTCATAAAGTAGGGAGAATTTTCAGCCAAAATGGAGCGTGTTAATGTCAAATTAGACGCTGTTGTAGCCGATTCAAAACCGATGTAACTTGGCATAATTCCAACTTCAATAGAATGTTTTTTTGATTGATCTATATATAAACCCACATAAGCTTCGTTTATATATTTTATATTTTCATTGGCATAATTATCGTCTACATAAGTTCCTGAATGCAATGACACTACAGCATAAGCATTTTCATATTCAACTTTTGCACGAAGTAATCCAATATTGATATTAAATTCATTATGACGATTATAATTATACATAAAAGGCAATTTTGCATCAGCTAGATTTTCATTAAAATCATAGGAATAGAAAGTTTCAACAAATCCAGAAAAAGTGGTTTTCATTTCGCTTTTTTCTTGAGAAAATAAATTTGTAAAAACAAATAAGGTAAAAATTGTGAGTGTTTTTTTCATTTTGCAATACTATTATTTTTTTCTATTTAATTCAAGTTTCATTGTTGGCGAATATACCATTGGATATTCTTCAATTTTAACATCGCTTTTATCCAATCCAAATGCTTTTTCGTCGGACAATGATAGTTTTTTCAACCAGAAATAAGTGGTCAACATCCATCCTTCTTTGAAAGCAAACTCGTTTTCAACAGAGATAAATTTTTCTATTATTACAAATTTAAAATCGGGTTCGCTATTATATTTGGTTGAACCATCAGGACGAATGTGTAAATTTAATTCTTTTCTTTCAACTAATTCTTGGACTATTTTTTTGAAATACAACTCTACTTTTGGCTGAATTCTGAAACCAACATTTAGCACCACTTTAATTACTTTATCATCTAATAATTCTTCTACTTCATAATTCAAAGCAAAAGGATCATTGGTTCTATTGATATGTAAGAACCAATAAACATCAGCTCTTTTTGGTTTTTTAGCAAAAATAGATTTGATAATCTTCTCCTCTATTTCATAAGTTTTATCCGCTTTTGACAAATAAATTAAATGCGTTGCATATTTTGGAATGCTATCGTCTTCACTTAATTCGTTTAATAATACAGTTTGCGATTTTAAATTGGTAAATTTCAAAAATCTGTTATTGATTTTTCTTGAATAATACCAGACATACATCACCATAAAGATAAACAATTCGAAAAATAAGAACATCCATCTTTCTTTAATTTTAACCACATTAGCTAAGAAAAAAGAAACTTCAATAATTGAAAAAAGAATCAAAATTAAAGTTATCCAACCTAATTTTATTTTTTTAATAAAAACTAAGTAATATG
>CAZLEU010000076.1:0-13786 GCA_964558625.1 uncultured Flavobacterium sp.
CACTACGCGACAAGATTATCCCATTATCAGACGATTTAATTGTGTATCCAAATCACGGTGCTGGAAGTGCTTGTGGCAAAAACATGAGCAAAGAAACCACTGATACACTGGGCAATCAAAAGAAAACCAATTACGCTTTACAAAACATGTCTGAAAATCAATTTGTAGAAGCAATTTTAACGGGCTTAACAACACCCCCACAATATTTTCCCAAAAATGTCTTAATGAATATTCAAGGATATGACACTTTGGATTCTATTTTAGAAAAAGGAAAAAAAGCCTATGATGTAAAAACGTTTGAAGTGTTAGCAAACGAAACAAAAGCCTTAATTTTAGACACAAGAGCTCCAGAAGTTTTTGCAAAAGGATTCATTCCAAATAGTATAAATATTGGTGTTGATGGCAGTTTTGCAATGTGGGTTGGTGAATTAATTTTAGACATTAAACAAGAGATTCTCATTGTTGCCGAAAACGAGGAAAAAATAGAGGAATCTATTATTCGTCTTTCAAGAGTGGGATATGACAATACAATTGGTTACTTAGAAGGTGGATTTGATACATGGAAAAATGCTGGAAAAGAAATAGATATTGTTCACAGAATCAATGCCGCTCAACTAGAAAAACATTACAATGATAAGAAAGAACTAATCATTGATGTTAGAAAAGCAAGCGAATTTCAATCAGAACATTTAGTCAACGCAATAAATATTCCTTTAAATGCTTTAAATCATCATTTAACCGAATTCCCAAAAGATAAAGCCTTCATTATTTATTGCTTAGGTGGTTATAGGAGCATGATAGCCGCCTCCATTTTAAAACAAAAAGGTTTCGATAATTTCGTAGACGTAAGTGGAGGGTTTAACTCCATCAAAACTACCAATTTACCACTAACCGACTACGTGTGTCCATCTACATTATTATGAAGTAGTCTTCATAGTTTATTAAAAAAGCATCATGCTCATCATGATGCCTTTGTTAAAATTGTAACAATTGTTACTGCATTTTCTGCTAAAACTAATTAATTTTACAGAAAATATGAAACATGAAAATTGAACAAATATACACAGGATGTTTAGCGCAAGGAGCTTATTATATTGAAAGTAATGGAGAAGTTGCTATCATAGATCCTCTACGAGAGGTACAACAATACATTGATAAAGCTACCGCTAATAATGCCAAAATAAAATACATTTTCGAAACACACTTTCATGCAGATTTTGTTAGTGGTCACGTCACCTTAGCAGAAAAAACAAATGCACCTATAGTTTATGGCCCAAATGCAAATCCAACTTTTGTAGCACATATTGCAACAGACGGTGAAGTTTTTCAATTAGGCGAAATCACAATCACTTGTCTTCACACACCTGGACATACAATGGAAAGTTCTTGTTTTTTACTGAAAGATAAAAACGGAAAAGATCACGCTCTTTTTAGTGGAGACACACTGTTCCTAGGAGACGTTGGTCGTCCCGATTTGGCTCAAAAAGCAGCCGATATGACACAAGAACAACTAGCAGGTATTTTATTTGATAGTTTACGTTCAAAAATAATGACATTGGCTGATGATGTCATTGTATACCCTGCTCACGGTGCTGGTAGTGCATGTGGCAAAAATTTAAGTAAAGAAACTATAGGAAGTATTGGTGACCAAAAAGCCACAAATTATGCACTTCGAACAAACATGACCAAAGAAGAATTTATTATAGAAGTAACCGATGGTTTATTACCTCCACCAGCTTATTTCCCAATGAATGTAAAAATGAATAAAGAAGGGTATACCAATGTTGAAGATATAATTAAAGAAGCAAAAGCATTTGACGCTAAGACATTTGAATTGGTTGCCAACGAAACCAATGCATTAATTTTAGATGTTCGCCATCAAGATGATTTTGAAAAAGGCCATATTCCCAATTCAATTTTCATTGGAATAGATGGACAATTTGCCCCATGGGTAGGCGCATTAATCATAGACTACAAGCAACCTATTCTATTAGTTACACCAAAAAACCGAGAAGAAGAAACCATAAAAAGGCTAGCAAGAGTAGGATATGACAACACTATGGGATATTTAGAGAATGGTTTCGAAAGCTGGAAAAATGCTGGTTTAGAATACGATACAGTAACTTCTGTTTCAGCAGAAAAATTGAGTGAAATTTTGATTAATCACAGCGAGCAAAGCAACAATACAAAAATCCCTGTTTTTGATGTTAGAAAACCAGGAGAATATACAGCAGAACATATTATTGATGTACCATCTACCCCACTCGATTTCTTGAATGAACACCTAGCTGAGTTTCCAAAAAAAGAAACCTTCTATCTACATTGTGCTGGTGGATATCGTTCTATGATTGCAGCCTCAATTTTAAAAGCTCGAGGCTACCATAATGTGGTTAATGTTTTAGGTGGATTTTCTGCTATTAAAAATACAAGCATTAAGACAACCAATTATGTATGTCCATCAACATTGAAATAATTCAAGAATGAAACAATTACTTTTTACAAACTGGCATTTTATGCGTTTCATGAGAGTAGTATTAGCATTATTCTTATTTTACAATGCATATGTTACCCACGAATGGTTTTTTATAATTTTTGGAATTTTCTTCTTGGTTCAAGCCTTTTTCAATATAGGTTGTGGATCAAATGGTTGCAGTGTGAATTTCGATAAAAAAGACTAATTATGAATGCTACTTTTCAAGATATAATCAATACTGACAAACCTGTCTTGATTGATTTTTATGCAACTTGGTGTGGTCCATGTCAAATGCTTGCTCCAATTCTCAAAGATGTTAAAAATAATCTTGGAGAACGTATTTCAATTATCAAAATTGATGTAGATAAAAACCAAGAATTGGCCGCAATGCAACAAGTTCGAGGTGTTCCAACCATGTTACTTTATCAGAATGGAAAACAACTTTGGAGACAATCTGGTGTAATTTCTAAAGAAGAGATTATAAAAACCATTTTGGAAAAAACAAATTAATAAAAATAGTATGGAAACAATTTTTGAAGTAGAAAACATAAAATGTGGTGGTTGCATGAACAGTATCAAAACGGTACTGCTCAAAATTGAAAATGTGGAAGATGTAACTATCGAAAAAGAAATTGACACCATTTTTGTAAAAGGAAATGCCAATAGAGAAACAATCATTGCTAAACTAAACGAATTAGGATATCCAGAAAAAGGAGACAACACACTACTTCGTCAAGCCAAATCCTATGTAAATTGTGCAATTGGTAGAATGTCAGAAACAAAATAACATGAATAAAAAAGTAGTTTTAATTTCTACACTTGGAGTCATAATAGGCTGTGTAGCTGGTTATACTTACTATTATTACGTAGGTTGTGCAAGCGGAACATGTGCAATAACTTCCAAACCCCTAAATAGTACATTATATGGCGGATTAATGGGTGGATTACTGTTTAGTATGTTTGTAAAAGAAAAAAAGAACTAAAAAAAGAATGAAAACTCCTTGTTAATTTCTAGAAAGACTAGTTACAAAAAAGTTAATTAATTTTTATAATAAAAAATTAATTATACATTTGATTCAGGTTTATATATCAAAAAAAATAATACTAAAAAACAATAAAAATGAAAAAATTAATGTCAATTTTAGCTATTGCTGCTTTTATGTTTTCAATGAATGTTTCTGCACAAGAGCCACAAGAAAAAGAGAAAAAAGCAAAAACAGAAAAAACGTGTTCTACTGCAGAGAAAAAATCTTGTTCATCTGGAGAGAAAAAAGGTGGATGTTGTGCTGCTAAAAAAGCTAAAGAAGAGAAAAAAGCATAATTATATTCTTTCAATAATCTCAAATTCAAACCATTCGCAAAAAACGAATGGTTTTTTTATTGATTTTTTATTTATCTTTGAAAAACTAACCAATAAAATTTATAATTATGAGAATTGCTACAATCATTGTTCGTGTGCTAATGGGGGCACTTTTAGTATTTGCTTCTTTATCTTATTTTCTTAATTTATTTCCGCAACCAACTCCTACTGGTGACCTTGCGACAGTAATGGCGGGTTTTGCAGCAAGCAAGTATTTATTTCCATTGTCAAAAGCGATTGAACTCTTATCAGGATTATCTTTTTTAACTGGTAAATACATGCGCCTTTTCAATGTCGTTTTATTACCTATTACAGTAAATATTTTATTAATCCATGTCTTTCTATCACCTGTTAGCGAATTACCAATCGCATTATTTTTATTCTTAGGAAATATATTCTTAATCTATAGAAATTGGGATAGCTACAAATGGGTTTTTACAGCATGATTCCAAAATAGTTCAAATAAAAATCCCAAATTCCAAAATGAATTAAAGTTGGAATTTGGGATTTTTATTTTGTTGAGATTTATTTCTAAACGTGCAATGCTCTATTATCTGTTGCAGCCAATGCGGCTTCTTTTATAGCTTCCGCAAAAGTTGGATGTGCATGGCTCATTCTAGAAATATCTTCGGCAGAAGCTCTAAACTCCATTGCAGTTACAGCCTCAGCAATCAAATCGGCACAACGCGCACCAATCATGTGAACACCTAAAACCTCATCTGTTTTAGCATCTGCAAGAATTTTTACAAATCCGTCTGTATCTCCACCTGCACGAGCTCTTCCTAATGCTTTGAATGGGAAACTTCCCGCTTTATAGGTAACTCCATCGGCTTTCAATTGCTCTTCTGTTTTTCCAACAGCGGCAACTTCTGGCCAAGTATAGACTACACCAGGAATCAAATTATAATCAATATGCGGTTTTTGTCCTGCCAAAATTTCGGCAACTAAAACCCCTTCTTCTTCGGCTTTGTGTGCTAACATTGCACCGCGTACAACATCGCCAATAGCATAAATGTTAGGAACATTTGTTTGCAAATGATCGTTTACTTCTACTTGTCCTCTTTCGGTTAACTTCACTCCTGCTTTTTCGGCATTCAATCCATCTGTGTATGGACGACGTCCAACAGAAACCAACGAATAATCACCTTCTAGTGTGATAATTTCTCCCTTAGCGTTTTCTGCTTTTACCGTAACCGTTTTTCCTTTTCTTTCAACAGATTGCACTTTGTGAGACGTATAGAATTTCATTCCTTGTTTTTTCAACACTTTGGTCAATTCTTTAGACAAACCAGCATCCATACCAGGAATGATTCTGTCCATGAATTCCACAACCGAAACCTCTGCTCCCAATCTTAAATATACTTGACCTAACTCGATTCCGATAACGCCACCACCAATAATTACTAGATGTTTCGGAACTTCTGGTAATTTTAAAGCTTCTGTAGAAGTAATTACTCGTTCTTTATCTAATTTTATAAATGGCAAACTAGACGGTTTAGAACCCGTTGCAATAATTATATTTTTAGCTTCAATAACTTCTGAAGAACCATCGGCTTTAGTAACTTTTACATGAGTAGCATCTTCAAACGAACCCAATCCTTCAAAAACAGTTACTTTATTTTTATCCATCAAGAACTTAACACCGCCAGAAGTTTGGTCAACTACAGCTTGTTTGCGCTCAATCATTTTGGTTAAATCCACTTTCACTTTTCCAGAAACTTCAATCCCATGATCGGCAAAATGTTGTAACTCTTCATAATGATGTGAAGACGCTAATAATGCTTTGGAAGGAATACAACCTACATTTAGGCAAGTTCCACCAAGCGTTGAATATTTTTCGATAATTGCGGTTTTAAAACCTAATTGGGCACAACGAATTGCCGAAACATATCCGCCTGGACCTGAACCTATGATGACTACGTCAAATGAACTCATATATACTTTTTTTTGTGCGTTTTTATAAATAGTGATGCAAAATTACGAATGTTTTTTGGTATTTTAATTGCTTATTAAAAGTTTTAGAAACTTTATTGATTTCAATTGAAATTAAGCTAATTATCATCTTACTACATCGTTACAAAAAACAGCTCAAACCCTTGATATACAAAGAAAACGATTTCGTAGATTTATTTATTTAATGACATTTATCAGGTTTTTTAGTGCATAAAAATGGGAACTTTGAAGTATAGAATTTAACCAATATAAATAATATAATTAAAATCGTTTCAACATGAAAAACATTAAAGTCATACAAGAATTACACAATTTAGGAATTACTGGTTATCATGAAGTAGTTTACAATCCTAGTTATGAAGAATTATTCCAAGCGGAAACTTCTCACTTACGTAAAGGTTACGAAAAAGGTGCCGTTACCGAATCGGGTGCTGTGGCTGTAAAAACAGGTATTTTTACGGGGCGTTCACCAAAAGACCGATACATTGTAAAAGATGATAGTACCAAAGATACTATTTACTGGGACGATAAAGTAAACTTCCCAACCACTCAAGAAGTTTGGAGCGAATTAAAACATCTAGTACTAAAACAACTTTCTGCTTCCAAAAAATTATATGTAGTAGATGCTTTCTGCGGAACAAATGCCGACACAAGACTAAAAGTGCGTTTTGTTATGGAAGTAGCATGGCAAGCACATTTTGTTACCAATATGTTCATCAGACCGTCTATTTATGAACTTGAAAACTTTGGCGAACCCGATTTTATTGTAATGAATGGCTCCAAAGCTACCAATCCCAATTGGAAAGAACACGGTCTAAACTCTGAAAACTTCGTATTATTTAATCTTACCGAAAAAATTCAAATTATTGGTGGAACTTGGTATGGTGGCGAAATGAAAAAAGGAATGTTCTCTATGATGAACTATTACCTTCCACTAAAAGGAATGGCTTCTATGCACTGCTCTGCAAATGTAGGTGAAAAAGGGGATGTGGCTATCTTCTTCGGACTTTCTGGAACAGGAAAAACAACCCTTTCTGCCGACCCAAAACGCTATTTGATTGGAGATGACGAACACGGTTGGGACAATAATGGCGTCTTTAACTACGAAGGGGGTTGCTATGCCAAAGTAATTGATCTATCTGAAGAAAATGAACCCGATATTTGGCGAGCTATCAAACGTGATGCATTGTTAGAAAATGTAGTAGTAAACGAATACGGAGAAGTGGATTATTACGATCATTCTATCACCGAAAACTCACGTGTTTCCTATCCTATTTACCATATCAATAAAATCGTGCTTCCTTCTAAAGCAGGGCATGCGAGCAAAATAATCTACCTATCTGCAGATGCTTTTGGAGTATTACCTCCTGTTTCTATCCTAGATGAAGACCAAGCTCAATACCATTTCTTATGCGGATTTACCTCTAAATTAGCAGGAACCGAACGCGGAATCACAGAACCGCAACCTTCTTTCTCTCCTGCATTTGGTGAAGCTTTCTTAACCTTACACCCCACTATGTATTCTAAAACATTGGTGGCTAAAATGAAAGAACACAATGCCAAAGCCTACTTAGTAAACACAGGTTGGAACGGAACTGGAAAACGTATTTCTCTAAAAAATACTCGTGCGATAATAGATGCTATTATTGATGGTTCTATCGAAAAAGCGGAAACTGTAAAAGTTCCTTTCTTGAACTTGACTGCTCCTAAAGTTCTAGCAAATGTTGACAATATTCTTGACCCAAGAACTAGCTATAGTGATGTGGCAGAATGGGAAGAAAAAGCCAAAAAGTTGACTGCTCTTTACATCAAAAACTTTGAGCAATATACCGATACCGAAGAAGGCAAACGATTGGTTGCAGCTGGACCAAGTTTATAAGTTACAATACAATAATACCAATGGAAAAATGTTTACCTTTCCATTGGTATTAAAAAAAACAAAAAATGGACTGGATAGTTGAATTACTCACAAAGCAATCATTTGCACAAACAATAATCATTTTTGGAATTGTGATTGCACTAGGAATTGGGTTTGGAAAAATAAAAATCTTTGGTGTTTCGCTTGGAGTAACTTGGGTTTTATTCATTGGCTTGTTCTTTTCTTTTATAGGCGTTTCCATTAATCATGAATTGCAAGATTTCCTAAAAGAATTTGGATTAGTCCTTTTTGTCTATACACTCGGATTACAAGTTGGACCTGGCTTTTTTGCTTCTCTAAACAGAAATGCACTTGTTACCAATATGCTTGCTGGTTTAGTAGTGCTGTTTGGAGTAATAACCACGTTGATTTTATTTTACTTTTCGTCCAATCCTATTTCTATCATGACTGGGATTATGAGTGGTGCCGTAACCAACACACCCGGACTTGGAGCTGCTCAAACTACAATGACCAACTTACATCAAGCAACAGCTGATACTTCAATGGTTACATTGGCTTATGCGGTGGCTTATCCTTTTGGGGTTTTTGGGATTATTATTGCGATGCTTGTACTCAAAAAAATATTTAGAGTCAATATTGAACATGAAACCGAACTTCAAAATAAATTAGCAAATCTTAGAGAAGACAGAGTGATTTCGAAACATTTAAAATTAGAAAATCACCAACTAGTTGGGAAACCCATTAGTGCCATATTTGAAATCATCAAGACGCCGATTGTAGTATCTAGGATGTTTCATAAAGGAACCATTATCTCTCCAGCACCCAAAGAAATTCTATCTGAAAATGATGTTTTGCTCATTGTTGCTTCCAAAACTACTTTTGAACAATTAGAACTACTTATTGGTTCGGAAAGCGACATGAATCTGAAAACAGCACTAGACAGTAACCTAGTTTCTAGTCATGTAGTGGTTACCAACAAAAATATTACACACAAACGATTGGGCGATATTCCTGAGTTTAACCAGCATGATTTTACCTTTACAAGATTGTATCGCGCCGGTACACAAATGGTTCCAAACGGAAACATTTCGCTTCAATTGGGTGATACTATCAAAGTGGTAGGATCCAAAGAAGGTTTGGAGCGTATTACCAATGTAGTAGGAAATTCACTCAAACGATTAGAAGTACCCGATATCGCACCTATTTTTATCGGAATAGTACTTGGTATTATTGTGGGTAGTATTCCTTTTCAAATACCCAATATTCCAGTTCCTGTCAAAATTGGTTTGGCTGGTGGTCCGCTCATTATTGCTTTACTTTTAAGTCGTTTTGGAAACAAATTCTACCTAAACAACTACACCACCAATAGCGCCAATTTGATGATTAGAGAACTAGGAATCACCCTATTCCTTGCCAGTGTTGGGTTAAGTAGTGGTTCTAAACTAGTAGAAGCCTTTGCAGGTGGAAATGGTTTTTATTGGATAGGATTGGGTATACTAATCACCATTATCCCATTACTCGTTGTTGGCATTATTGCTAAAAGATATTTCAAAAAGAATTTCTTTGAAATCTGCGGATTATTGGCAGGAGCTTCTACCGATCCACCAGCATTGGCTTTTGCCCTAAAAATTGCTGGAAATGATATACCATCTGCAACCTATGCAACCGTATATCCACTAACGATGATTTTGAGAATTATCGTAGCACAATTACTCATCTTACTATTCTCTTAAACAAGGTTCCTATTTGTTGGTTTTAAAATTTTCCCGATTATTCAACTAGTCGGGAAAATTGTATTCTCAATCCCAATCCTGAGCAATACATTCTATTTGTTCGTTTTTGTCGTTTGTTAGGATTAGTTTGTGTCCTTTTACTTCGTAGGTTTTATAACTTGCAATTTCTTTTACAAAAGCGTTTTCTATTTCCATCTTTTCATTGCAATACATTTCGGTACTTCCTACATTGGAAAAGTTGATTTTGTTGGCTTCTTTTACATTATAAGTAAAGAAGATAGCATTACAACCCATTTTGGCTGTACCTTTTTCTACCGCTGTCAAGTCAATAAACGCTTGGTATTGCATGAGTTTTGCCTTCTCAAAATCTTTGAAACTCGTTAACATCCAAACTCTTTTTAGGGCTTGGTCGTTGGTAGCTAATTCCTCTTTTGGTTTGCAATTGGAAAAGAATAAGATTGTTAGGAAAAGTATTGGAAATTTCATTTTATTGGTTTTTAGTTTAAAATTAAGCTCTATTTTCTTCAGCTTTTATTATTTCATTTTTAAAATCTCTAATTTCTTCGCTACTCTTCTCTCCCAATACATTTGCAATCTCATCAAAATCCATTTTCCCTTTCAAATGATATTCAATTAGAATATTTCTAATTTTTTGGAAATCATCAGAATTGATTAATTCAAATTGATATCTTTTACTTATTCCAGATTCAAAAAAAATCACAATAAAATTATTAGTTCCATTTGACAAAGCTGGTCCAAAATTTCCTTTTGATGTTCCATTTAACCTACCATTGTAATCATCATTAGAAATTTGAATTTTCCTTACTTCATCAATTTGAAATATTTCATCTTTTACTGAAATATTATCTTTATTAAAAACTATACTACCATCAAGTTTTCCTCTCAATGGTTGTATTTCAGTAAAACCTTTAAACTTCAAAATAAATCCAATAATAAAGCATCCAATAACCAAATATTGGAATATTTTGTCAAATAGGTTTTCTTCAATTTTAAAAACTTTATTCTTTATGAGAATAACTACCAAACAAAAAAACAAAGTTGAATATATTATTTTGTTGGTGCTCCAATAAAATTTATCTGATTTTATAAATAATGAAAATTTCTGCATAATCTCTTTTACTACAATAAAGCTAGCTTAAATTAATATTGTTTGTTCTACGCCTTAAATACATCTAATATAACCTCTTTTAAATCTTAAATATTTTTTATTTTATGATGTTACAAATATATCTAATAATCTAAAAATAGCACCTATACCTTACAACTCCAAAACCGTAGTGTTTTTAACTTCACTTATCATAAATGTGCTGTGTGTGCTCCCAATGTGCTGTAAGGTAGTGAGTTTGGTTACCAAAAATTCGCGGTACTCTTCCATATTTCGCACCGCTATTTTCAAAATATAATCATAATCACCACTCACATGATGGCATTCGAGTACTTCTTTTAGTTGTACTACTTCGCTTTCAAACTTGGTTAAAAATTCCTTGGTATGCTGCACCAATTTTAAATGACAAAAAACCACAAAACTTTTCCCTACTTTTTCTTTGTCGAGCAAAACAACATAACGGGAAATGATGCCTTCGCGCTCCAATTTCTTAATCCGTTCATAGACTGCCGTTACCGAAAGATTGAGCTTTAACGAAAGTTCTTTGGTGGTTTTCTTTGTATCGTGTTGCAACAATTGTAATAGCTTTTTGTCGATCGCATCCATTTGATATTGATGGTTTAGAAGTTATGGTTGTTTAAAAATCTAGTTTTGTTGTAATGAGAGTACAAAATTAGTTTTATTTTCGATAAAAATACCTTAAAGTAGTTTTAAAATCTATTTATCTTATTAACTATTGACTTTAAAACTAAGTTTATCGAATTTTGAATAAAATAAACAACAAACTAAAAATGGAAAACTTCAATCCCGCAGACAAAATTCAAGATTTACAATACTTTGGCGAATTTGGGGGTGTAAATCCCTCTATTTCAGACTCCTCGACCTATACCTTTCTGTCGGCCAAAACCATGTTTGACACTTTTGAAGGAAATGCCGAAGGTTGCTATTTGTATTCGCGTCATTCGTCGCCTATGAATTTGTATCTAAGCAAAGCACTTGCGGCAATGGAAGGAACTGAAAGTGCCAATGTTGCCGCTTCTGGAATGGGAGCTATCACACCTGTCTTGATGCAATTGTGCCATGCTGGTGACGAAATAGTTTCTAGTCGAACTATCTACGGCGGAACCTATGCTTTTATGAAAAACATGTTACCCAATTGGGGGATCAAAACGAACTTTGTAGACATCACAAAACTAGAAAGTGTAGAGGCTGCTATTACGCCAAAAACAAAAGTTTTGTATTGTGAAACAGTAAGTAATCCACTTTTGGAAGTCGCCGATATAGCGAGTTTGGCAAAAATGGCAAGAAAGTACAATATCAAACTGGTTGTAGACAATACCTTTTCGCCCTTATCGGTGGCACCTGCCAAGATGGGTGCAGATGTTGTGATCCATAGCTTGACCAAGTTTATAAACGGAAGTAGTGATACGGTTGGCGGTGTTGTCTGTGCATCACAAGCGTTTATAGACGATTTGAAAAACGTAAACAATGGTGCCATGATGCTGTATGGAGCCACAATGGATAGTTTGCGTTCGGCAAGTATTCTAAAAAACCTTAGGACTTTACACATTCGTATGAAACAACACAGCCATAATGCACTGTACCTGGCAACCCAGTTTGAAAATGATGGATTAAAGGTAGTTTACCCAGGATTAAAAAGCCACCCAAGTCATACGCTATACAGCACTATGATTAACGCAGAATATGGTTTTGGTGGTATGATGACGGTTGATGTAGGCACACTAGACAAAGCCAACGAATTGATGGAAATGATGCAAAACAAAAATTTGGGTTATTTGGCAGTAAGTTTAGGGTTTTACAAAACCCTTTTCAGCGCACCCGGAACCTCAACATCGTCCGAAATTCCGCTAGAGGAACAAAAAGAAATGGGATTATCCGATGGTTTAATCCGTTTTTCTATAGGATTAGATAACGACATAGAACGCACCTACCATATGATGAAAGAATGCATGATGGAATTGGGTATTTTGTAGTTTCAAATATTAAAAAAATATAAATTCGTTAAAGAATTTTCTTTAGCGGATTTTTTTTACATTTACTCAAAATACTAATTTCACTTTTTTTGAGTTTTAGTAAGAACAAGTCAAGCTAAGAATATTTATTATGAATGAATTTGAAAAACAATACCAAGAATTGCTTTCGTTACTCCAATTTGAAGATTATCCTATAGTTTTAAAGCGAATTATTGACTTAACACTTGACACTGAAACGCTTTCTTATTATAAAAAGACAGTTGATTTTTTAAAATGGTATGATAAAAACGAAGCCATAGCTGAAGGTAAAAAAGAAAAATTTCAAGCCATCTTGTCTGATTTGCATTCTTATCTTTCAACAAAATCTATTGCTCCAAGAGAAGTATTGGTAAAAGCAACTTCAGTAACAAAATCGTATGGAACTTCTTCCTTTTCACTTGGTCCAATTGATATAGAATTAAAGCAAGGTGAAATTTTGGGATTAGTCGGTGAAAACGGAAATGGAAAAACAACTCTTTTGCGATTATTATGTGGCGAATTGGTAGCTACAAGCGGCATTTTGCACTATAATTTCAAACACGATGATTTATACGACTTGAGAACCAAGTTAGTTTACATTCCGCAACGAACAGAAACTTGGTATGGTTCAATGTTTGAAAACCTTCAATTTACAGCAGCAACTTATGGTTACAAGCCAGAAGAAAATGCATTGATTGTAGAATTAATTATCTCAAGATTAGGCTTGCGAAAATTTAGAAAACATAGTTGGAAAAGTTTGTCTTCTGGTTACAAAATGCGTTTTGAATTAGCTCGTATGTTGCTCAGAAAACCTAAAATATTATTGATTGACGAGCCTTTGGCAAATTTAGATATTTTGGCACAACAAACAGTTTTAGAAGATTTTAGAGCTATAGCCAAATCACCATTTAGACCTATTGGAATAGTACTAAGTTCGCAACAATTATACGAAGTAGAAAAAACATCTGATCAAGTAATTTTCTTAAAATTAGGTAAACAAAAAAACTTACACAATACTACCGAAACCGAAACTATTTTACCAGAAAATCAGCTTATTATAGAATTTGAAAGCGAATGGAACCAAAAACAGTTGGGCGAATTGCTTAGCAATTTCAATCTAATTTCACTTCAGTTTAACGGTGGAACTTATATTGCAACTTTTCCACAAACGATGACTGTTCATGACTTTATGAAAATAAGTGTCGATAATAAAATGCCACTATTGTATTTTAGAAATATTTCCAACTCAA
>CAZLEU010000077.1:0-13767 GCA_964558625.1 uncultured Flavobacterium sp.
TTTGTTTTTTTGTATGAAATTTTTGTAAGTTTTTGGTGTTGTTATGTAAAATAATTAATATATTTGGAAATACAATTATAACTGAATACAAAACATACATATTGAATATGCAACAACTCGACTACAAAAAAGTTTTCTCAAAATTAAGTCATATAAAAGCTTTATCACACGACCAAAAATTTGATCAAATTGTACAAAACTTAATTACTCATACTTTAAATAATGTTTGCGGGAATAACCCTAAAAATGAAACAGAAGTTGAAAATAAAGTAAAGGAAATTTATGGTATATCAATCCGAAATAGTGTAATTACATCTAATATTGATAAGTTATTAGACAAAGAGGAAATCATAAGAGATCCAAACTCAAAAGAGTATTTCGTTACTCAAGCTGTATCGGTCAAATTGAAACAACGATTAGAAGATGCAAGCAATTTAGAAAACAAAGTAAAATTAAAATGGTTTGAAGAAGTAAAAATTTACATCGATGACATTTCAAATGATGGTCTTGAAAAGTTATGGGATTTATTGAAATTATACTTAAGTAATGTGTTTGAACAACATGGTATGCAGACACTAAACTTTTTAAACCCTAATATTCGTATAAATGAGGACGATCAAAAAAATCTTGTTGTTATTGTCGAAACAATTTTAAAAGAAAACGGAAATCCATTTACTAGAGAAGTATTAAGCACTTCAATTAATCAGTTCATAATTAATGCTGATGAAATTAGAGCAAGTTATGTTTCTCAATTAGCGGATGCTACATTCACGAGTTTTGCATTAACTTCAGATGCGGAAACGGTAAACTTTTTAAACAAGAGGTATAATAATCTTCGCCTTTTTCTTGACACAAATTTTATCTTTGGAATACTTGATTTGCACAAGAACAGTGAAGATGCATCTGCGAGAGAAATTTTAGAAGAAGTTAAAAAAAATCGTTTACCCTTTAAATTAACTTATCATCCTGAAACACTTGCAGAATTTAAGCGAGCATTTGATGCAAGAGCCTTATATATAAGAGCATCTAAGTGGACTAGAGAAACCAGCAGAGTTGCTGTGGCTGTCGATGGACTAAGTCCTCTAGAAGAATTATTTCATAAACAAAATATTGAAAACGAAACCGATCCAGCAGTTTTTTTAGAAAAGTATGATCATGTAGATTTAATTTTAAAAGATCTTGGTTTAACTGAATATATTCCCAGACAAAGCTCGGATGCCGAATTAGTTGATGTTGAAGTTGATGTTGAAGCTTATCAAAAATTTTATGAAGAAGTTAAGAACAGAAAAATAAAATCATTTTCTGGTTTCAAGCATGATGTTGTTGCATTAAGAGAAGTAAGAGCATTAAATCCTAAAAAAACAAAATTCCTAGAAAGCAATGCATTTTTCATAAGCTCAGATTTCGTACTTGCTAAATTTGAGAGAACATACTACAAAAGAAATTGGGAAATTAATTATGTTGTTAATCCAAGTGTTTTTCTCCAACTTATTAGGCCTTTCATTGAAAATGATTATTCAGCCAATAAACGATTCATTGATACATTTTCAATACCGGAATTTCGCTCATTTGAAATTGATTATTCCACAACAAGATCAAAGGCTCTTCAAATCATAAATGATAATTACCATGCGACTTCTTTTGAAACAAAAGTCAATATTTTGAGAGACCAAGTATTACTTGACAAATTAGATAAAGCAAATGACGATCACGAAAAACAAATAGATATAATTGAAAGCCAAATTGCAATAGAAAATCAAATATTAATACAAAAAAATGAAGAAGTATTACAAAATATAAAATCTGTAAATATTGAGAAGGAACTTCTTGAATCAAAAAAATTAAAAGCAGAACAAAATATTAAAACCTTTAGACAGGAATATGAAAATCTTATCCTTGAAAAAGAAATAGTAAAAGAGGAAGTTGTTTTAAAAGAAAATGAAATAGAATCTTTAAATTCTAAACTTGCCGCTATTGAAAATGATTTAGAAATTCAGCGAACAGAAAATAAATATTTAAAAGATTTAGAAGAATGGAAAAAAAACAAGAAATCTTATGTTGACTCACATATAGAAGACATAAGGCTGGAGTACATTTCGGCTTCAAAATATTGTATACGCCCATCTATAATACTCTTATGTGTCGCTGTGATGACGCCAATAATTGTTAGATATTATTCGGAAATCAAGACATATATAGAATCTAAAGGCTATTCAGAATATTATTTGATGGGGTTAATTATTATACTCGCTTTTTTTGCTGGATTTGAACTATTATTCAGAACCTATATAACAGATAAAGAACGTGTTAAAAAAGGACTTCTTTGGATTGGAACTTTTGGTTTGTCAAAGAAAAAAAGTAAAATTTTGGAAAATTATAAAGAACAATTTATTTCGGATTATGAGCAATTACATAATGAACCACAGTTAAATAAATAATTATGAATCCGTCTAACACATGCTAAATCGCATAGCTAGTTTTTTCGGTAAATTTTTTAGTTTATTTTCCTAAATTCGTTTTTCCCTAGTGGAGAAAACTCGGTTTTCAAATCGCTATAAGCTCTAGTCTAACAACATTAAAAATTCATTTATGGTACTTAGCGTTTAAATGATTAACGTAACATCAAAAATACTTCTTCCGCAACCAAAACGCCACATTTACCAGGATAATTAAAGCTGGAACTTCTACTAAAGGTCCGATTACACCAGCAAATGCTTGTCCGCTATTGATGCCAAAAACACCTATAGAAACAGCTATGGCTAATTCAAAATTATTGCCCGAAGCAGTGAACGATAACGCCACAGCATCGCGATAATTGGCGCCAATTTTCTTGGCTACAAAAAACATCAAGAAAAACATAATCGCAAAGAAAATTACTAACGGAATGGCAATTCTAACGACATCCATTGGTAAATCGACAATCATTTCGCCTTTTAGACTGAACATAATTACAATGGTAAAAAGCAAAGCCACCAAAGTAATAGGCGAAACAAAAGGAATAAATTTTTGATTGAACCATTTTTCGCCAGCATATTTTTTTATCACAAATCGACTAATAACTGCTAATGCAAACGGAATTCCGAGGTAAATTCCAACCGTTTTTGCGATTTCGGCAATCGTGATATTGAGTTCCAAACCCTTAATTCCAAATAAAGGCAACATAACTGCCAAATAAAAATAAGCATACAAACTGAAGAAAAACACTTGCAACAAACTATTAATTCCGATTAAACCAGCGGTTAATTCACGGTTGCCTTCGGCTAATTCGTTCCATACAATAACCATTGCAATGCACGGTGCAATTCCGATAATGATTAGACCTGTCATGTATTCGGGATAGTCTTTTAGGAAAAAAGTCGCCAATAAAAACATCAAAAACGGACCAACAATCCAAGTGATGAAAAACGAAGCCGTCAATAATTTTGGTTTTTCAAACATTTTGGGAACTTGCGAAAAATCGATTTTGGTCAATGGCGGATACATCATCAAAATCAAACCAATTGCCAAAGGAACATTCGTAGTTCCAGATGAAAACGAATTGATAAAACCAGCAGCATTTGGAATAAAATAACCAATGGCAACGCCAAGTAACATGGCTAGAAATATCCAAAGTGTTAGAAATCGGTCGAGAAAATTGAGGCGTTTTTTCATGTTATTTAACCGCAAAGACGCAAAGAATGTGCAATGTTTGCTTAGATTTTAAAGGTTAGTTTTTATTTGAGAAAACACAAAAAACATTTCGCTGGCGATTTGCAAACTGCGTTCTGCGTATTTTTCGTTCATTACATCCGTTCCGTCAAAGGCTTTTGGATCGTCGTATTTTATTGAAAATCTGGCTTCTGCACCCAAAACCATTGGACAACCTTCGTCTGCATTGTTGCAAGTCATAATCGCTCCAAAATTGTTTTTCGGATTAAAATCATCAAAATACGTTTTAGAAAAACAAATGATGGGAAGTTGATTTTCATCAAATTTCACGGCGTAAACAGGATTTTGAGCTTCACTCAATTTTTGAATTTCAAAACCTTGATTGGTTAATGTTTCTGCCACTTTCGGAAACATCGCTGTAGCTTCGGTTCCACCAGAATAGCAAACTATATTTTGAACTCCGAAATGAAATGCCATTGTTTGTGCCCAAATTTGCGATAAATGACTTCTTCGGGAATTGTGTGTGCAAATGAAGTTTAGACGAATTTCTTTGTTGGTATTTACTTTATTTTGAATGTATTCAATCAAAGGTTGTAAAACTTCCTTTCGCTCATTTGGAACAGAA
Source organism: uncultured Flavobacterium sp. (assembly GCA_964558625.1). Lineage (GTDB taxonomy): Bacteria > Bacteroidota > Bacteroidia > Flavobacteriales > Flavobacteriaceae > Flavobacterium. The sequence continues at coordinate 4,274 of CAZLEU010000077.1, forward strand.
ATTTCAGAAATGGTTACTATGGTTTTGGATAGGTTTTCTTGCATGTTTATTTAGTTAACTCTAAGACACATAGAAAGCACGGTACTCACTATATGCTTTTAATTTTTATCTTTTCTTAAACTCACAAAAAATAAAATTCTGTGTTGTATCAAATGGGGTTTGATGGTTTTCTTCAAAACATTTTATTTTTTCAAAATTGGCTCCAAAAATTGCTTCGAATTTTGATTCTGAATATTGCGTAATTTCTAATCCACTGCATTTTAAAGGACCCTTTTCAGAGAAAGTTCCCATGAATAAATATCCATTTTCTTTAATAGAATTTGAAATCAACTTTTGGTATGTAGCTATATCCTTTTCTGAAGTTAAAAAATGAAAACTCGCTCTATCATGCCAAACATCAAAAGTAATTTCTGGCTTAAAATCTAAAATATCAGAAACGATGAAAGTTACTTTTTCTGCCTTTGCTTCTAACCTTTTTTTGATTCGTTCAATAGCATTTGAAGAAATATCCAAAAGAAATAAATTCTCATAACCCAAATCTAACAAATTATCAATCAAATAGCTATCACCACCACCAATGTCAATTATCCTAGCCTCTTTTGAAATGCTGTTTTCAGTGAAAAAGGTAATCGATGTTTCTGGCTTTTGCTGGTACCAACTTACTTCGGTTTCTTGCTTGGTTGCAAAAACTTTTTCCCAATGTTGTTTTTTATCTGACATTATTTTTTGAGTATTAGTGAAAAGTGATTTGTTTTCGATTGTTTTGATTAATTTTTTAACAGCAATTAGAATTTGGTGTACAACATGACGATTCTTTTGGCTTCCACTCACCTATTTTCACTTTCAATTTATCTAAAGGAATTCCGCAATTGTCTTTGGCCAAACAATCTGTTAGTTTTGATTTTAATTGAAAACTTGTTCCGTCAAAATCCAAACTAAATTTTCCGATAGTCTCTTTCATTTGATATTCGACTTCAATTTCTAAATCGGGGATTTGAAGTTTCTCTTCGGACAATTCTATAATGTGGACTAATTTTTCAGGATGCAATCTATGATCATAATCGTTGGCTTCCCAAAGTTGAAAATTTACCACTTCTTCTGTTCGAACCGTTCCGCCACAATCGATGAAGTGTTTGGTGATTTTGCCAACTTCTGTAACATGAAAATGACTCGGAACTAATTGTCCATTTGGTAATTGAAAAGTGATTTGAGAAAGCGTTTTTAAATGATTTTTTATTTCTGACAGTTTCATTTTTGAGTAATTAAGATTAGTAAATAGTAATTCGCAATTAGCTAACAACACTTGTTTTTCAATTTATGTCGAATGGCACCAAAATGATGTTCAATTTTTTCAATAACATCAGGATTTATGCAGTAGCAAATGGCAGTTCCTTCAATAGTTCCTTTTATAATATTGGCGTTTTTTAACTCTTTAAGATGTTGAGAAACGGTTGGTTGCGCTAGAGGCAATTCGTTTACAATATCGCCACAAATACAAGTGTTTACCGACAATAAATAATCGACAATTGCAATTCTTGCTGGATGCGAAAGTGCTTTGAACAAGTTTGCTATTTCATTTTGTTCTACCGAAAAAGAGGCTGTTTTGGATACTCCCATTATAGTAAATTAATATATTGCAATATTACGATAAACAAATATAAAAAACCATCTTGAGTATGTTAAATTTTATAAATTAAATGATTTTTCCCTATTCCGAAATAATTTCATACTTTTGGTACCTTAAAAAAGATAGAATATGGCATTAATAACATTAGGCGGAAACCCAATAAACACAAGTGGAGAGTTACCAAAATCTGGTACAAAAGCAGTAGATTTTGAATTGGTGAAAAATGATTTATCAATAGCTACATTAGCCGATTTTGCTGGTAGTAAATTGGTTTTAAATATTTTTCCAAGTATTGATACTGGAACTTGTGCTACATCTGTAAGAACTTTTAATGCAAAAGCAAGTGCATTAGAAAACACAAAAGTACTGTGTATTTCCAGAGATTTACCATTTGCACAAAAGCGTTTTTGCGGTGCCGAAGGATTGGAAAACGTAGTAAATCTATCTGATTTTAAAGATGGTAGTTTTGGAAAAAATTATGGCCTAGAAATTGTAGAGGGTCCATTAGCTGGCTTACACTCAAGAGTGGTAATTATCGTAGATGAAAATGGTGTTGTTAAATATGCTGAGCAAGTTGCCGAAATAGCAAACGAACCTAATTACGATGCTGCTTTAGCCGCTTTATAATAGTATTCAAATGGAATTTGAAAGAGATAAAACTTTTTTAACAGGAAGATTTAAGAGCATGGGATTTGCCTTGAAAGGTGCTATTAAATTAATAACAACCGAACATAGCGTAATGGTACAAAGTTCTATTGCGGTTCTTTTGGTTGTTGCAGGATTCTATTTTGAAATTTCTCATGAAGAATGGTTAGTACAAACATTAGCTATTGGTCTAGTTCTAGGAATTGAAGGATTAAATACTGCAGTTGAAAAAGTAGCCGATTTTATTCATCCTGAATACCATGAACGAATTGGTTTTATTAAAGATATTGCAGCAGGTGCTGTGTTTTTTGCAGCAATGACAGCCATTGCAATTGGTTGTATCATTTATATTCCGAAGTTTTTATAAAAAACAATATTATAATGGCAAAAACATCAAAAAAAGAAACAGATAAAAAAACAGAATCTACCGAAAAAAAGCCTTTTTGGAAGCTTTCAAGACAGCAGAAAATGCTATTTGGAAGTTTGTTAGTCCTTTTTTCAATAGCCCTTTTGGTTTCTTTTATTTCTTTTTTTATTTATGGTCAACAGGATCAAAGCACTCTATCTGAACTTACAAATCGTGAGGAAACCTCAGGTAATTGGTTAGGGAAATTTGGTGCAATTTTGGCCGATTTCTTCATATACAAAGGCTTCGGGGTTGCCTCTTTCTTATTTGTCAAATTAATTTTCTTAACTGGTGCATTTTTAGCTTTAGAAATTGCATTCAAAAAGCTAAAGAATATTTGGTTTTGGGATTTATTTGTAATTATAATTCTTTCTGTTTTATTTGGTTTTTTTGCCACATCAATGCCCGAACTTGGAGGAACGATTGGTTTTGAAATGAATCAGTTTCTACAAGATTACATTGGAAAAATTGGAACACTCTTAGTTTTAGTATTCGGACTTTTGATTTATTTGATTTTCAAAATAAAAATGTCACCAGATACTATCAAATCGTTTTTTGAGAAAAAGAAAAAAGAGATTACTGACGAATTAACGCCTACAACAAAACCATCAGGTGATACTTCATATAACTTAGAAGAATTTGCAGTAAATGAAAATGAAGAAGATAGAGAAGAAATGCCAAATTATTTTGATGAAGACGATGAAGAAGAAATTCCAGAACCTGTTTTAAAACCCATTTCTCAGTTTGAAATTAACAAGGAAGATTTAAAGCCAACTATCTCTCATGCCTCTGAAATAAAATTGGAAACGAATCCAGTCATCAATTCAGAAAAACCTCTAGAAACAATCACCTCGACAGAAGAATTTGTTATTGAAAAAGCTGAAGAAGAAGATATTATCGAAGAAAACTTAGCCTCTCGACTAGTAGCCGATTTTGGTTTGTTTGACCCAACATTAGAATTATCAAATTATAAATTTCCAACTTTAGATTTACTAAAAGAGTATACATCGGGCGGAATCACCATCAACCAACAGGAATTAGAAGACAACAAGAACAACATTGTTGAAACGCTTCGTAATTATAAAATTGAAATTGCTCAAATTAAAGCAACAGTTGGACCTTCGGTAACTTTATATGAAATTGTACCTGAAGCTGGAATCAGAATTTCAAAAATAAAAAGTCTTGAAGACGATATTGCACTATCACTAGCCGCACTCGGAATCCGTATTATTGCACCTATGCCAGGAAAAGGAACAATCGGTATAGAAGTTCCTAACAAAAATCCAACAATGGTATCGATGCGAAGTGTTATTGGTTCACCAAAATTTCAAGAAGCCGAAATGGAATTACCAATTGCGCTCGGTAAAACCATTTCAAATGAAACGTATGTAGTCGATTTAGCCAAAATGCCTCACCTATTGATGGCAGGTGCAACTGGACAAGGAAAATCGGTTGGTTTGAACGCCGTTTTGACTTCGCTTTTGTACAAAAAACATCCTGCTGAAGTAAAATTTGTATTGGTCGATCCTAAAAAGGTAGAGTTAACTCTTTTTAATAAAATTGAAAGACATTATTTAGCCAAATTACCCGATTCTGACGATGCTATCATCACAGACAACAGCAAGGTAATCAATACTTTGAATTCTCTATGTATAGAAATGGATAATCGTTATTCTTTACTAAAAGATGCAATGGTTAGAAATATCAAAGAATACAATGAGAAATTTAAGAACAGAAAGTTAAATCCAGAAGCTGGACATCGTTTTTTACCATATATTGTATTGGTTGTCGACGAGTTTGCCGATTTAATCATGACGGCTGGAAAAGAAGTGGAAACACCAATTGCACGTTTGGCACAGCTAGCACGTGCTATTGGAATTCATTTAATTATAGCAACACAACGACCATCTGTGAATGTAATTACAGGTATGATAAAAGCAAACTTTCCTGCCAGAATAGCCTTTAGAGTTACTTCTAAAATAGATTCAAGAACAATTTTGGATGCAGGCGGAGCCGATCAATTAATTGGTCGTGGGGACTTACTTGTTTCAAACGGAAATGATGTCATTCGTGTACAATGTGCATTTGTTGACACACCTGAGGTTGAAAAAATAGTTGAATTTATAGGAGCTCAAAAAGGATATTCAGACGCTTATATGTTACCCGAATTTATTGGTGAAGAAAGTAGTTCGAATTTGGAATTTGATATTTCCGAAAGAGATTCCCTTTTTAGAGAAGCTGCCGAAATAATTGTAACAGCTCAACAAGGTTCGGCATCATTATTGCAAAGAAAATTGAAGCTGGGCTATAACCGCGCTGGAAGATTGATAGATCAATTGGAAGCCGCTGGAATTGTTGGCCCATTTGAAGGAAGTAAAGCCAGAAATGTAAACATTACTGACCTATCTTCTTTAGAACAATTTTTAAACAATGAACAAAACAATTTTTAAAATGAAAAAGATTTTTCAAATTTCTTTATTCTTATTATTAAGTCTAACAACTCAAGCGCAAGACAAAAAAGCAAAAGCATTATTAGATGAAGTAACTACCAAAGTGAAAAGTTATGATAATATAGTAATTGATTTTAAATATACCTTAAACAATAGCAAGGAAAACATCAATCAAGAAAGTAAAGGAAATGTTACTATCAAAGGAAACCTGTATGTATTGAATATTATGGGTGTAACAAAAATTTTTGATGGAAAAAAAACATATACTATAAACCCTGAAGACGAGGAAATTACAATAACAAAATTTGATGAAAAAGATGATAACTCAATTTCACCAAACAAGATGCTAACTTTTTTTAATTCGGGCTATAAATACACTTGGGATATTCAGCAAAACATAAAAGGAAGAAAGATTCAATATATCAAATTGATACCCTCTAATTCAAAAGACAGTAGAAAAGAAATTTTGTTGGGTATTGATAGCCAAACTAAAAACATCTATAACCTAATTGAAGTTGGAAAAAATGGTACCAAAACTACCTTGACTGTTAATTCTTTCAAAACCGACCAGCCATTATCAAAAAATCAGTTTACATTTGTTCAAGCTAAATATCCAAAATATTACATCAACAAACTAGACTAAACTTTTGTTTTGAAAATTCTTGATCGCTACTTATTAAAAACGTTCCTTACTACATTAACTACGGTTTTTGTTATACTATTCTTTATTTTTATTCTGCAAACTGTTTGGTTATTTATATCGGAGTTAGCTGGTAAAGATTTGGATTTTTTAATGGTAGTGAAATTTTTACTATTCTCAATGCCAAGGATTATCCCATTGGTACTTCCGCTCTCAATATTATTGTCATCGATAATGACTTTTGGGGACTTGGCAGAAAATTATGAATTTGCAGCGATGAAATCTTCTGGAATTTCATTCCAAAGAACTCTAAAAACTTTGACCGCTTTTATATTATTATTGAGTATTGCTTCTTTTATTTTTGCAAATAACGTAATACCATATGCCGAATACAAATTCATTAATTTTAGAAAAGATATTGCACAACGAACACCTGCAATGGCAATAGCCGAAGGACAGTTTAGCAATGTTGGAAACTACAATATTAAAGTCGAAAAAAAGTCAGGAGAAAATGGCAATCGTTTAACAGGTATTACAATCCACAAAAAAGCAAGAGATGGTAGCGGGAATAAGACAGTCATCAAAGCCAAAAATGGATTACTGATTAGTAGTGAAGATTCAAACAATCTACAATTGGTATTGAATAATGGCTATTTTTATGAAGATGTGATTCCAAAAAAATATGAAGAACGTATACGCCTACCCTTTGCAAAAAGTACTTTTAAAAAATATGTTATAAATATGGATTTGTCAAGATTAACAAATTCAAATTTTGACCAAGGTGAAATTACAAATGCTAACAATATGCTAACAATTAGCGAATTAAGATACACAATTGATTCGCTTAATACCAATCTTAAAAAAGAGAAAATCTCTTTTGGAGATAATAGTTACACCAGAACTGGCATAACAACCCCATCCTACTATTTTAGTAACTCAAATGATAGTTTGGTCAAAACTATTTCAATCAAAAATTCTATCTTAAAAAATTATGACGATGCTCAAAAGAGAACAATTGTTCAAGTAGCTACAAGCAGTATTGACAATATTTTAATGAGCATAGAAGGATCAAAAATTGAACAAGAAGAAAAACAAAAAGTTATAAATTCACATTGGATAGCATTTTATGACAAATTTGTTATTGCCTTTGCATGCTTACTAATGTTTTTTATTGGTGCTCCACTTGGTTCAATTATAAGAAAAGGTGGTTTGGGCTTGCCTATAGTTTTTGCTGTTACAATTTTTATAATCTTTCATTTTGCTAACTCTTTTGGAAAAAGATTTGCTTCTCAAAACGGGATTACACCATTTTTGGGATCATGGATGTCATCCTTCTTATTAACGCCACTAGCTATCATATTAACATACAGGGCTATTAATGATATTGGCGGTATGGTCTCGTTAGATTTTACACCTATTCAAAATTTTTTCATTAACCTATTTACCTCAAAAGCAGAAAAAGAAAGACGTCTTATTGCTGCCGAAAATAATGAAACCAAAGTTGATACAGTTCCAACAGTAGAGACAGAAACAAAAAAATATTTACATAATAGTAAGTCGGCAGTTGTTTATTATGTAGTCTTAATAGTTGAGTTGATTATACTATTAATTTTACCCAAAACAATACAATATATAGGCATATTATTTATAATAACGTTAGGTTTATTACTGCACTACATATATGAATCCCAATCCAATATTGAAAAAATTGGAGAACTAGTTGATAAAAAAGTAGTGCCTCAAAACCCATTAATAGTCGTAATTTTATTTCCAATTTATATATTATTTTATTTTAGAAACAAAACGTTTTGGAATAATTTAAAATAAACACAACCAACATGACCGAGCATAAAATTAAACTCAACTCTATAGAAGAAGCTATTGAAGATATTCGTCAAGGAAAAGTGATTATTGTAGTTGATGATGAAGATAGAGAAAACGAAGGCGATTTTCTAGCCGCAGCCGAAAAAATTACTCCTGAAATGATTAATTTCATGGCTACTCATGGGCGTGGTTTAATTTGCGCACCATTAACCGAAAGCCGTTGTAAAGAATTAGAACTTCATGCAATGGTAAACAACAATACCGACATAATGGAAACCGCTTTTACAGTTTCTGTCGATTTGAGAGGCAATGGTGTTACTACTGGAATCTCGGCAAGCGATAGAGCCAAAACCGTTCAAGCATTGGTAAACCCAGATACAAAACCACATGATTTAGGTCGTCCTGGACATATTTTCCCTTTAATAGCCAAACAAGGCGGCGTTTTGAGAAGAACTGGTCATACAGAAGCTGCAATCGATTTTGCACGACTCGCTGGTTTTAAGCCTGCAGGTGTCATTGTAGAAATTATGAATGAAGATGGCTCAATGGCAAGATTACCACAATTAGTAGAAGTAGCCAAGAAATTTGATTTAAAACTTGTCTCAATTGAAGATTTGGTTGCATATCGAATGCAACATGACAGTTTAATTGTTAAAAAAGAAGATTTTGATATTGAAACACGCTTTGGACAATTCAGACTACGTGCTTATCTTCAAACGACCAATAAACAAGTTCATATAGCTCTTACCAAAGGTACTTGGAACAAAGGAGAATCTATATTAACTAGAATAAATTCGACACAGATAAACAATGATATTCTTGGTACATTGACCAATGATGCTGATAAAAAGCTTGATGATATGTTTCAACGAATTAATGAGACAGGAAAAGGAGCTGTTTTATTTATTAATCAAGAAATCAAATCACTAGATTTATTGAACCGATTAACTGAGTTGAAATCTCTTCAAGAAAAAGGTATCAACAAAGCTCCACAAATAAAAATGGATACGAAAGATTTTGGAATTGGAGCTCAAATTCTTCACGATATTGATATTTCAAAAATAAAACTTATATCGAATTCTGAACAAACCAAAAGAGTCGGAATGATTGGTTATGGGCTAGAAATAACAGAATATGTTAGTTACTAAAGACTAATTTTTATTTTTAAAGCCAACAGAATGAAACGATTATAAAAACATTGAAAAAATATTATTTTTTTGATGAAAATGTGTTTGGAAAACCAAAAAAGGTTACTATATTTGCAACCGCAATCAGAAAATGATTGTAATTTATTGGAGAAATGGCAGAGCGGTCGAATGCGGCAGTCTTGAAAACTGTTGACTGTAACAGGTCCGGGGGTTCGAATCCCTCTTTCTCCGCAGAATTAAAACCCTAACGATTGATTATCAATTAGTTAGGGTTTTTTATTTCTAGTCCTAGCCCACATTTAGCCCACAATCAATTTAAAATCTATTTACCAAAGAATACAAGCCTTTTAAGCTGTTTTTAGCTTGTAAATTCCATTCTTGATACAATGGAAGCATTTCACAGAAAACATCGTTATATGGCTTTGCATAGCCTTCTTTTATCATAATTTCGTTTAAAACTCTACCATCATTTAAAATAAGATAGCCTAAATGCCTTCCGTATTTATCAACTAAATTATTTTGTTCCTGTACTAATGTGCAATAATCACCCAAATTAACTTGATCTTTTAAAAAGTTAAATGATAAATATCCTAATTTGATTAATAGTGCAGCTGGAACTTGTAACTCTTTTTCATCTTGTTTTATCTTATTACAATAATTTATTTCGGGTGCATCAATACCTAAAAATCTAACTTCAAATTCCTTTTTTGAAATAATATCTTCTAAAATAATTCCATCACCATCAACAAACTTT
>CAZLEU010000078.1:0-12966 GCA_964558625.1 uncultured Flavobacterium sp.
CGGTAGTACTACTTTGGAACAAAGAAGACAATTGGCAACCAAGGCTTTTAATGTTACTTCACATTATGATTCGGCAATTTTTAATTATTTTAATAAAAATCACGAAGAAGCAGTTTTGAAAATAAGCGAGCAAAATGGACAGGTTTTACGTTATGGCGAAAATCCACATCAAAGAGGGTTCTTTTTTGGAAATTTTGATGCAATGTTTACTAAATTACATGGAAAAGAATTGTCATACAACAATTTATTAGATGTTGATGCAGCTGTAAATTTGATTTTAGAATTCAAAAACAACGAGCCAACATTTGCAATTTTAAAGCATAATAACGCTTGCGGATTGGCAACAAGAAAAACAATGAAAGAAGCTTATTTGTCTGCTTTGGCAGGCGATCCGACATCGGCCTTTGGAGGCGTTCTTATTGCTAATGGTAATATTGACGAGGCTACAGCTACCGAAATCAACTCGCTCTTTTGCGAAGTGGTAATTGCACCTAGTTATGATGAAAAAGCAATTGCTATTCTATCTGAAAAGAAAAACAGAATAATTTTGATTCAAAAAGAGGTGAGTTTGCCACAAACAAATGTTAGAACATGCTTAAACGGAGTGTTAGTTCAAGACAGAAATAACGTTACAGATACTAAAGTAGGGTTGAAAACCGTTACTAAACTAGAGCCTAGTTCTCAAGAAGTTGAAGATTTACTTTTTGCCTCTAAAATTTGTAAAAACACCAAATCAAATACAATTGTTTTGGCAAAAAATAATACTTTAATTTCATCTGGAACTGGACAAACATCAAGAGTAGATGCACTAAAACAGGCTATTGAAAAAGCCAATACATTTGGATTTGATTTGAATGGCGTTGTTATGGCTAGTGATGCTTTTTTTCCATTTCCTGATTGTGTAGAGATTGCAAAAAAGGTTGGAGTAACGGCTGTTATTCAGCCCGGTGGCTCAATAAAAGATGATTTGAGTATAAATTATTGTGATGAAAATAAAGTTGCAATGGTATTTACAGGAACACGTCATTTTAAACATTAATTTGTTTAACTTTGCACGTTAAAAACAAACTATTTTTAAAACATATATAAATTTATGGGATTTTTTGATTTCATGACCGAGGATATCGCGATTGACCTTGGTACCGCAAACACGCTAATCATTCACAACGATAAGGTTGTAATTGATAGTCCATCTATTGTAGCTCGTGATAGGGTTACAGGTAAAATAATTGCTGTTGGTAAAGAAGCCAATATGATGCAAGGAAAAACCCATGAAAATATAAAAACAATTAGACCATTAAAAGATGGTGTAATTGCCGACTTTGATGCATCAGAAAAAATGATTAGTATGTTCATTAAGAGCATTCCTGCATTAAAGAAGAAAATGTTTACGCCAGCATTGCGTATGGTAGTATGTATTCCATCGGGAATTACAGAAGTAGAAATGCGTGCTGTAAAAGAGTCTTGTGAACGTGTAAATGGAAAAGAAGTTTATCTTATTCATGAACCAATGGCCGCTGCGATTGGTATAGGTATAGATATTATGCAACCTAAAGGAAACATGATTGTTGATATAGGTGGTGGTACAACAGAAATTGCAGTTATTGCTCTTGGAGGTATAGTATGTGACAAATCGGTAAAAATTGCTGGAGACGTTTTTACAAATGATATTATTTATTACATGCGTACTCAACACAATTTATTTGTAGGGGAAAGTACAGCCGAAAAGATAAAAATTACTGTTGGAGCAGCATTGGAAGAATTAGACTCTGCACCTGAGGAAATGTCTGTTCAGGGACGAGACTTGTTAACAGGTAAACCAAAACAAGTTGATGTTTCGTATAGAGAAATCGCAAAAGCACTCGACAAATCTATCCAACGTATTGAAGATGCTGTCATGGAGACTTTATCGCAAACACCTCCTGAATTAGCAGCTGATATATACAACACAGGTATTTATTTAGCAGGTGGTGGTTCAATGCTTAGAGGGTTAGATAAGAGAATTTCTCAAAAAACAGACTTACCTGTTTATATTGCAGAAGACCCGTTAAGAGCTGTTGTTCGCGGTACTGGAATGGCATTAAAAAACATTCCAAAATTCAGAAGCATATTAATTAAATAAAATTCCAATTATCAAATCCCAAATTCCAATAAATGACTTTTTGGTAGTTGGTATTTGAGATTTTATAAATTTTAAAAAGGATGCAGCAAATATTTATATTTATATTTAAAAACAGCTATAGATTGCTGTTTTTGCTGCTTTTGGCTATCTCATTAACGCTTACCATACAGTCACATTCATATCATCGAAGCGAAGTAATTAGTTCGGCAAATTTTGTTGCTGGGGGAGTGTATGAACAGGTTAATTCTGTCGAAGAATATTTTAATTTAAAAACTGAAAACGAAAAATTAGCCTCCGAAAATGCTAGGCTAAAAATGCTTTTATTTAACAAAGTAGATTCTATTCAAACTCCTATAGCAACACAAATTCAAGGTATTCCAAGTACTAATGTCATTTTATCTAAGGTAATTCACAATACCTATAATACTAGAGAAAATTATCTAACCATAAATTCGGGTTCGCTAGATGGAGTGAAACAAGATATGGGGGTTATTAATAGCGAAGGAATTGTGGGAATCATCGATAGAACATCTAAGAAGTATGCAACAGTTGCCAGTGTCTTAAATATCAAGTCACAAATAAATGCAAAAGTAAAAAAGTCTAATCACTTTGGTTCTCTTATTTGGGATGGGAAAAACGCAGGTTATGTACAGTTAATAGATGTTCCAAGATTAGCCTCTGTGAGAAAAGGAGATACTATAGTAACTGGAGGACAGTCGGTTATTTTTCCTGAGAATATCAATATTGGAACAATTGACAAGGTTTTTATTAATAACGAAAATAATTATTACACTATCAATGTAAGATTGTTCAACGATATGACAAATCTGGGTCATGTTTATATTATAAAAAACAGAGATACTCAAGAAATACTTAACCTTGAAAATAAACAAAATGAATAGTGCTTTGTTAATAAATATTGCCCGTTTCATTTTGTTGATAGCACTTCAAATTTTGCTATTCAACAATATTAATTTTTTGGGTTATATCAATCCATATCCATATATCTTATTTATAATTTTATATCCTGCAAACAGCAACAAAACGGGTCTTTTGTTAGCTAGTTTTTTGTTAGGCTTAACAGTTGATATGTTTTGTAATTCTGGAGGAGTTCACGCTGCTTCAAGTTTAATTTTGGCTTTTTTTAGACCATCAATATTCAAATTTTCATTTGGTTTAAGTTATGAATATCAAACCGTTAAAATAAATGATACCTTAACACCACAACGATTTTCATTTATTTTGATTGCCGTATTGATGCATCATTTTGTGCTTTTTTTACTTGAATATTTTGCTTTAAGTTATATTTTAGAGATTTTAATTAAAACAGCGATTAGTTCTGTTTTCACAATTATAGTATGTATTTTAATCATTTATTTAGTGAAACCAAATAGACGATGAGAAAATCTGTACTTCCAACTATAATCATAATAACAACAGTTATTATAGTCTTGAGACTTTTTTATCTTCAGGTTATTGATGATACCTTAAGATTAAAGTCAGAAAACAATGCTATTAAGATTATTTATGATTATCCTGAACGCGGTTATATTTATGATAGAAAAGGCAAACTTTTAGTAGCCAATCAACCATCATATGATATAATGGTTACTCCTAGAGAAATAAAAAAAATTGATACTTTAGAATTCTGCAAATTATTAAAAATTCCAAAAGAATTATTCGACAAACAATTAAAAAAAGCTATCAATTATAGTCCTAGATTGCCATCTGTATTCTTGTCTCAATTGAATAAAATGGAGTATGCAGCACTTCAAGAAAAAATGAGAAAATTTTCTGGATTTGAAATTGTAAAGCGTAACCTACGTGATTACCAAGTTCATTTTGGAGCAAATATTTTTGGTTCGATAGCACAAGTAAATCAAAAAATAATTGATGCCAATGAATATTATAAAAGCGGAGATTTGATAGGAAAACAAGGTGTTGAAGAAAGTTATGAGGAAATTTTAAGAGGAAGAAAAGGCGTAAAATACCGTCAAAAAAACAAATATAACAAAGATATTGGACCATATAAACAAGGAGAGTTCGATACGATTTCTAAAAATGGAGAAGATATAACATTAACAATCGATGCTGCCTTACAACAATATGGAGAAGAGCTAATGATAAACAAAAGAGGTGGTATTGTCGCTATAGAACCAAAAACAGGCGAAATTTTAGCTTTGGTTACGGCTCCTTCATATGATCCAGCTATTTTGGTTGGAAGACAGCGTTCAAGAAATTATACCAATTTATACAATGATTCTTTGGCAAAACCACTATACGATAGAGGCTTATTGGCAGAATATCCGCCAGGATCACCATTTAAAATTATAACAGGTTTAGCGGCACTTCAAGAGCAAGTAATTGATGAACAGACTACTTTTTATTGCCATCATGGTTTCAGTTATGGTAGAGGTCGTTTTATGAAATGCCATGGGGGTTCAGGGCCACACCAACTTCATAACGGAATTTATCGCTCCTGCAATGCTTATTTTGGGAACGTATATCTAAAAACAATAAATAAATACAAAGATCCTGGAGCTTCTGTAGATATTTGGTCTAAACATGTAAAAAGTTTTGGTCTAGGCGATTTCATGGGGTATGATTTACCAACAGGAAGAAAAGGTAAAGTACCAACTTCTAAAACGTACAAAAGAATGTATCCCAATGGTGGCTGGAGAGCAACTGCAATTGTGTCTAATTCAATTGGGCAAGGAGAAGTTTTGACAACGCCTATTCAATTGGCAAATATGATGGCAACTGTCGCAAACCAAGGGTATTACTACACACCACATATTGTTAAGAAAATCAAAGGACGAAAAATTGATGTAAAGTATAGAACAAAACACCAAACTACTATTGATAGGAAATATTATAGACCTGTTATTGAAGGTTTGTATGATGTATATAATAAAGGAACGGCTTACCATCTAAAAGTTGAAGGAATTGATATATGTGGTAAAACGGGAACAGCAGAAAATTACACAAAAGTGTATGGCAAAAGAGTAAAACTTAAAGACCACTCTATTTTTGTGGCTTTTGCTCCCAAAGATAACCCTAAAATTGCATTAGCAGTTTTTGTTGAAAATGGAGGTTTTGGTGCAACAATTGCTGGGCCAATAGCCAGTTTGATGATTGAGAAATATTTGAGAGGCAAAATCACTCGTAAAGACCTAGAAACAAGAACTTTATCAAGAAGCTTAATGGCAGAGTATAATAGATTTCTAAAAAAACCAAATGATTCTACACTTTTAAAAGAAATAAAAATTTTAGAAGTTGAAAAGGCTAAAGAAGAAAAAATTGAAGAAACAATAAAAGAAATTGTTGATACAATAAAGACAAATTAAAATTTGATTATTAACTATGAAAAACCAAAGTGTAAGTAGCAATATTGATTGGGTGATTGTAAGCATCTATATCGTTATGGTCGTTTTGGGTTGGCTAAATATTTATTCATCTTCACTGCCAGAAGTGGAAACTTCAATATTTGATTTGTCACAATATTATGGAAAACAATTACTTACTATTGGATTAACTATTCCATTGATCATAATAGTATTAGCGGTTGATAGCAAATTTTATGAAAAATTTTCTTTTGTTATATATGTAATAGGTTTGTTAGCAATTGCAGGTCTTTTTGTTTTTGGAAAAGAGGTTAAAGGTCAAACCAACTGGTATTCATTTGGTTCGTTTGGGTTGCAACCATCGGAGTTTGCCAAAGCAGCGACAAGTTTGGCTTTAGCCAAATATCTAAGTGACGTTCAAATTAATCTAAAGAACTTAAATCACCAAATAATTGCGCTAGGGTTAATCTTTCTTCCAATTTTATTAATTGCACCACATGATCCTGGAAGTGCTCTTATTTATACGGTTCTTATTTTTGTACTACATCGTGAGGGTTTACCATCTAGTTATTTGTGGATGGGGCTTTTTATTATTATAATATTTATTCTAAGCCTTATAATGAATCCATTATATATAGTTAGTATTACCTTCCTTATATTAGCTTTCGTATATTATAGAAGTAGAATAGCTGATAGAAATCTGGTAGTAAGTATTATAACACTAGTGATGGTTGCCGCCTTTAGTTACTCCACGAGTTATGTTTTTGATAATGTATTGAAACAGCACCATCGTGACCGTTTCAATATTTTGTTAGGAAAAAAAGTTGACGATAAAGGAATTGGTTATAATGTAAACCAATCTAAAATTGCCATTGGTTCTGGTGGGTTATTTGGTAAAGGTTATCTAGAAGGAACTCAAACCAAAGGAGGTTTTGTACCAGAACAACATACCGATTACATCTTTACAACGGTTGGAGAAGAATGGGGTTTTTTTGGATCATTGTTTGTAATAGGACTCTATTTAGGATTGATTTTTAGGATAATTTACCTTTCCGAAAGGCAGAAAACCAAGTTTAGTCGAATATATGGTTATTGTGTAGCCTCCATTATATTTATACATTTCTTTGTGAACATCTCCATGGTACTTGGTATTTTTCCAACTATTGGGGTGCCATTACCTTTCTTTTCATATGGAGGTTCTGGACTTTGGGGTTTTACCATCTTACTTTTTATATTCCTTAAAATGGATGCCAATAAGGTGAATGAGTGGTAGTCTTAAAAACTCCAATTTTTATAACTGCTATTTTTTTCCAATTTGTTTTCAATAGAATCTTCTAGTTTAGGAAAGAAATCAATACCTGTCTGTTTTTCTATTTCATCAACCGAAACAACAAATTCATACAAACCTTTATCACTATCTTTGTTAGGTATTAAAAAAGCTATCATTTTATAATCACCATTGTTCTTATTTAGTAAAATTTTATAAAAAAATTCAGGAACAGCAACATCTTCTCTTCCAATTGTTTTTAAATTATCTTTAAGAACACCTCCAGTAGCTACATAAAGGCCATTATATTTAGTTGCCCAATAACGTGTTTTTTGTTCCAATCTGTTCCAAATTCCGCTATTGAACTCTCTGTCTTGTGGTGAAATATTAGAAGTAAAGAAAGTTTCCTCAAAGGCATCTTTAGAAAATTTCATATCACCAGCAGCACACAAATGTCCTTTATCATATCCCGAATTTTTATAGTTTCTCCAATCGGCAGAACCTGTTTTCACCAATGGATCTTCTATAAAAAAGGGTCTTTGATAATCTTGATTACTATACCTTCCTTTTTTAAGTTCATATGCGACCCATTCCGCTTGTTCATATTCTTCTTTATATGACAAAGCATAATTGTTATGCTTAATAATCTGATTACTTGTTGAGGTGGGGTAATAATCAAATGGTTTAACAGCAAAATTATCTTTCGTAACCGAAACAGATGTACTGTCAACAACTTCATGATTCTCGTCTTTTTCGACAACTTTATTTTGACAAGAAATAGATAAAAGTATTGTTAATACTGTTAAAAATTTGTAATTTTGAAAAAAGTCTTTCATGATGATATAGATTGAGTAAGGCTATTATGGCATGATTTATGTTTACTGAGTAAATATATATACAACTTTTGAATAATCTAAAACAATTACTATGAAAATTAAATTACTACTTAGTGCGTTTGCATTTATAAGTTTACAAAGTGTTTTTGCTCAAGAAGTCAAAACTACTACTGTTGTTGATTCTGTTAAAGCAATCCCCGCCACAATAGATTTGGAAAAGCAAAAACAATATGAAAAAGAAAAAATTGAAAGAGAATTAAATGCACAAAAAGATGCTCTTAAAGAAAAAGAAGCTAGTGAGAAAGCATTAAAAGATGCTGAAAAGGCGAGACAAAAAGCTGATAAAGAGAAGGAAAGAGCAGAAAAGAGTAGAGAAAAAGCCGAAAAAGACAGAGAGAAAGCCGAAAAAGAAAGAGAAAAAGCCCAAAAAGAAAGAGACAAAGCAGCTAAAAAAGCAGAACAACAAGAAAAAAGAATAGAAACGGCTGAAAAAGACATTGAGAAGCTAAATAATAAACTGGATAAAGCCGAAAAAGATTTGGAGAAAATGCAAACCAAACTTGATAAAGAAATAGCCAGAGGAAAACTTACAGAAGTTGAAACTCAAAAAGAAAATGTAAAAATTACCAAACAACAACTTAAAATAAAAGAGCTAGAAGAAGACATTGTAAAAGCTCAAAAAAAGTTAGAAAAACTAAAAAGATAATTCCATAATCCTCAACTTCGGTTGGGGATTTTTAATTAAAAAAATCCGCTCATTCACAAGTGTTTGAGCGGATTATATATAAATGATTATAAATTAATTATTTACTCATTTCCACAAAATACTTATAGAACAACGGAATAGTTTCAATACCTTTCAAGTAATTAAAGACTCCAAAATGTTCGTTTGGCGAGTGGATAGCATCGCTGTCTAAACCAAATCCCATTAAGATTGTTTTTGATTTTAATTCTTTTTCGAACAAAGCAACAATTGGAATACTTCCGCCAGAACGAACTGGAATGGCTGGAACTCCAAAAGTTTCTGTGTAAGCTTTGTTAGCCGCTTGATAGCCAATACTATCAATTGGTGTTACATAACCTTGACCACCATGATGAGGTGTCACTTTTACTTTTACCGATTTGGGAGCAATACTTGTAAAATGTTTTGAGAACAATTCTGTAATTTCTTCCCAATCCTGATTAGGAACCAATCGCATTGATATTTTTGCATAGGCTTTGCTAGCAATCACCGTTTTGGCACCTTCACCAGTATAGCCGCCCCAAATTCCGTTTACATCTAATGTTGGTCGGATGGAGTTTCTTTCGTTGGTTACATAACCTGCTTCCCCATAAACATCTTCAATATCTAATGCTTTTTTGTAATTGTCTAAACTGAAAGGTGCTTTTGCCATTTCGGCTCTTTCTGCAGCAGTTAATTCTTCTACTTTATCATAAAAACCTGGGATTGTGATATGGTTATTTTCATCATGAAGCGACGCAATCATTTTGGACAAAACATTAATTGGGTTGGCAACTGCACCACCATAAAGTCCAGAATGTAAATCACGATTTGGACCTGTAACCTCCACTTCAACATAACTTAATCCACGTAATCCTGTTGTGATTGATGGTTGTTGGTTGGAAATCATGCCTGTATCGGAAATTAAAATTACATCATTTGCCAATTTCTCTTGATTTCTTTCAACAAACCACCCCAAACTTTTCGAACCTACTTCTTCTTCTCCTTCAATCATAAATTTTACATTGCAAGGTAAATTATTGTTGGCTATCATATATTCAAAAGCTTTTACGTGCATGTACATTTGACCTTTATCATCGCATGAACCACGAGCAAAAATAGCACCCTCTGGATGAATTTCTGTAGTTTTAATTACAGGTTCAAATGGAGGAGAAGTCCAAAGGTCTATTGGGTCTGGTGGTTGTACATCGTAATGTCCATAAACCAAAACCGTTGGTAAATTTTTATCGATAATATGTTCTCCAAAAACAATAGGATAACCAGGTGTTTCACAAATTTCTACGTGTTTACATCCCGCTTTTTCTAGACTGGCTTTTACGGCATTTGCGGTATCAATTACGTCTTGCGAATATGCACTATCGGCACTTACAGAAGGAATTTTTAATAATTCGATTAATTCAGATAAGAAACGTTCTTTATTTTGCTGAACGTATTGTTTTATGTTGTCCATTGTAGATTGTTAAATGATAATGTCAAATATACAAATAGAAAACCCAATATTTAAATTCCAAATTCCATTTTTTTTGACAATCAATATTTTTTTTGGAATTTGTTATTTGATAATTGGAAATTACAAAGTATTATGTATATTTGCACTCACAAATTCGCGGATATGGTGAAATTGGTAGACATGCCAGACTTAGGATCTGGTGCCGCAAGGCGTGTAGGTTCGAGTCCTATTATCCGCACAAAAAAGTCCAAACGATAAGTTTGGACTTTTTTTTATTCTAAAAATACTTTGATTATTTAACCAATCCGCCACCACTTTTTACTTTTTCCACCTGAATGTCAGTGTTTTCTTTTTCAAGTTTCAAGTTTCCAAAATTGTAGGTTAATGAAATTCTAAAAACGCGTGTGTCATTTTTTTCAAAGAAATTAGTTTGTAAATTGGTTGATGATACTAATGCATTAATTTCATTTTGATTAAAAACATCAAAAGCGTGAAGTCCAATTTTTAATTTTTTATCCATAAAATCTTTGTTTAAAGAGACGTCAAATTGCTGAATAGGTTTCATTATTTTATAGATTTCCCAAGTTCCTCCATCTGGTAAAATAAAATAAGTCCAACTACTTTTTATATCCCATGGCAACATAATTTGGGCTTGTGCAGCATAGTTCCAAACTGGTTTTTGCTCAAACGAAAATGTATAACCATCGGTCAAGGATTTTATGTAATTGATGCTCAAATAAACATAATTCATCTTGTCAATATTTTGCATTCTTTTTTGAAATTCATCTTTCCCTTTTAAGAAATAATCCAGTGGCACAGGAAAATTGGCAAAAGCACTCAAAGTTTTGAAACGGTCAAATTGTTGAAATGTTTGTGTACTTATCAATTCATTTGGATTGGCACTCAATATAAATTGATTGCTGTTTTTTGCAACCGAATAATTTGTTCCAATTTGAACAAAATCCATTGCAGATATCTTAAATTCATAATTGTCAAAAAACGATGGATTCAATAATAAATTTCCTTCAGAAGAATTGTATTGGTCAAAATTAGAGCCATTCGGATCAAGCGTTCTATAACTTGGTTGCGAAATTTTTCTTGAATATGAAGCGCTGACATTTACACTATTGGTAATTTCATACATTGCACTAACATTCGGAAACAAATTATTGTTTTTAAACTCAATTTTAGTCGAGGTATTCTCTACAATTCCTGTTCGATTTACATTAAAGTTTTCATATCGCAAACCAGCTGTGAAATTAAATTTTTTGATTTTCTTTCTGGCTTCGGCATAAAAAGCCAAGTTGGTTTCTTTGTAATCAAAACTAATAAAATCAGGATTTATGCGGTTAAAGTTGTATGTTCCAATATTATTTACTTCAAGAGTATTAAATTTCCCACCAGTATTTATTGAGAATTTTAATTTTTCAAAAGGTATTGCAAAGTCAAATTTAGTATAGTAATTCAATAATTTAAAATCATTTGAATTGTTGTAAAACGATGGAGTAGTAGTAACAGCATCAAATCCGTTTGATTTACTAATTGGATTTCTATCCATTATATTTGTATAAGCAATAATGTCCAAGGTCCTACCAATGGTGTCTAATTTGGTTTTAAATTGCAAGCTCAACTCGTTGTTATTGCCTTTTACTTTAGTCAACCCATTATTATTATAATCTACATTTGAGCCAAACGTCTTGGACGAAAAGGTTTCTCTGTCATTAGAAAAATTGGTGTTATAGTTAAAAAGTAAGTTCGATTTTGGACTCAATTTATAATTAGTACCAAGTCTAAAATATAAATTTCTTTGAGTATTCAAAGTTAGTTTGTTTTGGTCTAAATGTTCGAATGGATTAAAAGAAGTAAATGTTTGTCCATTTTTTGATTTTTGTTCAGAATCGATATAATTGTAACCCAACATTGTTTGCCAACTTAGGTTTTTTTCTTTTCCGTTTAGCAATATCTGCGGGCTTGGTTTTTGGTATTTGTTAAAGTTATAATTGATGTTAAAACTTGCATTTATGCCTTTTAAGCGTTTGGAACTTGTAACCAAATTAATAACAGAACCACTAGCGTTTGCGTCAAAAGAAGCACCTGGATTGTATATCAATTCCACTTTTTCAATAGCATTTGCAGGTAAGGTTGAAAGATAATTTTCTAGATCGGTTCCGCTCAAAGTACTTGGAGCACCATCAATAAAAATGGTTACACCTTTTCCGTTTAATGTTAATCCGCCAGTTGGAGAAGCGATAACACCTGGTAATTTTTTTACGGCATCATAAGCATTTCCTGTGCTTAACATTGGATTTTCTTTTATACCAACAGTAGTTTTGTCTGATTCGACTTTTAAGAATTTTTTATTGTTACCATAAATAGTAACTTCTTGTAATTCATTGTTTTTTGGTTTTGTAGCGGTAGAATCTTTGGGAGTTTCTTGCGCAAAAATAAAATTTCCTGCCAGCAAACTTAGCGTGAAGAAAAGTGATTTCATATTTGATTGTTTTGATTAATGATTATCTATAAGACTCAAAACGAATCAAAATGTTACAACCAAAAGAAAAAAATTAAGAAGTTTTTAGAGTCTCTTTTTTTGTTTCTAATCTGACAGGAGAAGTTAAATTAGTTTTTGTTACCATTTCGCATCTTCTACTTGGCCCACATCCCATTCGTTTTGGTCCACAAGAAACTAAAAAAGAAATGGTTGCAAGTATAAAAAGTAGTTTTTTCATAAAATTGAAATTTTATTTTTTGTAATTTGCCACTGTATTCATTTGCTTCAGTTGTTCCAAATAATCTCTTTGGTTAGATAATCTCGGAATTTTATGTTGACCGCCTAATTTATCTTGTTCTTTTAACCAATCGTAAAACAAATTCTCACGTGCTACATTTATAGATAACTCATTTAAAGTCATATTATTGTATCGTTTGGCTTCGTAGTCAGAATTTAAAGTTTGCAGCGTTTCATCCAATACTTTTTGAAATTGGGCAATATCTTCTGGTTGTTTTTTAAACTCTATCATCCATTCGTGTGCGCCTTTTTCTTTTCCTTTCATAAAAATAGGAGCCACTGTATAATCAATGACTTCACAGTTTAATATTGAACTGGTTTTAGCAATTGCCATGTCGGTATTTTCTACCATTAATTCTTCACCAAAAACATTAATATGGTGTTTTGTTCTTCCTGAAACTCTTATTCTATAGGGAC
>CAZLEU010000079.1:0-12922 GCA_964558625.1 uncultured Flavobacterium sp.
TTGGCTTGCTATAAATTCTAATATGGTTTCTTTTACATCTTCACTTGGTAGGATAAAGAATTGTACAGGATCGTTTTTAAACTGGTCTTTCCAATCACTAAAAGTAGCTTCTGTATTATCACTCATTTTGGTGTTTACATATAAGCATTTTACTTTGGCATTTGTTTTTTTGGCTATGGTAACCACTTGTTTTAATGCTTGTCTGTCTTTTTCTCTGAATCTTGTGGTGAAACCAATTGTTTCTATTTTAGTAAATTTTGCTTCTAATGGAACGCTTAGTACTGGAACACCTATTGAAGTGATAACTTCGCCTGTGTTGGTTCCTATGAACATTTCTTTCCAACCACTTGCTCCAGATGTTCCCATGACTACAAAATCGATTGCATCGGTTTTGATGCATTCTTTGATGTTGTATATCAATCCACCATCCATTAATCTATGTGATAGTTTTATATGTCCTAGGTTTCTTTCTTCGGCAATGGCTCTCAATGCGGGTAGTTCATCTTTGAATTTTTCGAACTTGGAGAGTTCTAGGGTATCAAAAAGCGTTTGGTAGTTCTCTGGAAAAAATTGATTGTCTACAATTGGCAATTCGAATGTGTGAAGTAGTATTACTTCGCCATTAACAATTTTTGCCAGTTCTAATGCATGTACAAAAGCGTTGTTGGCTATTGTAGAAAAATCGGTTGGAAACAGAATCTTTTTCATGGTATTTAAGTATTGGTTTACTTGTATAAAGTTAGTCCATTATACCTCAAAAAAACATGATAACCATCATATTTACACTAATTTAACATGGGATTGGAAGTTTAACACTAATTACACAGATTAGCATAAATTTAAAATTACTTAGTTAATAAGTTGGCAAAAGATTGGTAAAACTTGAGTGGAATAAATTCTTTCGTAAATTAGTATCTTTGCCAAAAATTAGGATTATGATTTCACACGAAACGATTGTTGCTTTGGCTTCCCCATCTGGTGCTGGTGCTATTGCTGTTATTAGAATCTCGGGAGAAAAGGCTTTGGTTATAGCTTCTCAGGTTTTTCAATCGGTTTCGGGTAAGGATATTACTAAGCAGAAAACACATACTATTCATCTTGGGCATATTGTGGAGGAAGGAAAAGTGTATGATCAGGTTTTGCTTTCTATTTTTAAAGGGCCCAATTCATATACGGGTGAAGATGTTATTGAGATTTCATGTCACGGTTCTACTTTTATACAGCAGCAGATTATTCAATTATTGCTTCGTAAGGGTTGCAAAATGGCGCAGGCAGGAGAATTTACCTTGCGTTCTTTTTTGAACGGGAAGATGGATTTATCGCAGGCGGAGGCAGTTGCCGATTTAATTTCGAGTGATAATGAAGCTTCTCATCAAATTGCCATGCAGCAAATGCGTGGTGGTTTTAGCAACGAAATAGCCCAATTGCGAGCAGAATTACTCAACTTTGCCTCACTAATTGAACTCGAATTGGACTTTGCCGAAGAAGATGTTGAATTTGCTGATAGAACTCAATTTGTAGCACTTTTAAACCGTATTGAATTTGTACTAAAACGCCTTATCGACTCGTTTGCGGTTGGAAATGTGATTAAAAATGGGATTCCGGTGGCGATTGTTGGAGAACCTAATGTTGGTAAATCGACTTTGCTGAATGCATTGCTGAACGAGGAACGCGCTATTGTTTCGGATATTGCGGGTACAACGCGTGATACTATTGAAGATGAATTGGTTATAAACGGAATTGGATTTAGATTCATTGACACAGCTGGTATTCGTGAGACTAAGGATGTCGTAGAAAGTATCGGAATTAAGAAGACTTTTGAGAAGATTGAGCAAGCGCAGGTGGTTTTGTATATTTTGGATGGTAGCTGGATGATGGAAACTGGAAGTTTAGAGTCGGTACAAATTGAGTTTGAGAAAATCAAGAACAAATTTCCTTTAAAACCTATTGTAGTTCTAATTAATAAGGCAGATTTACTTTCTACGGAAGATAAAAGTAGTATACAACAAGCAATTGACACTATACAATTCTTAAGTGCTAAAAATAAAACAGGTATTGACGAACTTAAAAACAGTTTGCTTTCTTTTGTAAACACTGGTGCGTTACGCAATAACGAGACTATCGTGACAAATACACGCCATTATGATTCGTTGTTGAAGGCGTTGGAAGAAATACAGAAAGTGCAGTTTGGCATACAGTCTAATCTTTCATCTGACTTGATGGCGATTGACATTAAACAAGCGCTTTATTATTTTGGCGAAATTACTGGCGAAGTGACCAATGATGAATTGCTTGGAAACATCTTTGCTAACTTTTGTATTGGAAAGTAAGACCGTCTTTATTAGAAGATTGGCTCTCTTGGAGTAGTTTTGGTGATACTGTCTTCTGTTGTTGACAAAAGTGGTTGGTTTTCTGTTTTTCTACTACCAACACACTTTATTCTACTATTTTTTTTATTTGTTGCAAAATGGTTGCCCAAGCTGTACTTGAATGCTGTTGTGCTTGTTCGTTTGGGTATCCTTGTTGGGTAAATGTCAATGTTGTTTTTCCATTTAAACTGTTTATTGCATAAGTGATTAAAGAATAATTTTCTGGTTTGTCTTCTAGTCCTGAAAAACCACTCCAATAGGTATATTGCAATAGTTCGTTACTCTTAATAGCTGTAATTACTCCTTTGTCTTTGTATTGATGCCCTTGGTATTCTCCTTGAAAAATAATTTCGCTTCCTTTTTGCCAGTCGGAAATGGTTTCTGTTCCAAAAAGATATGTCTTTATCATCTCGGGATTTGTTAAAGCATCCCATATTTTGCCTTTAGTAGCGTTTATTTCAATGCTTTTTGTTACAACTAATTCTTTGTTCATATGCTTTGATTCCTATTTTGTTTTGTTGCTATTTGCGTTTGTGTCGCCAATTACTCTACTCTATTTTGATAAACTTTATAGAGTCCGCTTTTTTGTTTTTTTGACGAATATACAATATACCATTCGGTAATCTCGAAATATCCAATTTGTCATTATTGGAGACTTTTGCTGTTTTGATTAATTGTCCTAATGAATTGTATATTTCAATTTCTTTTAATTCTGTATCATCTGTTTGAATATTTATAACGTCTGATGAAGGATTGGGGTATATTGAAAATTTCTTTTGGATAGAAAAACCTTCTATTTCTAGTGTATTCAAGGTTACTGTTTGTTGCAAATTATTGTAACCTGTTGTAGCTTCCCATACATTAGTATTGGCAAATTGAATACTGTAATTTGGGTTTGAAACCAGTGCGGGTGCTTTATCGGGCATCCAAAGATATAATTGAAAAGTACCTGTTAATCCTGGGTTGAAATTTTGTGTAATGGAAACTTGGTTTTCCCATGTTCTAATGTCTGTATTTACCAAATAGGTCGTTATTGTATTTGTCGAGGTGTTTTTCATTACCAAATAAACATTTCGTTGTTTAAAAGGTCTTGCGTAACCAACGTTTGTGATTGTTAGGTTTAAATCGAAGTTGGAGCCATTTGTTGTTATGGTTGAAGAATTTAGACTAAATCTGTACCCTATGTTTTTGAGTATTTGATCGTATTGATTTGCTGTAATTTGATTCCAAAAGTCTGGATGGTAATCTCTATTTAGCGTAGTCCAATGGGTTAGTCCCATTTCATAAATTGCATTTTCGCCTGTGGTTCTATAGCCATTATCACAGGTGTTTAAACCGTTTGTTTCTCCTGTCATGGGTAGGTAGTTGGTTTCATTGGCTAAATAATTGTAATCTGGAGTTCCTACTGGATTGGTGCATTCGCTATCAGTATTGTAGGTTCCCATATCGCCATAATTATTTAGAAAAGCATCGTTGTAAAATCCTATTCTTGCATTGGGTGTTTCTTGATATGCAGTTGTTTCTGTTAACTGAGTGGTGCCGTACATCATTTGCTTTATTCCAACATATCTTACCTGAATTGGGATTTCACTAGGAGCATTGGCTAGCATAGCGTCTATTACTTCTTTTCTATTAGCCCATTGTGTTGGTGATATTACGCCTTCTGTTCCAAACTCGGTTGAATTTGTATAATACCATTCTCCCCATGTACCTATGAAACCTGCTTGAAGTGAAAAAATAACATCTTTGTTATTGTTTAGTAATGGGGATAGTTGCGAAATATGTGCAAGTATTTGTGTCTTTGATGGTTGTTGTGCAAGTGTTCCTTGTTGGTCTGAATAGGCAAATCTGGCAATAACTTTAAAACCTGCTGCTCTTATATTGTTAAAGTCGGTTTGCAAATTGTTTAAGTAAATTGTGTTGATGTTAGAATTCATAAACGCGTCTAACATGAAATATCGGTAAACAATTGTTACTTTATCTGGACTATTCTTCCATCCGTTTAGGGTTGCAACCGAAAGGTTGTTGGCCCCAACTGTTGTTGCGTAATTTGAAGCGGTTATAGAATATTTCTGTAAGCCTCTTTCTGGGTTGATTATTGCACTGGTTGATGCAGAATAATTAACCGTCTGCCCTATCATTGTGATTTGGGCGAATTGTAGAAATGCAAGTAAAACTGTTTTTTTCATGTTTTATCAGACTTTGTTGAATTTATATTTCTTGGTTACTATG
Organism: uncultured Flavobacterium sp.; assembly: GCA_964558625.1. Classification (GTDB taxonomy): domain Bacteria; phylum Bacteroidota; class Bacteroidia; order Flavobacteriales; family Flavobacteriaceae; genus Flavobacterium. The sequence continues at coordinate 4,602 of CAZLEU010000079.1, forward strand.
CTGCATAACGTTTTGCTACTTCTCTACGAGTAGGTTGTGCTATATACTTTTTATTTTTAACTCTATATTGCAACTGCCTTGGTTAGTCTATTGCTTCCCATAGTTGTACTTTGTTGCCTTCTCCATCAAGAATGTGTACGAATTTGCCATAGTCGTATGTTTCTATTTGGTCAACTATGGTTACGCCTTCTTTTTTGAGCTCTTCTACCAGTGCTTCTAGGTTTTCTACACGGTAATTGATCATAAAATCCTTTTCAAAGTATTTTGAGTCTTCTGGAAAAGGGGTCCATTGTGTTTGGGCTTTTTTTGTACTGTTTGCACTTTCATACCATTCGAATGTGGCTCCATAGGGGTTGGTGTCTAGTCCTAGGTGTTTTTGATACCATTCTGTTGCTGCTTTTGGGTTTTTGGATTTAAAAAAAACGCCGCCAATTCCTGTTACTCTTTTCATATTATTGTTGTTTTTTGTTGTTACTGATTTAAAAGTGAAACCGAGACAAAATGTTGCTACAAGTGTCAAAATGATTATAATTGTTTTCTTCATACAATCCTATTTTAGAAATTATCGCTATTGATTTTAACCGTCAATATGGTCAATTAGTCTTGCTTTATGTTGTTAAGGGTTACATCTTTACTAATTGTTTTAGACAAAGCTACACATTCTATTTGAAAAAGAAATAAAAGTTAGCCCGATTATTTAATAAGAAGAAAAAAATGCTGTTTAGTAATTTATTCATTCGTTTGAATTTATGTAGCAATATTACCAGCGAAAGGATTAATCTTCTACTTTCTTACTTTGCAATATTGCTGTAATTACATTTTGCAAGACCGAAGTGTTCCAGTCGGTTAGGTAACTGTAGCCTCGGTTTGTTGTAGCGGCATTATCTACTGCATAAATAGCGAAATAGGTTGCGTAGTTTTGGGTTCTGACTTTTTCCCACGGTATTAGGGCGTTTTTTAGTTTGATAGAAGAATTGGTTTGGATAATGATGCCTTCTGGCAAAAAGGTTACTTCTCCAATAGCAAACTCCTCGCCTTTTTCATGCTTTTGGATACAATTGAGTTCTATATCTTTAAAATAGTTTTGCCATAAAGAGGTTAAGATTGCATTGCAGAGTTCGTGGTATTCGTTCTTTTTGCGACCAAAGTAGGTTTTGAAATTGATTTTGATGCTTTCATTTTGGGTATTCTTGACTTCAATACAATACTCACGTGCAAAGACAAAATAGAAACGCATCCATTTTACCCCAAAACGATAGGCTGCAATTTGGTCTTTGCCAAAGGTTGTAAACGTATCATTGACAAAGTCTTTATCTTCAAACATAAGAAAGTCTTTGTTGATTATTAGCTCTCGAGGAGCATTATCGGTAAGGCTTCTGTTGATGATAAAGTTGGTTTCTTTCATGTTGGTTGGCAAGTACTATTTATTGTGGGTATCGATTACAAATCTAGGCTATCATTTTTTTTACAGAATATCGAATTTAGATTATATATAATGTTTAAATGGAAGAACAGCAGTTTTGATGTCTTTTCCAGCTGTAAGAATTTCTCCGATTGAGTCAGCAAATTTTAAAGTTACAGGAACTCCATCTCCATAAATACAAGCGTTATAATTTAGTTTTGAAAGGCCTAAAATATCTTTACAGACAATTTCTATATCTGCATTTCCTCTGGTTATTGTCACATTTATCGGATTCGGTGTTTCAAGTCCCATTTGTGTTTTAAATCGTGGAATAAATCCTTTTGTCCAAAGAAATGCTTTTGACGAATCATACTGTAATAATGTACCTCTTGGAACACAATATTGAGAATATCTGTAAAGTTTAAAATTATTATCCTCTCTAATTCTGATTCCAATAATTTTTGATTTACCTAAAACTGCATTTTCAAAACCAGACCATTCATTATCATCAAAAAATGTTTTTGCATGAATAAATATTTCATCGGGATAATTATTAAACCTAGAGTAGTAAGCTTCTAAAGATTGAGAAACAATTTCAAAAGCATCTTGTTCTGAAAGATGAAATTCTCCTGTTCTTGGATTCCACCATGGACCAACATTCCCGCGAAATACCATACCATCGCCTGAGTCTAAAAACATTTGAGCAGCACAACAAGCATTTTTGTTTTTTAAATCTGATTCTGTTTTTTTATAAACTAAACCTAAATAACAAACCCCTTCTCTAACATCACCAAGTTTCCAAGGTAATCCACCAAGTTTATAATAAAGAGTATTGGATATATTCCAAGCTTTAGAACTATCAAATTTTCTTTCTTGTTCAATCTGCTTTTCATCCATAAAATCTTCATAAGCAATTTTACTTTCTCGAATTATTTGTGTTACTATTCTATCAGAAAGTACTTTTGCTTTTAATTGATTATGAAAATTAACTTCAAATTCATATGCTTCCCTCAACAAATCATTTTCTTCTTGAAAAAACATATCAAATTGATTTGAATTTCTATCTTGTTTTTTCAAACCAACTTTAATATTTTCCTCTGATTTAGGTATCCTAGAGTTTGGTCTACCAAACTTAAATATTACTTCTGGTATTACTATAAACCAAACATCAACTGGCATTTCTTGTTCTTTAGAATATTTTGTTAACTTTTCAACATAAAGATTTACCCAGTTGTGAACTCTTTGATGAGAATCTACATATTTTTTGTATTCAGAGATTTTATTTTCTTCAACATCTAATTGAATTATATTTTCAAAATTAATTGATATTCCAAATACCGCCTCTAGACCAGGAAAGTTTGGTCTAGCAATATTTCTATCTGAATTTGTGATTGGAGAATGAATTTTGTTTAAATAATTAATCATTTTATCCCGTAAGTTTTTAGGACCAATTACTCCGGTATTTTTAACTCCTTTTACTTTCATTTGATCAAATGGTCCAAAAAGCATCAATCCATCTCTAGGATCGATTGCAGTTTGTCCATTACCAAAAGTAAGAAGAGGTTCAGCGATATATTTTAGTGATGGTTCAATCATTTTCTTCTAGTTCATTTTCTTGATAATCTTCAATTTTATCTAAATCCATTTTACTGCTTGGGTCTATGTAACCGACTTCGCTCCAAAACATTTCTGGCCATTCTTTCATCTTTAATTCTTTATCATCATTTGAAATTTTAACTTTTATTTCATCTTGCGTTTTAAGTCTTTGAATAAATGCAAGCTGTAAATCTCTCCATTCTTCATTAAAAAATCTCTTTCCTTTTTTTCTTCTATACGAATGTTGTTTTTTTTCATCATTAATTATTTTAAAACCATCATGAGTAAAAATAATATGTGACTTTAAAGAAAAACCAATAAATGGAAAAGTAATTGTCTGTAAAGAGATTGCATAATGCCATGAACCAATATTCTCAAATTTACCAACAATCGATTTCAATTTCTTCTTTTTACTGTATGGATAGGTGAAAGATATTTTCTCTAAATTACTATACTTTGGTAAATAAAATGCTATTTTTTTGTTTGACATTTCATATTTACGTAATCCTTTATGCCAAAAATAGTCAGTTATAACTTTGTATAGCAGTCTTTTAAAATGATTTTCAATATCTCTATGTTTTGGGAATTCTTCCGAGACAAATCCAAATAGTAATTCATTCAATGTAAAAGTATAAATTTTTTGAGGTATTACTTCTATTGTTTCATTTTCTCTGTTTACTATTAAATTAATATTGTTATCAAATGTTGATAAAACATTTGATAACAAACTTGTTGGAATATTTGGATTTGCATCTCTTACCTTTCTCGCTTGCTCTAAGTTTGTAAACTGATACATGTAGAATTTATCAGGTATTTCATCTATTGTCCACCAAGATGTATAAAATAATTCATTTGTTGAAACGATTGAACAGTTTGAAATATATTCATTTTCATACCATTCAGACATTATTGAATCTTCATCGCTAAATGTTTGTGGTACATTATCTTTTTCTAATTTCTTTTTCAAAATTTTAAGTCCTTCAGCCCAATTTTTTTCAAATGATATTTGATTTATATTTGGTAAACCTATAGCAAGATTATAAGGAGAAGAATCAATATGTAAAGGAATAATAAAATCTCTTATTTTGTTTTCACTTGCGATACTTTTAGCATATTCAATTTCGTTTTCAATACCTAGTTTTAGAATGCCCTCTTCTGTCACAATATTTTTTGAATATATAAACAAGACTTTTGCAGATGATTGAATTGCTTTCTGAATTGTTGACCAAAATCTTTCACCACCTAAAAGTCCTTTTTTATCAAGCCATACTCGATACCCCATCATTTCTAACCTTGAAGCAATCCAAATTGAAAAATCATTGTCTTCTGGGGTTGCATGACTTATAAATATTGTTTCTCTCTTTATCATTTAAATTTATTAATCTAAAGCGCAAAATTTGTTTATCAAATAACTATTTTTTTTCCTTTTACACATAAACATTAGTACAATAAAAAATATGTAAAAATACCTTAATCCCTCAAAGTTATTAAAAAACAATTACAAACCACATTTCTTGTAAGATTTATTTACGCAAAAACAAGAATTGCAGTACTAACGGTGCTTGGCTTTGAGATTTGGGAATGAGGAATGAGGATTTGGGATTTGAGATTTGGGATTTGAGATTTGAGATTTGAGATTGAGGATTTGAGATTGAGGATTTGGGATTGCTACCTTCTTTACATTCCTTGTGGTTGTATTATGCTGTTTCTATTTCCTTCGGTGTCAAGAAACGATACATAGCTGCCAAAATTAGGAATTGCAATGGGTTCGCCTAAAACGGTACCACCATTTTGGTTGATTGCGGTTATTGTTTCCTCAATATTTTGGACACCTATCACAATAGATGGATGTTGGCTTGGCCAGTCGGGTTTTACGGGAAAAAAGCCTCCGTCTATTGTGCCAGCAGGAAATCCTGGTTTGGCATCTTTACTAGCTGTTTGTGCTAAAATGTAATTGCCAGACTGTGCTCCTAAGTTGGTGATTTTCCATCCAAAGGTTGCTTGGTAAAATTTGGTGATTCTTTGTGCATCGGTGTAAGGAAGTTCAAAATGTACAACTGGGTTCATAAACGTCTATTTTGCTTTTTGTTAGATTTAGTTTATCAAATGTTTTAGAGAAAGTATAGTTAGGCTAAAACCGACATGAATTATTAATTCTTGCCATCATTCAACTTATGATAATAAACATAAGAAACCGCTAAAACTCCTAATACAACTAAAGGGAAAAATGTTTGTCCGTTTATGCCATCTACAGCTCCGTGGCTTATGGCTGCAAAAAGAAAATCGAAAGTAAAACCTGCATAAGCCCATTCTTTTAGTCGTTTGGGAACTTGTGGAATAACTAATATCAATACACCTAAAATTTTGAAGACCACCAATGCGTTTCCAAAATATTCAGGATATCCTAAATGTCTGATTCCTTCTTTTGCCAATTCTGTTTGCGAAGTCAACGCTGGCATTACGCCTTCAAATAAAGCGATAAGCGTTGTAGCTGTCCAAAATAGTATTTTTTCTTTTTTCATAGTTGTTAAGTTATTGGTTAGATTAGTTAACTATTACAAATATAAAAAAATAGTTTTGGATATTATACCCTATTCTTTTTACTAAATAGTAATTGATTTTTAATTAAAATAAAAAAACCAGTCATAAAGACTGGCTTATATTCCAAAAAACAACATTTTTATTTCCAACCACCACCTAGGTTTCGGTACACATGTACAACTGCATTTAACTGTTCTTTTTTGGTTTCAACTAATTCAAGTTTTGTTTCTAAAGCATCACGTTGTGTCATTAATACTTCGAAATAATCAACACGAGCTGATTTGAATAAATCATTAGAAATATCAATTGACTTATTTAAAGCATCAACTTGTTTAGATTTTAGCTCATAGCTTTTTTGCAAATTATTGATCTTTGACATTTGGGTTGCTACTTCCAAATACGCATTTAAGATGGTTCTATCATAATTGTATAAAGCTTGAAGTTGTCTAGCATTGGCATTATTGAACTCGGCTTTGATTGCATTTCTGTTGATTAGTGGTCCAGCAATATCTCCTGCTAATGAGTATAGTAATGATTCTGGTAAGGTAACTAGATACGTTGGATTAAAAGCGTTTAAACCTATACTTGCGGAAATATCCAATGAAGGATAAAACTCAGCTCTGGCTACTTTTACATCTAATTTTGCGGCTACAAGTTCTAATTCTGCTTGTTTAACATCGGGACGATTGGCTAACAATTGGGATGGAATTCCGGCATTTACCATTTCTGGTTTTAAGGTCAAGAAATCGGTTTTACTTCGTTTGATTTCTTGTGGATAACGACCTAACAGAAAATTGATTTTGTTTTCGACTTCTTTGATGCTTTGTAGTATTTCGTATTCTCTGTTTTGAGAAGACAACACTTCTGCTTGAAATTTTTGAACTGCTAATTCGGTTGCTCTTGCTGCTTCTTTTTGAACCTTAACAATTTCTAAAGCATTTTTTTGCAACTCAATATTTTGTCTAACTATTTCGAGTTGACTGTCTAATCCTTCTAATTCGTAATACGAATCGGCTACCTCAGCAATAAGATTGGTCATTACAAAGTTTTTACCTTCTACAGTTGCTAAATAACGACTTACCGCAGCTTTTTTCGAATTGCGCAGCTTTTTCCAAATATCGACTTCCCAATTAGCATAAGCGGCAATTTTAAAATCACCAAGCGGGTCGGGCATTTCAGTCTCAGGCATAATTTCGGTAGAGGCATCTCCTGCTCCTTGACTGGTATAACGTCCTACTTTTTCTATTCCAGCACCTGCACCAAGCTTTACTGAAGGCAAGAAAGCTCCTTTTCTGATGCGAATATCATTCCTTGCCATTTCTATTTCTTGCAAGGTAATCAGTAGCTCTTGGTTATTTTTGAGTGCAATATCTATTAAATCGACTAAGTTCTGATCTTTGAAAAAATCTTTCCACTTAGCATTTGCAACATTGGTTGTGTCTTGATTGGTATCGTAAAAATTAGGAATAGCAGCAGTATTTGCTTCGGTTGGAGCAATAGCTGGTGCTTTACAACTTAGTACCGCTAAGCAAAAGCCTAGCGGGATAACGATTTTTGTTAGCTTATATTTATACATTGTGATCGATTTCTTCGGTTAATGGATTTTCTTCTTCGTTTCTAACAAACTTGATTCTTTCTGAAATTCTACCAAAAATATAGTACAATCCGGGTATTAATAGTACTCCAAAGATAGTTCCGATGAGCATTCCTCCTGCTGCAGCCGAACCGATAGTTCGGTTTCCTACTTTTCCTGGACCCGATGCAAAAACCAAAGGTATTAGGCCTGCAATAAATGCAAAAGAGGTCATCAAGATAGGACGGAATCTAAGAGAGGAACCTTCGATGGCCGCTTTGAATACCGAATCACCTGCTCGATGTCGCTGAACGGCAAATTCAACAATTAACACGGCATTTTTCCCCAATAATCCGATAAGCATAACCATGGCTACTTGGGCATAGATATTGTTTTCTAAACCAAAAAGTTTTAGGAATAGAAAGGCGCCAAAAATACCTGCTACTAGTGATAAAATAACGATTAAAGGTAAAATGAAACTTTCGTATTGTGCTGCTAAAATAAGGTACACGAATCCAAGACAAATAAGGAAAATATACATGGCTTCGTTTCCTCTACCAACCTCATCTTTAGAGATTCCAGCCCAATCGATACCGTAGCCTCTTGGTAAGGTCTTTTCTGCCACTTCTTGAATTGCTTTAATGGCTTCACCACTACTATATCCTGCGGCAGCTTGTCCGCTAATTTCAGATGCAGTATACATATTTTGTCTCGTAATTTCGGATAGTCCGTATACTTTATCCATTCGCATGAAGGCGGAAAAAGGAACCATTTCATCGCGATCATTTTTTACATATAGCTTCATAACATCTTCGGGAAGTGCACGGTATTCTGGCGAAGCTTGCACCATAACTTTATACTGACGACCGTATTTGATGAAGCTAATTTCGTAATTACTTCCGATAAGTGTCGATAGTGTATTGGTAGCATTCTCGATTGTAACGCCTTTTTGTTGTGCAATATCGTTATCAATATGCAACATATATTGCGGAAAGCTTGCACTATAGAACGTAAAAACTGAGGATAGTTCAGGTCGTTTGTTGAGTTCTTTTACGAAATCATTACTTATAGATTCCATTTTCTTATAATCGCCAGAACCTGCTTTGTCAAGTAAACGTAATTCAAATCCGCCCGCAGCACCATAACCAGGAACAGCAGGTGGTTGAAAAAACTCTAATACAGCTCCTGGAATGTCTTTTGATTTTTCTT
>CAZLEU010000080.1:0-12856 GCA_964558625.1 uncultured Flavobacterium sp.
TGGAAATCACGATTTATGGATGAATGATTATTTTGAAAAAGAATTAAACATTCCTGTTTACCATGAAAACAAAGAATTTACATTTAACAACAAGACATTTCTAATTGGACATGGTGACGGAAAAGGACCTGGTGATAAAGGATACAAACGAATGAAAAAAGTATTTGTACATCCTTTTTCAAAATGGCTTTATAGATGGTTACATCCCGATATCGGCATGAAATTAGCTCAATATCTTTCTGTAAAAAACAAATTAATTTCTGGTGTGGAAGATGTAAAGTTTCTGGGTGAAGATAACGAATGGTTAATTTTATATTCAAAAAAGAAACTTGAAACAAAACATTATAATTACCTAGTTTTTGGTCATCGGCATTTACCAATGATTTTAAATATAGGTAAAGACTCCGAATATGTTAATCTAGGTGATTGGATAGGGTATTATACTTATGGCGTTTTTGATGGAGAAAAGTTTGAGTTAAAAAAATTTGAATAAAAAACCTCACTTTTAGTGAGGTTTTTTATTTTATTCTGGGTCTTTCATTACAAAAGATTCCATAAACTTAGTGGTGTAATTTCCAGAGACATAGTCTGGTTCATCCATTAATTGTCTGTGAAAAGGAATTGTTGTTTTAATACCTTCAATTACAAATTCATCTAAGGCTCTTTTCATCTTATTGATAGCTTCTTCTCTTGTTTGAGCAGTGGTAATCAACTTTGCAATCATTGAGTCATAATTAGGCGGGATTGTATAACCAGCGTAAACGTGAGTGTCTAAACGAACTCCATGACCACCTGGAGCATGAAGTGTTGTGATTTTTCCTGGAGATGGTCTAAAATCATTATAAGGATCTTCAGCATTTATTCGACATTCAATTGCATGAAGGTTTGGAAAATAATTTTTACCAGAAATTGGGATTCCTGCTGCTACCATAATCTGCTCACGAATTAAATCATAATCAATAACTTGTTCCGTAATTGGATGTTCTACTTGAATTCTAGTATTCATTTCCATAAAATAGAAATTTCTATGCTTATCAACTAAAAATTCAACCGTTCCAGCACCCTCGTATTTAATATATTCGGCAGCTTTTACTGCAGCTTCACCCATTTTTTCACGTAAATCTTCTGTCATAAATGGAGAAGGCGTTTCTTCAGTCAATTTTTGATGACGACGTTGAACCGAACAATCTCTTTCAGAAAGGTGACATGCTTTTCCGTAAGCATCTCCAACTACCTGAATTTCTATATGTCTTGGTTCTTCAATCAATTTTTCCATGTACATCCCATCATTTCCAAAGGCAGCAGCTGCTTCTTGTCGGGCACTTTCCCATGCTTTTTCAAGCTCTTCTTCTTTCCAAATAGCCCTCATTCCTTTTCCCCCACCACCTGCAGTAGCTTTCATCATCACAGGATAACCAATTTCTTTTGCAACTTTTTTGGCTTGTTCAAAATTTTCTAAAATCCCTTCAGAACCTGGAACACATGGTACACCTGCTTCAATCATAGTTGATTTGGCTGAAGCCTTGTCTCCCATTCTATCGATCATTTCGGGTGAAGCGCCAATAAATTTAATTCCATGTTCCTGACAAATTTTTGAGAATTTAGCGTTTTCAGAAAGAAAACCATATCCAGGATGAATTGCATCTGCATTTGTGATTTCTGCAGCTGCAATGATATTTGACATTTTTAAGTAAGAAAGATTACTCGGCGGAGGACCTATACAAACGGCTTCATCGGCGAACTTAACGTGAAGACTTTCCGCATCAGCTGTAGAGTAAACTGCAACCGTCTTAATTCCCATTTCTCGACAGGTTCTTATAATACGAAGTGCAATTTCACCTCTATTGGCAATAAGTATTTTTTTAAACATAAATTAAAATTTTAAAATTACAAATCCCAAATCCCAAAATCCAATATTGGAATTTGTATTTTGATTATTGGAATTTCAAAATAATTATGATGGATCTACTAAAAATAATGGTTGATCAAATTCAACTGGAGATGAATCATCAACTAGAATTTTTACAATTTTTCCAGAAACTTCAGATTCAATTTCGTTGAACAATTTCATTGCTTCAATTACGCATAGAACATCCCCTTTTGCTATTGTACTTCCAACTTCTACAAACATAGGTTTATCTGGCGCAGGCTTTCTATAAAAAGTACCAATAATTGGAGATTTTATAGTTACATATTTAGCATTATCGTCTGAAGCTACTGGTGTTGAAGCCACTGGTGCAATAGCTGCTGGTGCTACAGATTGTGGTAATGCCTGTTGCATTGGCGCTTGTTGAACATAAGTAATATCATGGGAATTCCCTTCTAAAGTAGTTCTTATGGTGATTTTCACATCGTCCATTTCAAGTTTTACTTCGGCAACACCAGTGTTTGATACAAATTTGATTAGGTTTTGAATTTCTTTTAAATCCATAATTATTTGTTTTTAGTTTTAGTTTGTTTGTGTTTTAATAAGCCCATTTAAGGTAGATAGAACCCCAAGTGAATCCTCCACCAAATGCAGCAAATATTAGATTATCTCCTTTTTTGAATTTACTTTCAAAATCACTTAATAATAATGGTAATGTAGCCGAAGTTGTGTTCCCGTATTTTTCAATATTTACTAGAACTTTACTTTCGTCTAATTCCATTCTGCTAGCAGTAGCATCTATAATTCTTCTATTGGCTTGATGTGCAATTAACCAATCAACATTATTTTTTGTAAGATTATTGCGTTCCATAATTTTTGCACTAACATCCGCCATTCCAGTAACCGCATACTTAAATACCGTTTTACCATCTTGAAAAACGTAATGCTGACTATTTTCAACTGTTTCTTTAGAAGCGGGAAGAATAGAACCACCTGCATCAATTTTTAAATATTCGCGACCTATGCCATCACTTCTTAAAAATTCGTCTTGTAAACCAAGCCCTTCCGTATTGGGTTCAAACAGAACTGCTCCTGCTCCGTCGCCAAAAATAATGCATGTTGCTCTATCTGTATAATCGATTATTGATGACATTTTATCTGCACCAATCAATAATACTTTTTTATATCTTCCAGACTGAATATAGGCAGAAGCTGTTGACATACCGTATAAAAAGCTTGAGCATGCAGCTTGCAAATCATAAGCAAATGCATTAACCGCTCCAATTTGTGTCGCAACATATACTGCTGTTGAAGCTACTGGCATATCTGGTGTAGCGGTTGCTACAATAACCAAATCTATTTCTTTTGGATTAAGTCCTTTTTTATCGATAAGATTTTGAGCCGCTTTTATTGCTAAAAAAGAGGTTCCCAACTTATCTCCTTTTAATATTCTTCTTTCTTTAATACCAGTCCTAGTCGTAATCCATTCATCATTTGTATCTACCATTGTTTCTAAAACTGAATTAGAAAGAACAAAATCGGGAACATACGCACCAACAGCGGTAATTGCAGATGTAATAGTATTCATAAGTTTAAATTAGATCCGTAGCAAAAAAATTGTTTTGCTATAAGTGGTGGAAATTACAAAAAAAATTTATATAAAATAATTTTTTAAACGCTTATTTAGCTAAAATTATAAACAACAAAAAACTCCCACAAATGTGAGAGTCCATGTTTGTAATTATATAAAAACACTAAGCAAGCGCAACAGATTTGTCAATAACAACTTGACCTCTGTAGTACATTTTACCTTCATGCCAGTATGCTCTGTGGTATAAATGTGCTTCACCAGTTACAGGGCATGTTGCAATTTGAGCAACTGTAGCTTTATAATGTGTTCTTCTCTTGTCTCTTCTTGTCTTGGAAACTTTTCTCTTAGGATGTGCCATTTTACTATATTATTTATCCGTTAATAGATTTTTTAGTTTGTCCCAACGTGGGTCTATATTCTCTTCTTTTATTTCTTTTTTATTTTCTTTGATTGTATGTTCTTTCAGTTTCTCCAAAGCTGGCGTTTTTAAAGTTCCATCTTTAATTCCTGGGTGAACACGTTTTAGAGGGACTGACAGAACAATCATTTCATATATATACTGAGAAATATCTATCTGATGTTCACCATGAGGTAAAATCAATAATTCTTCATTATCATTATTAAATGTTTCTCCAAACTGTACAACCAATCTGATTTTACTTTTTATAGGCAAATCGAACATTTCACTTGTCAAATCACAAGGAACATTAACCGTCCCTTTATGCTTAAAATCAAGCTCAAGCATTGTACTTTTCTTCTCTAAAACCACTTCAACTTTGATATCACAATTTTCAAAATCGTCATATTCAAAATTATCAAAGAACGTCTTATTTATTTGATATTCAAACTTATGTTTTCCTATTTTTAAACCAATAAAAGGAATTAGGAATTCGTTTAATTGTTTCATTTCAATATCAATTTTCCCTACTTTATGGGAGCGCAAAGATATAAAATTATTGAATAAATAAAACTGTTAGGCATTTTTTTTATTTAATATTTTTTTTCCTCTTGCTTTTCCCTTATTTTCATTGGATTACGACTAATACTTTCGTGTTGATTTCTTGAATGAAATATATCAATTGCCAAATAAACAGCTTCTTTAAACGAATTAAAATCAGCCATATTCTTACCTGCTATTTCATAAGCTGTTCCATGGTCTGGAGAAGTTCTAATTTTATTTAATCCTGCGGTATAATTTACACCTTTACCAAAAGATAATGTTTTAAATGGAATTAATCCTTGATCGTGATATGTAGCCACAACTGCATCAAACTTTTCATATTGATTACTTCCAAAGAATCCATCGGCAGGAAAAGGACCAAAAACCATAGTCCCTTTATCGAATATTTTTTTTAGTGTTGGCTTTAAAATGTCTTCTTCCTCTTTTCCGATAACGCCATTATCTCCTGCATGAGGGTTTAATCCTAGAATGGCTATTTTAGGTTTATTGATACAAAAATCTTGAATCAACGTTTTTTTGATAGTTTCAATTTTTTGGGTAATAAGTGATTCTGTTAGATGCTTTGCTACTTCATTTACAGGAATATGATCTGTCAACAAACCTACTCTTAAATCATCATGAACCATCAGCATCAATGCATTCCCTTCTAATTCTTTATCCAGATAATCTGTATGTCCAGGGAATTTGAATTCTTCTGATTGAATATTGTATTTATTTATTGGTGCTGTAACTAGAACATCTATTAATCCTTCTTTCAAAGCTTTTGTCGCAGCTACGAAAGACTTGATTGCAAATTTTCCAACGGTTTCATCATTAACCCCAAAATTTATATCAAAACCCTCTCTCCAAACATTTAATACATTTATTTTACCAACTACTATCTGATCCAATCTATCTATACCATGAAGCATTGCTGTGGATTCAAAACTTTTTCTAACAAAAGAAATTGTTTTCACGTTAGCAAAAATAACTGGAGTACATAGCTCTAACATTCTTGTATCTTCAAAAGTTTTGAGTACTACTTCGCTTCCAATACCGTTTAAATCTCCAATTGAAATTCCTACGATTATATTTTCTGCTTTTTTTATCATCTGTAAAGGTTATTTATTGCTATTTTTGAAGTTGCAAATTTAGTAAAATAAAACAAGAATGTTTACAGGAATAATAGAAACCCTCGGCTCAATTAAAGAAATAAAAAAAAACGAAGACAATTACGATATTACAGTAACTTCGTCTATCACAAATGAATTGAAAGTTGACCAAAGTGTTGCGCATAACGGCATCTGTTTGACAGTCGTATCAATTTTAAATTCTGAGTATACTGTCACGGCTATTAAAGAGACCATTCAGAAAACCAATTTAGCCGAATGGAAAGTAGGCGATTTGGTTAATTTGGAAAGGGCCATGAAGCTCGGCGATAGATTAGACGGGCATATTGTTCAAGGGCATGTTGATCAAATAGGAGTTTGCAAAAATATTGAAAACGCAAACGGAAGTTGGTATTTTACTTTTGAATTCAACCCTGAACTGAAAAATCTAACCATTGAAAAGGGATCAATAACAGTTAATGGTGTTAGTTTGACAGTTGTAAATTCTAAAAAAAATGCTTTTAGCGTAGCAATTATACCCTATACATTCGAAAACACCAATTTCAAGTCTATAAAAATTGGAACGAAAATTAATCTGGAATTTGATGTAATTGGAAAATACATTACAAAACTACATAGCAACTATTAGTTTTATAAAATAAAAAGACTTCAAATTTTACTTTGAAGTCATAAGGTTTTTATAATTATATATTTTGCGTATTCCAAATATCAGGGAAATAAACAATATTACATATATACACCCGTCAATAGGCAAACCAACAGGCGGAGCAGGTGGCGGCGGTGGCGGCGGACTTTGCTTAGCTTGTGATGCAATCGTAACAAAAAACAATACAACTGCAATATATGGCTTACTCATTATTTTATTCATAGTGTGTAAAAGTAAATAAATTTTATACTTAACAAAAATAAAGTTCTGTTAAATTCAAATTATCTCTAAATTAGGGACAAAAATACAATTTCAAATGGAAAAAAAAATTTTTTTTTCTTAAATCTCAAAAAAATATTTACTTGAGTAATTATTTATAACCATTTGATAAAAAAACCGCCAAGTATAAACTAAGCGGTTTTGTTGATGTGGTCCCACTTGGAATCGAACCAAGCACCTACTGATTATGAGTCAGTTGCTCTAACCGAATGAGCTATAGGACCTTTATTGAGGTTGCAATATTACTACTATTTTTAATTTGATGCAACTTTTTTAATAGTATTCATATACAAAATCAAAAATATCTTTTATTTGTAAATTCAAAAAGATTGATTATTAGTTAGTTTTACAAAAAATTATTTTATTTCTTGACAAAGTTCAATCAAAACACCATTTGTTGTTTTGGGATGTAAAAAAACGACTAGTTTATTGTCTGCTCCTTTCTTAGGCGTTTCATTTAAAATTACAAATCCTTCCTCTTTTAATCGGATTACTTCTTTTTCAATGTCTTCGACATCAAACGCAATATGATGAATTCCTTCTCCTTTTTTTTCAATAAATTTTGCAATAGGACTATCAGGATTTGTTGCTTCTAACAACTCTATTTTGTTAGGACCATTCATAAAAAAAGAGGTTTTTACTCCTTCGCTAATGACTTCTTCTTCTTTATAGGCCGGTACCCCAAATAGTTTTTCGAAAACCAAATTAGAAGTTTGTAAATCTTTTACAGCAATTCCTATGTGTTCAATTTTTCTCATCATACAACTTAATTTGAAGCAAAGTTAACAATTCAAACTTGCAACAACTAATGATTTTTATCATTAAGTAACTTATGGATTTATATACTATAATTTAAAAATTGTATTTTTGCAACATGGAAACAAATAGACAGAAAAAAATTGGTGGTGTTCTACAAAAAGATTTGGTAGACATCTTGCAAGGTGAAATAAGAAAAAACGGAATTTCTAATTTGGTTATTTCTGTTTCTAAAGTAAGTGTAACTACAGATTTGTCGGTGGCGTCTGTACATTTAAGTATATTTCCGCAAGAAAAGGCTGCTGAAACATTGGCTGCTATAAAAAGTAACACCCCATTAATAAAACACGATTTGGCGCAACGTGTAAAATTACAACTACGCAAAGTTCCAAATTTGACTTTTTACATCGATGATTCATTAGATTATATTGAAAAAATTGATAATGCTCTGAAAATGAAAGAGAATCCTATTGAAAATCGTGACTTACTAGAACGTAGAAAGAAATTTTAAAAATTGAATTTCCCTTTATACATAGCCAAACGCTACCTCAAAAGTGCCAGCAAAAGCAATGCAATAAATATTATAAATGGTATTGCGTCACTTGGAATAATAGTTGGTGCGATGGCTCTATTTGTTGTTTTATCCGTCTTTAGTGGATTAAAAGATTTTAGTTTGTCTTTTAGCAATGATTCGGATCCAGATCTAAAAGTTAGTCCTTCGCTTGGAAAATCACTATATATTTCTGCTGAACAAAATAAAAAACTCCAGAAAATAAATGGTGTTGTTGCTTCTAGTAAAGTAGTAGAAGATAGAGTACTTTTTATGTTTGATGGAAAGGAGATTGTTACTTACCTTAAAGGAGTTGATGCTTCTTACAGTAAAGTAAACGATGTGAAAAAAACTATTTTTCAAGGCGATTGGCTAGAACCTAATACTACACAAGTAGTAGTTGGATATGGAATTTCACAAAAATTATCGTTAGGATTATTTGAATTCAATCATCCGTTTGAAGTTTTTGTGCCAAGACCTGGAAAAGGAGCCATTGAAAATCCTGAACAAGCTTTTAACAAAACGACCATTGCTCCCGTTGGAATATATGCCATAAGCGAAGACTTGGATAGTAAATATGTATATGCCGATTTAGACTTAACGCAAAATTTACTCGAATACAAATCCAATCAAATTTCAGCAATTGAACTAAAATTGAAACCAAATTCAGATGAAGAAATTATAAAAAAAGAACTTGAATCTATCTTCGATAATAAAGTAACGGTAAAAAATAGAGCACAACTAAATGATTCGTTATACAAAATGCTCAATACCGAAAATATTGCGGTTTATTTGATTTTTACTTTAGTAATTATCATTGCGTTATTCAACCTTATTGGTGCATTAATCATGATGATTTTGGACAAAAAAGAAAACCTAAAAACTCTTTTTAATCTTGGAGCAGAAGTCAAAAATTTACGCAAAATATTTTTGTTACAAGGAACTTTACTAAGTGTTTTTGGAGGAATTATTGGTTTACTATTAGGGATTATAATTGTGTTACTTCAGCAACAATTTCAATTTATTATGATCACGCCAACGTTGGCTTATCCAGTAGTTTTTAGTATTCAAAATGTATTAATTGTATTTACAACTATTATCTTACTAGGTTTTATTGCAAGTTTTATAGCGAGTAGTAGAGTGACAAAAAAATTACTGGATTAAACTGCCTGATAATCTGCATAACTATTTTGAATCTCATTTAAAGTTTTAAACAAACCTTCAGCATCATCCATTGTCACTAATTTCAAACGATGTTCTTTAAAATTGGGAATTCCTTTGAAATAGTTGGTATAATGACGTCGCATTTCTACAATTCCAACACGCTCACCTTTCCAATCCATTGACCAAGTTAAGTGATTTCTGGCTGCCTCTACTCTATCAGCAATGGTTGGTTTTGCCAAATATTCACCCGTCGCAAAATAATGCTTGATTTCGTTAAAAATCCATGGATAACCAATGGCAGCACGACCAATCATCATTCCGTCAAGACCATATTTATTTTTATATTCTAAAGCTTTTTCAGGAGAATCAATATCGCCATTTCCAAAGATTGGCATTGTAATTCTTGGATTTTCTTTAATTCTTTGAATATGACTCCAATCAGAATGTCCTTTGTACATTTGTGCACGCGTTCTAGCATGAACGGTTAAAGCTTGCACACCAACATCTTGCAAACGTTCTGCTACCTCATCAATATTGATTGAATTTTCATCCCAACCTAAACGCGTTTTTACCGTTACAGGAAGATGGGTACTTCTGATAACTGCTTTAGTCAGACGAACCATTAAATCAACGTCTTTTAAAACACCTGCTCCAGCACCTTTACAAACTACTTTTTTTACAGGACAACCAAAATTGATATCTACCAAATCAGGCTGAACAGTTTCGACAATTTTGGCAGACATGGCCATGGCTTCTTCGTCACCACCAAAAATTTGAATACCAACTGGTCGTTCATAATCAAAAATATCCAATTTCATTCGACTCTTTATAGCATCACGAATCAATCCTTCACTCGAAATAAATTCTGAATACATCAAATCGGCACCATGTAATTTGCACAATCTACGAAATGGTGGATCACTCACGTCTTCCATTGGCGCAAGTAATAATGGAAAATCAGGTAATATGATATTGCCTATTTTGGGCATTTGTTCTATTTTTTTGCAAAGATAGTTAAGAATATTTAGTTATGAAACTACTTGCATGTGTAACAATTAATTATAAATAAATACTATTTTTACAAAAAAACTTAAATGCTTTTTCAATTTGGATCCTATAGTTCTCTTTTGCTTATCTCCTTCATACAAGGCATAATATACAGCATTTTATTACTACTAAAAGCCATTCGAACTGAAAACAAATCAAACTATTGGTTAAGTCTTTTTATATTCTTATGCAGTTTATTTATTGCACCATGGATGCTAGGCTTTGCTGGTTGGTACGACAATCAACCCTATAGAGATTTTATGTTTTACATGCCATTTCAGCATTTATTTTTCTTAGGACCAATTATCTTTTTTTACACTCAAAGTTTATTAAATCCTTTATTTAAAATTTCTAAGAAAGATTTATTACATTTTTTACCTGGTGTCTTATACCTATTAATTATCTTAAGCTTTTGGATTTATGATAAATTTATTTTTAAAGGATACTTTTTTTACGAAAATCAGGCAGACAAAGATTTTGATACTTGGTATCAATATTCTGGTTTTATCTCAATGACAATTTATTTTGGTTTGAGTTTAAGGTATTATTTCAAATACAAAAAACTTATTTTTCAAGTCACAAGTAATGCCGATGAGTTATTATTCAAGTGGATTAGAAATTATCTTCTTGCGTTTTTGAGTATGATTTGCATCCGATTTGCATTTACTAT
This sequence comes from uncultured Flavobacterium sp., assembly GCA_964558625.1. Lineage (GTDB taxonomy): Bacteria > Bacteroidota > Bacteroidia > Flavobacteriales > Flavobacteriaceae > Flavobacterium. The sequence continues at coordinate 10,641 of CAZLEU010000080.1, forward strand.
AGCAAGTATATTTTTTCCTGTTTTAGATTCTTATCAAGGCACTTGGTGGTTTTTTCTCATGTTTTCTGTTGTGTTATATTATATTGCTGTGACAGGTTACAGTAATGCTGTTATCTCTAAAATTGCCTTCAAGTTGTCGGTTCTAGATAATCAGCCAACCTACCTTTTAGCATCAAACAATATTGCTGAAGAAACAGTAATTGATATTGAACATGAAGTTTTTGAACCTACTAACACTACTGAAATTGAATATTGGAAGTCTAAAATCCAAACCTTAGTACAAGAAGAAAAACTCTATCAAAATCCCGAATTGACACTAACTGATTTGGCAAAAAAACTAGAAACTAATGCCTCTGTCATTTCTAAAACTATCAATCAAGGCTTTCAAATGAACTTCAATGATTGCATCAATAATTATAGAGTTGAGGCTGTAAAAAATAGTTTTATCAATGGCGAACACAAAAAATCAACCTTATTAGGAATTGCTTACGATTGTGGTTTTAATTCAAAAGCAACTTTTAACCGTGCCTTCAAAAAAAATACCGGAAAAACTCCTAAAGAATTTATCGAAACGTTGTAATGTCAATATTTTCAGCACTTCCCATATCATTTTAGTTGGTCTCAAATCATAATTTGAAGCGATTGACGATGATTAATGGCGCAATTTTGCCCTATTATTAATCATTAAAACTTAAATTATGACAAAACTAATTATCGCAATTGTATTGACATTAACTTCAACTTTTGCAAACGGACAACTTAAAGGTTCAGGAAAAACCATTACAAAAAATTACGATTACAAAAACTTCGACAAACTAACGTTAGAAGATTTAGATGGAAAAATTGATGTCGAAATAGGAAAAACTTGGAGCATTTCGGTGACCATTGATGATAATCTTGAGAATCTTTTGAGTTTCTCTGAGAACGTCTCTGAAAATGAATTAAAAATTCAGTTCAAAGGAAACAAGAACAATCAAATGTATATAGAAGATACCAACTTTAAAATCAAAATTACAATGCCTGAAGCAAGTGTAATCAGAAATACAGGTAATAGTGATTTAAATGTTAAAAATGTTCTTGGACGCTATTTTAGACTTGAAAATACAGGAAATGGCGAAAGTAAAGTCAGTGGAACTATTGATGTTTTAGATATTGTTAAAACCGGAAATGGTGATGTAATTGCTGAAAAGTTGATTGCAAAAAAAGCCGATTTAAAAAGCACCGGAAACGGAAATTTAATCGCAAATGTTTCTGAAGAATTAACAGCAAAACTAACTGGCAATGGAGACATCATCAACAAAGGAAAAGCCAAGTTTGATTCCAATTCAAAAAAGTCAGGAAACGGCAAATTAATCATAAACTAAAGTTTCAATCATTAATCATAATCAAAAATCAACATCAATTTCAAAAACTATGAAACTACTAACTAAAATTACAAAACCCATTTTGTTATCTCATTGGTCACAAGATTTATTTTTAACTATTCCGCGAATCGTTTGTGGATACTTACTTGCCTTCGATTTTGGCGCATCTAAATTTGGAATGCCTTGGTCGCCAGCAGATAATAATTTAGGATTATTTGAAGTGGCTTTTTGGTTTCCAAATGATGTGGCTAGTTATGGTGGAATTTTTGCCATCGCTCCAGCATTTTTTGCTTGGATGGGCGCTTTCGCAGAAGCTGTTGGCGGACTATTTTTGCTGCTTGGACTTCAAACAAGGATAACCTCATTCCTTATTATTTGCACCATGTTAGTCGCTATTTTTATGCAACAAATACAAAACGGATTGTGGAATTGTCTCGCTGCAATGGGATTCCTTTGGGTTGCCATGTTCTATTTAATCCTAGGTTCTGGACGATTTGGAATGGATTATTTACTAACTAAAAATAAAGCATAACATGAAAAATATAGTAATAATAACTGCAATTGTATTTTCTTTATTAATGACAAGTTGCGTTCAGAAAACCTATAAAAAAACCGTCGTTTTCACATTAGACGTATCTGAAATTAAAAACGTGAAAAAAGTTGGAATTCGTGGAAACGACAAACCATTGTCTTGGGATTATGACACGGAAATGAAAGAAATTAAAAAGGACAGTTTATTTCAAGTCACCATTACTGGAGAAACCGGCTATAAATTTACAGAAGTTAAATTTGTAGTAAACGATACGTTCGAATTGCAAAATGAAGACAACCGAAGAGTGCTGTTTTCTGAAA
>CAZLEU010000081.1:0-12485 GCA_964558625.1 uncultured Flavobacterium sp.
TCGTGAAGAATATAAAATTGTTATGGAAGGTAGAGAGATTGTACTTCCGCGAAAAGAATTCGAATTATTTCATTTATTAGCATCCAAACCAGGAAAAGTATTTAAAAGAGAAGAAATTCTCGATAAAGTTTGGGGCAACGAGGTAATCGTAGGAGGCAGAACAATCGATGTTCACATAAGAAAACTCCGTGAAAAAATTGGTGAAGATTTTTTCAAGACCATCAAAGGTGTTGGTTATAAGTTTGAAGTTTGATTTTTTAAACTACGCACTCTAGAAAGTATTTTTCAGAATTCTGATAGCAGATTTCATCACTGAAAAAAAAAGTAAATGTTGTTATTAAGTATATTTGTTTTTTTAAATCACTGCTCTATTAACAACGCAACACTCCACAAATGGGATTAAACTTCAAAAAAACATATACTTTTGCTGTAATATCTACTTTGTATATTACACTTTTTTCTACTTGTTTGGTAGCTAGTTTGTTGTTTCTATTTGCTACTTTCTCATGGCAATTTTGTTTAGCATTTGCAGTTTCAATTGCTGTTTTTTCCTTTTTTGTACTCCAATATCGTGTAGAACATTTTATTTATCGCCGTGTAAAAAAAATATACGATGATGTATCTCTACTTGATTCAACCACTTTGCGAAGCCAGTCTATTACCACAGATATGGCAACTTTAACAAAAGAAGTAAAAAAGTTTGCCACCGATAAAAAACTCGAAATTGAAAATCTAAAAGTTCGTGAAGAATACCGTCGCGAGTTTATGGGAAATGTTTCTCATGAATTAAAGACACCTCTTTTCACCGTACAAGGTTATATTTCAACGTTGGTTGATGGTGTAAAAGACAAAGAACAGCGTAAAAAATATTTGCAAAGAGCCGAGAAAGGTGTAGAGCGATTAATCTACATTGTCGAGGATTTAGATATGATTTCTAAACTTGAAATGGGTGATTTAAATCTAGATTATTCCGAATTCAATATAGTTGAGTTAATCCAGAGTGTTTTTGATTTACTCGAAATGAATGCAGACAAAAAGAATATCATTTTGATGTTTGATCGAAAATACAGTAAGCCAATATATGTTTTTGCTGATCAAGAAAAAATTCAACAAGTATTGACTAATCTTATTATGAATTCCATAAAGTATGGAAAGGAAAATGGAACAACAGAAGTTACAATTGAAGATTTGGTCAAAAATAAAATTATTGTACGTGTTCGTGACAACGGAGAAGGAATTGAGAAACAGCATATTCCAAGACTTTTCGAACGTTTTTTTAGAGTTGACAAAAGTGGTGCTCGTAGTGAGGGAGGCTCAGGCTTAGGGCTTTCAATTGTAAAACATATTATTGAAGGGCATAATGAGAAAATCTATATAGAGAGCGAATACGGAAAAGGTTCAGAATTCTCATTCACTCTCGAAAAGAAGAAATAATTTTTTCCAGTCAACATCCGAATTGTATTTTGGCAAACCTTGATACAACCAAATAGCTTCCATATCGGAAATCTTAAAATCATCTTGTTTTGACATTGGAAGAATGCCTTCTCTTTTGTATTTTTTTGCCAAAAATTCTTGTTCAAATTGTCCAGGAGTTGGAATGAAAAAAGCCTTTTTCTCCAGCTTTGCCAAATCCATAACAGTTGTATATCCTGAACGACAAAGTACAAATTTACTTTCATTAAATGTTTTTTCTAATGCAGAGGTTTGCATGAAATTGTAGAATGTAATATTGTTAATTTCTTCCTTTTTCTGTTTTGGTTCTACTTTCCCTTTTATAAAAACTACTTTTTCTTTATAATCGTTTAATGCTAAAATTAATTTTTCTTCAAGAAAAGTTCTTTGAGGCTCTGGTCCAGAGAGAATAACCATCAAATCATATCGTATTGGCAACTCTTTTTTCTGTAATCGACTTAAGACACCAATGTATTTGATTTTTAAATCAGATTCTTTTAAATGTCCTAATTTTCCGGTAAGGTTTGGTTTGCCTTCTACATCTGGAACCCAGCATTCGTTAAATTTTGAAATAAAAAACTGGTGTAATTTACTCGAAATCCATGTGGTTTTTCCAGACAAAACAGTTAGTTGATGCGTGATAAAAACCGATGGAACTTTTTTTGAACGTACACCCAATCTATTGTCGGATATGATTCCAGTTATATTGTGTTCTTTTATTAGTTCTTTGGTTATTTTTTTTTCAGATAAAATGGCATTAATTGTCTTTGGACTGTTTTTTATTAATTTCCATTTAAAATTTTTCCCTTTTTTAGCATATTCTATTTGGTATGATGGTAATTCAATAGCGATTAGATGGGGAAACTCTTTTTTAAGCAACGCAAGGGCAACACCATCTGATGCTAGGATTGGATTGAAACCCAGATTTTCCAGCTCGTTAATGATAGGAATACAACGAGTAGCATGCCCAAGCCCCCAGTTTAAAGGTGCAACAAGAATGTTTTTTTTCATCTGAAAATTATTTTATTAGAGTTATAAATTGTTTAGCGAGTTCGTTTTCGTATTCAAATTGCTCTTCTTCAATAGTAATTTCATTTTTGTCGTGCTTGTAAAGCTTCCATTTTTTGTTATTGTATTCAAGTGCAGTTAAATTTTCTATCCAATCACCTGAATTCAAGTACAATGTTTTACCATTTTCGTTTTCTACAGATTCCATTTTAGGCTCGTGAATATGTCCGCAAATTACATAATCGTATTCATTTTCAATAGCCAAATCGGTACAAACATTTTCAAATTTAGTTATAAATTTTACTGCAGATTTTACATTGTCTTTAATTTTTTTGGAGAGAGAATAGGGCTCTTTGTTCATTTGAGCCAAAACCCAATTCAAAAAACGATTGGTTAAAATTAGAAAATCATATCCCCAACCACCTAATTTCGCAACCCATTTGGCATGATTTATCGAGGCATCAAAAACATCACCATGAAAAATCCATGCTTTTTTTCCATCCAATTGGAGTACTAATTTGTTAAGTAAACTCAAGTTTCCCATGTGTAAATCGGTAAATTTCCTTAACAATTCATCATGATTCCCTGTTAAATAATATACTTTTGTACCTTTTGAACTAAGCGAAATTATTTTTTTGATAACTTTAAGATGGCTTTGTGGGAAATAAGATTTTCTAAATTGCCAAATATCAATAATGTCGCCATTTAGAATTAAAATTTTTGGTTTTATAGTTGCTAAATACTGTAGTAATTCTTTGGCATGACAACCAAAAGTTCCTAAATGAACATCGGAAATAACAACAACTTCAACTCTTCTTTTTTTCAAAATAATTAGTTTCTGCAAAAGAAGTAAATCGTTGTATTGTTAAGGTTATTTAAACATTATGAAAACTTTATTAGTGTTGCATATTATTTGTTTAATTTTGCATTAGAAAAATAGAAATCAACGGTGGGAAGTAAAAATAAGTTAAAGAGATTTAAGGAAAACGAAACATTCAATAATGTTTTTCAACCAACAAGAGAAGAAGTTATAAGTGAAAGTTTTCCATTGAAAGGAAAATGGAATAGTGATTTTTTCAAAAATGAGAACCCAATAATTATTGAACTTGGTTGTGGTAAAGGTGAATATTCAGTTGGTTTGGCTGAACGTTATCCAGAGAAAAATTTTGTTGGAATTGATATAAAAGGAGCACGATTTTGGCGCGGAGCAAAAACGGCTGTCGATGATGGAATGCACAATGTTGCCTTTGTTAGAACACAGATAGAATTAATCAATCACATTTTTGCCGATGGTGAAGTGTCCGAAATTTGGATAACATTTCCTGATCCACAAATAAAATATAAGCGAACCAAACATAGAATGACCAATTCTGAGTTTTTGAAATTATATAAAAGAATTTTGAAACCAAACGGCGTTGTCAATCTAAAAACCGATTCTGAATTCATGCATGGTTATACCTTAGGATTGTTGCATGGCGAAGGTCATGAAGTTCTGTATGCCAACCATAATGTATATAAAAATGAAGGTTCGCCAGCCGAAGTGACTGAAATACAAACATTTTACGAAAAACAATATTTGGAAATTAACAAATCAATTACGTATATTCGTTTTAAAATTAAATAGTTTTTTGAATTGTATAATGTAAATATGTATAAAATGTATTTATCCAGTTTTTACAAAATACAAAATACATTTTACAATATATAATGAGTATAATCCTTCCACTTTTATCGGGATATATTGCAGCAGTAATAGGTGTTCTTCCTCCAGGATTAATCAATATGACGGCAGCTAAAGTTGATTTAACCGATGGACGAAAGCGAGCCATGGTTTTTGTTTTAGGAGCTTCGATTGTTGTTTTTTTTCAAACATACATCTCAGTACTTTTTGCTCAATATATTAATAGCCATCAAGAAATTGTGGTTTTGTTACGGGAGATTGGATTGATTATTTTTACAGGTCTTTCAATTTATTTTTTCTTTTTTGCCAAAAAACCCAAGCTCAAAAACGACGATTCTATTGGGCTTAAGAGTAAAAGAAGTCGTTTTTTTATGGGAATGTTAATTTCGGCGATTAATATTTTTCCAATTCCTTATTACGTCTTTGTAAGTGTTACTGTAGCTTCATACAATATTTTTACTTTTGAAACGGCTTCTATTTACAGTTTAGTTTCAGGAGTTGTTTTAGGTTCTTTTTCTGTATTCTATTTGTATGTCGTTTTTTTTAATAAGATGAAATCAAAAACCGATTATTTTATGCAGAACATGAATAAAATATTAGGAATAGTTACAGGAATTGGGGCACTATTAACTCTTGTCAATGTTTTGAAATATTACTTTTGATGGAAGAAAATTTCTTTGAACGAGTTTATGCAATAGTGCGCGAAATCCCAGAAGGAAGGGTCACTTCTTATGGTGCTATTGCCAAAGCTTTAGGAACAGCTCGTTCTGCTCGAATGGTGGGCTGGGCAATGAATGCATCACACAATATAGAAGACGTTCCAGCACATAGAGTCGTTAATAGAAAAGGATTACTTTCTGGAAAACATCATTTTGACGGAACCAATTTAATGCAACAACTGCTTGAAAACGAAGGAATTAAAGTAGTTGATAATCAAATTGTAGATTTTGAAAAATTTTTTTGGAACCCCAAAATGGATTTGTAATTTATCCCAAATTTTCAAATATTCACAAAAAAATTAGTCAATAGAATCTAACTATCTCATTATAACAAAACTTTAAAGTCTTAAACCTCTAATTTTTTAAACTTCTTACTATCTTTGCAATTCAGATTCAGTTTAAATAAAAGTTACAGCCAACTTTTAAAATTTTAAACTCATAAACTTGTAAAGAAGAAGATGAAACTAGATAGAAAAGAAATCCTTAAAGCTCTAGAAACAATATCTATAGCTGGCGAAGGAAAGAATATGGTAGAAAGTGGTGCAGTTCAAAATGTAATCACTTTTGGTGATGAAGTTGTAGTTGACTTATTGCTTTCAACTCCGGCCATGCACATCAAAAAAAGAGCAGAAGACGATATAAAAAAACTAATTCACGAGCAATTCTCTCCAAATGCGGTCGTGAAAGTAAATATCAAAGTAGAAGCCAAAGAAAATCCCAACGAAATAAAAGGGAAAGCAATCCCAGGTATCAGTAATATTATTGCTGTTGCTTCTGGTAAAGGAGGTGTTGGAAAATCTACAACCACGGCTAATTTAGCCGTTTCACTAGCCAAAATGGGATTTAGTGTAGGTGTTCTTGATGCCGATATATACGGACCAAGTATGCCTATAATGTTTGATGTTGAAAATGAAAAACCAATTTCGGTTGAAGTAAACGGAAAATCAAAAATGAAACCAATCGAAAGTTATGAAATCAAATTACTTTCCATCGGATTTTTTACATCACCAAGTCAAGCCGTAATTTGGCGAGGACCAATGGCTTCCAAAGCATTAAATCAAATGATTTTTGATGCCGATTGGGGACAATTGGATTTTATGTTAATCGATTTGCCACCTGGAACTGGTGATATCCACTTGTCTATCATGCAAGCCTTACCAATAACGGGTGCAGTTGTAGTAAGTACTCCTCAAGCTGTAGCTTTGGCAGATGCCAAAAAAGGGGTTGCAATGTTCCAAAGTGAGGCGATAAATGTTCCAGTTTTAGGAATTATTGAAAACATGGCGTATTTCACCCCCGAAGAGTTACCAAACAATAAATATTATATTTTTGGAAAAGAAGGAGCTAAGAATTTAGCTGAAGATTTGTGCATTCCATTTTTGGGGGAAGTTCCATTGGTACAAAGCATTCGTGAAGCTGGCGATTATGGTCGCCCAGCAGCATTACAAACCGCATCTCCATTAGAAAAAGTTTATGAAGAAATTGCTAGAAATGTGGTACAAGAAACAGTCAACAGGAACGAAAATCTTGCTCCAACAGAAGCAATCAAAATAACAACTATGGCAGGATGTTCTGCTGTTAAAAAATAATTGGATAATGAGTTAATTGATTGTCTGATTAATACATTTCCAAATTGACACATTAAATTATTATGACACACGAAGAATTGACTTTGAATATCGAAAAAGCATTAGAAGAAATCAGACCTTTTTTAAATTCTGATGGTGGCGATATTAAATTGGTTTCTATTGATGGCGACAAACATGTAAAAGTACGTTTTGAAGGTGCTTGTATCGGATGTAGTGTAAATCAAATGACTTTAAAAGCTGGTGTAGAAACTACAATTAAAAAGTATGCACCTCAAATTGAGACTGTAGAAAATATTGCATAATAAATAGTTAAAAGAGTAAATGACATTTATCATATAATAAATTCTACAACTTTACCAATTTTGCACCTTTGTAACTTTTGTGACGTTTACTTGCCTTAATACAAAGTAAATTTGCAAAACAAATTGTATTCTTTAACATGATTGAAACTGATATACTTATTATAGGCGCAGGTCCAACAGGACTATTTGCCGTTTTTGAAGCAGGGCTTTTACAATTAAAATGTCATATTATTGATGCTCTTCCACAGCCAGGAGGGCAACTTGCAGAACTTTATCCTAAAAAACCAATTTTTGATATACCAGGCTATCCCGAAGTTTTAGCAGGTGATTTAGTGACCAATTTAATGGAACAAATCAAACAATTTCAACCAGGATTCACTTTGGCTGAAACAGCTGAAACCATCGATAAATTAGAAGACGGAACTTTTATAGTCACTACCAATAAAGGAACAAAGCATCATGCAAAAGCGGTTGCTATTGCGGGTGGTTTAGGAACTTTTGAACCAAGAAAACCACAATTAGAGAACATTTCTTTTTATGAAGAAAAGGGTGTAGAATACTTTGTGAAAGATCCTGAATTGTTTCGTGACAAACGAATTGTAATTGCTGGTGGAGGAGATTCTGCTTTAGATTGGAGTATTTTTCTTTCTAATGTGGCTTCCGAAGTTACTTTGGTTCATAGAAGAAACGAATTTCGTGGCGCTTTAGATTCGGTTGAAAAAGTGCAAGAATTGAAAAAGTTGGGAAAAATCAATTTGATTACGCCAGCAGAAGTTGTTGCTATTAATGGAAAAGACCATGTCGAAAGTATTGTTTTAGAAAACGAAGGTGTTCAACAAGTTTTCGAAACCGATTATTTTATTCCACTTTTCGGATTGACTCCAAAATTAGGAGCTATTGCCAATTGGGGATTAGAAATAGAGAAAAATGCCATCAAAGTAAATAACGCTTTAGACTATCAAACCAATATTGACGGAATTTATGCAATTGGTGACGTAAATATTTATCCTGGAAAATTAAAATTGATTTTGTGTGGTTTCCACGAGGCAACCTTAATGTGTCAAAGTGTTTACAACAGAATTAACCCTGGTAAAAAATATGTTTTAAAATACACAACAGTTTCTGGAGTTGATGGATTTGATGGAACTAGAAAAGAAGCTGAAAAAGCAGTTGTAAAATCGATTGACTAATGCCACAAGACGTAACAGTTTACATAACAGATAGAAACGGAGAACGACACGAAGTTCAAGCTCCAACCGACATGAATATGAACATCATGGAACTCATTCGTGCTTATGAACTAGCCGAAGAAGGAACCGTTGGTGTTTGTGGTGGAATGGCAATGTGTGCATCTTGCCAGTGCTATGTTTTAAACGATGTAATTACACTAGAAAGAAATCCTGATGAAGAAGCCATGCTTTGGGAAGCTTATCATGTAAAAGAAAACTCAAGATTGGGTTGCCAAATTCCAATTACAGAAGCAATTGATGGTTTAGAAATACAAATTGCACCAGAACAATAAACAAAAGGGAGAAGAGATTCTTACTTTTTTATTTCATATACCCACTCAATTGCTGAGGGGTTTCAATATATTCTTTTACAATTTGTAGAACACCATCATCATTGGTGTCGATTAGCCATTTTACTAAAGAGATTCTACCATTTTCTATTTCAATTCCGGTGATATTTCTTGGATGAACACAACTCCCGTCATTGAAAAAGTTTAATAAATTCTCTTGAGGTTTTGGGAAATGTGGGCGATGTGTATGTCCAACAATTGTGATTTTATTTCCATTGTCAGCAATCCATTTCTTTATTCTTTTTTCTACCTTTATAGATTCTAGATAATTTTTAGCTGGACTTGTTGGATCTTTTATTCCCCAAACTTGTAGTGGTTTCCAAAGAATTCTAACAAAAAAACGATTGAATTTCCAACCTACATAATTGAAAAAATCAGCTTGATGTCCATGTGTTAAAAACAATTCTTGACCTGTTTCAGCATTTTCTAAAACAATGGCCTCATGAAATTTTAAATCGGGCATCAAAGGCATCTTTTTTCCTTCGGTTGTGTCAAAATATTCGGAGAAATTTCGTTTTATAATTGAAGGATTTCTGTAAACCATATCATGATTTCCATAAATCATGTGTAGTTTATTTTCCAAATAAAATTTCTTTAGTAATAAAAAAACATTCTTATTGGCCTCCAAAATATCTTTGAAAGATAAATTTTCCCATAATTCATCTCCATCACCAAGTTCTATGTACTGAAAACCATTTTTGTAATATTGGTTTAAAGCGTGCATGTAAATATTGCGATTATTTGCAAAATCATCCGCAAAACTTCCATCGCCACGATGACAATCACTAAACAAAATAAACTTATCCGAATCGGTAAATTGTATTCGTTTGGCTTGCTGATAGGCTCTTGTTAATCTTGTTTGGGATGACATAAAGTTTAAAATATGTTATTTTAATTCCTAAATCCAAATGAATTAGAAGAAATCAAATATAATCAAATTTAAATTATGGAGTGAATTTTTAAACCATTTCCAATTTTTGCTCTACTTGCTCTTCAATCGCATTCCAAAGTCCGATTCGTTTTTCTAATGCTTGAATGGAAATTTCTTCCACTTCTTTCCATTTAACTTCATCAGTTCCACATAACTCAGAAATCATTTGCATTGCCATTGGACCATGTTCGTCTGCATCTAATTCGATATGGCGTTCAAAATAATAAATCAATTTTGATAAATCAGTTTCAGGAAAATTGGTTTGAAAATTTTTTAAGATTTCGGTAAACATACTCGGAATCAAATCTTCTCTTCCAAAAGTAAATGCTGCAGCAATTTTATGTGGTTTTCCTTCTTCAATAACTCGAAAAGTGAAATCCAAAAAAGCTTTCACATTTGGATGTAAATCACTTTGTTTGATAGAAACGAAGATGTTTTGCGTACTTTTTACATTTTCTAAAAAGTGAATAACAGGAATAGTATTCGCGCCGCATTGTTGCATAGCGTCCAAATACATTTCAAAATGACTTTGACGAGAACCATCAAGTGCCAAATCAGTTTCTTCAGCAACAACAATTTCGTTGATTAAATAACGAACTTCGGGATTCCCGATTGGTAACCACGGTGTTGTTGTGCAAGTTAATTTATTTTGCAATGCTTTTAACAACGACATAAAATCCCAAACGGCATAAATATGGTTTTCTAAAAAGCAGTTTAAATCGTCAATGGTTTTTACTTTTTGGTATAACGAATGAGTAAGTAATTGATTTTTATAATCTTGTATGTTTTGGTTGATGGTTTGAATAGTCATCATATAAATTTTTAAGTAAAAGTAAAAAAGCCTCTCGAAAATGAGAAGCTTTTTATATCAATTTTATTTATTGTTTAATCTTTTATTTGAATGCAGGAATTCCAGTAATATCAGCACCAGTAATCAATAAGTGAATATCGTGAGTTCCTTCATAAGTAATTACAGACTCTAGATTCATACTATGACGCATAATTGAATATTCACCAGTAATTCCCATACCTCCAAGAATTTGACGAGCCTCACGAGCTATATGAATTGCCATATCCACATTGTTTCTTTTTGCCATCGAAATTTGTGCTGTTGTGGCAAGTCCCTCATTTCTTAAAACACCTAATCTCCATGTTAATAATTGTGCTTTTGTGATTTCGGTAATCATTTCGGCCAATTTCTTTTGTTGTAATTGTGTTCCTGCAATTGGTTTGTCAAATTGGATTCTTTCTTTCGCATAACGCAAAGCAGTATCGTAACAATCCATAGCTGCACCTATTGCACCCCAAGCGATTCCATATCTTGCAGAATCTAAACACATCATTGGAGCACCAAGACCAGATTTTCCGGGCAATAAATTTTCTTTAGGCACTTTTACATTATCAAAAATCAATTCACCTGTTGCACTTGCACGAAGTGACCACTTGTTGTGTGTTTCTGGAGTTGTAAAACCTTCCATTCCACGTTCCACGATTAATCCGTGAATTCTACCTTCTTCATTTTTTGCCCAAACAACAGCTACATCTGCAAAAGGAGCATTAGAAATCCACATTTTGGCACCATTCAATAAATAATGGTCACCCATATCTTTGAAATTCGTTACCATACCACTCGGATTTGAACCAAAATCAGGTTCAGTCAATCCAAAACAACCCATGAATTCTCCAGTTGCTAGTTTTGGTAAATATTTCATTCTTTGTTCTTCTGTCCCGAATTTCCAGATTGGATACATCACCAATGAAGATTGAACTGAAGAAGTTGAACGAACACCAGAATCACCTCTTTCGATTTCTTGCATAATCAATCCATAAGAAATTTGGTCTAATCCAGCACCACCATATTCTTCTGGAATATAGGGGCCAAAACCACCAATTTCACCCAAACCTTTGATGATTTGTTTAGGAAATTCAGCACGTTGTGCATAGTCTTCAATAATTGGAGACACTTCTCTTTTTACCCATGCACGAGCAGAATCGCGTACTAATTTATGTTCTTCGGTTAATAAATCGTCTAATTGATAATAATCTGGAGCTTGAAATAAATCTGGTTTCATATTATTGTATGTTGTATGAATGTATATTGTAAAATTGTATCGCGTTTTGTTTTTACGAAAACGTTTGCAAAGTTAAGAAAACAAATTTTAGTAATTGTTCAACGTTTGTTATTTTTTAGAAGCTATTTCCAGCTATACGCTATATCTTTTCCTTTTTAAAGAAAAAAGGAAAAGGATACCGCTGCTATCTGGGCTAAATAATTGTCTTAAAAATTAACGTTTAATAATTTTTACAAATTCATGTTTGTTTTTAGACTTATCATAAAGAATTACAAAATAAATTCCAGTTGGAAAACCATCAAGATTTACTTGAATTTCATTTGTACTTGTTTCTTTTATAGTTGGAGTAATAAATTTACCGTCCAATGTATAAAAACTAAAAGTATAATTTGAAATTGAATCTTTTGGTTTTATAAAAAACACACTAGTTGTTGGGTTTGGATAAGCAATAATTCCCGAAATTGTATTAGATGCAAAATCATCAATTGCCAACATCTCATCAGAAGCCAAAGAATAGCATGAATCTATTATTTCGTATGAACTACCTATGCAATCTGTAGATAATCGCTGAATGTAAAGCACTTTGTTTATCAAGCTAAATTTTAATTTTCCGTTTATTGCTGATTCTGAATATACATTTGCAGAATTGTTGTTTGTAACTATAGATGATGTTGTTGAACCAAAATGTGAATAATTTATGATGTGAATGATATTATTTAATAAATCAATATTCAAATATGCAGTTGCCTGTGTTGTATTACAATTGGTAGCAATATTTAGTCGTACAAAAACATTACTTTGTTGTGTGTAGACTAAATTAAAATCTTGTATTACATGAGTGTTTGCATCTGTAATTTGTGGACTTGATAAAGGGTTATTACAAGTTGTAGGTTGAACGGTATTGTCAACACCATTTCCATCAGAATCCATCGAAGACCAGCAAGAATTATTAACATTGAAAGTAGAACTACCGCAAGAATCTGAAATCAATTTTGCGTACAAAATATTGTTTTCTAAATAATACTTAACTTGTCCATTTGTAGTCAATAAACTGTTTACAGAACCCGTTTCATTTCCAGTAACATTCGAAACAGTAGTTTGCCCAAAATGATTGTATTGAAGTACATTTATAGTATCAGAATTTAGATTTAT
>CAZLEU010000082.1:0-12266 GCA_964558625.1 uncultured Flavobacterium sp.
CGATGAATATTACACGGTAATACAACCACCAAATAATGAGTATTGGTACAGAAACATCATGATTCATGGTATAAAACCCATTGACACGATTGATAAACCAATGTTTGACGATTTGTTTCCTGATATTAAAAAACGATTATTCAGACGAAAAATAGTTGCTCATAATGAGCGTTTTGATAGGAATGTTTTGCAAAAAACAATGAAATATTATGGATTGTACTATGACGAATTAGAAATTCCAGCTATTTGGGAATGTACATGTCAAATCTATCGAACCAAAGGTTACAAACCAGCTAATTTAAAGTATTGTTGTGATGTAAATAATATCGAAATAGTTCACCACGAAGCATTATCAGATGCTAGAGCATGTGCAAAACTATATCTGTTACATCACCAAAAGTAGAATGATTAATAATTAGAATAAACTTGAAAGAAGATTTTTTACATTATCTCTGGAAATATAAAAAGTTCACTAATTCCGACTTAAAGTCAGTTTCAGGAGAAGATATTATTATTGTCAATTCGGGGCAATATACTCAATTTTCAGGACCTGATTTTTTTAACGCTCAACTTGTTATAGGAAAACAAAAATGGGCTGGGAATATAGAAATTCACATAAAATCTTCCGATTGGTATGTACATCACCATGAAAAAGATAAAGCATATGAAAATGTGATTTTGCACGTGGTTTGGGAACATGATACCGACGTTTTTAATAAAGCGAATCATCCAATTCCTGTTTTAGAACTCAAAAATTACGTTTCAAAAGATATTTATGAAAATTACCAATTTTTGGTAGCACCAAAATCATGGATTTTTTGTGAAAAACAAATTACCACTCTCGATGAATTTATTATAACAAATTGGCAAGAACGTTTGTTTTTTGAACGCTTGGAGAGAAAATCAAAATCAATTTCTGAATTGGTTAAAATTAGTAATCAAGATTGGGAATCGGTTTTATTTATCCTTTTGTTCAAAAATTTTGGGCTAAATATAAATGGCGAAGTTTTTTTTAAAGCAGCTACAAGTATTCCTTTTTCTATAGTAAAAAAAGAGAGGTTTGAGGTAGAAAACATTGAAGCGCTTCTTTATGGCTCACTAGGATTATTAGACGTTGATAAAGAAGATAATTATTTTAAGGATTTAAAATTTAGATTCTATTATCTTATGCACAAATATCAATTTGAGAAAAAAGAAATCGAATCTGTACAGTTTTTCAAACATCGACCAGATAACTTTCCAACCATTCGATTATCACAATTGGCTAATGTTTATCACCAACATCAAAATTTGTTTTCAAAAGTTATAAATGTTTCAACGGTTTCCGAATTTTATAAACTATTCACAGTTTCGACATCCAATTATTGGCAGACACATTATCTGTTTGATAAAGTAAGTCCAAAGAAAAATAAAACTCTTTCCAAGTCTTTTATTAATTTGTTAATTATCAATACAATAGTTCCGTTACAATTTGCATATGCTAAAAGTCAAAATAAAGAGATTATAGAAAGTTTGATTACACTATTACAAGAAGTAGCGCCTGAAAGCAATAGCATTGTCCAAAAATTTGCTTCATTAGGTATAAACTCAAAAAACGCTTTCGAGACGCAAAGCTTACTACAACTCAAAAACGAATACTGTAATCATTCAAAATGTTTAGATTGTACAATTGGAACTGAATTACTTAAAAACAATTGAACATTTTTTTGTTAATTTGTATAAATACTAATTATTATGTCTTTTGTAATACAACTAAAATATTTTTTTGAAAAACATGGCTTTCATGTTTCTTCTCGACTTGCAGATAAATTGGGAATGAGAGCCAATAACGTGCGTATGTTTTTTATTTATATTTCTTTTGTAACAGTAGGTTTATGGTTTGGAGTATATCTAACATTGGCTTTTTGGATGCGACTAAAAGATTTGATTAGAGCCAAAAGAACATCTGTCTTTGATTTATAATTTTGTTTTGATGGATTCTATAAAATCATATTTTAATTATACAAAATCACAACAATTAGGATTGGTTTTGTTATTGTCGTTAATTGTTATTCTTCAAATACTATTTTATGTAGTCGATTTTTCTCATGCAGAAAAAAACACTTCCAGAAAGCTACAATGGCTCGCTTTACAATCTGAAATTGATTCATTAAAACAAAATACATCAACTACATCTTATAAAATATATCCATTTAACCCAAATTTCATAACCGATTTTAAAGGATATCAATTAGGTATGACTGTTGAACAAATAGATAGATTGTTTGCCTTTAGAAAACAAGGAAAATTTGCTAATTCTGCTAAAGATTTTCAGCAAGTTACAGGAATTTCTGATTCATTACTAAAAGCAATTTCTCCCTATTTTAAGTTTCCTGATTGGGTAAATAAGAAAAATTCTGGCATAAAAAGTAATTGGGTTGATTATTCAAAAACGGTATATGATAAGAAAGAAAAAACAGTCATTCTTGATATCAACTCTGCAACCAAAGAAGATTTGATGAAAGTATATGGAATTGGTGATGGACTTTCTGATCGTATCTTGAAACAAAAAGAAGTTTTTGGCGAATTCGTTTCAATGGAACAAATGAGTGATATTTGGGGACTTTCGCCTGAGGTAATTGAAAAATTAAATCAAAATTTTAAAGTCACTAATAATGTGAATCCTAAAAAACTAAATATTAATAATGCTTCAATCAAAGAATTAGGTCAATTTCCTTATTTTCGATACCCAATTTCAAAAAATATTGTTACGTACAGAAGTATGAATGGCGATATTAAAATTGAGGATTTAACAAAAATAAAAGATTTTCCTGTTGATAAAATAAAAATAATTGCCCTATATTTGGAATTCTAAAAAAAGAACATAAAAATAAGCGATTGTATGAATTCAATATACTTTACAGAAGAGCACGAATTATTTAGGAAGAGTTTGCAAGATTTTTTGCAAAAAGAAGTGGTGCCTCACATTGAAAAATGGGAAAAAACAGGTACTATTGAGCGTTTTATATGGAAAAAATTTGGAGAAATGGGCTTTTTCGGTATCAATTACCCTGAAGCTTATGGAGGGATGAATTTGGATTTATTTTATACAGTTGTATTTTTAGAAGAACTCCAAAAAATAAAATCATCTGGTTTTGCAGCAGCGATGTGGGCACATGCCTACTTAGCAATGACGCATTTAAATGCAGAAGGCGATGAACGAATCAAGAATGAATATCTAACTTCAAGTATCTCTGGAGATAAAATAGGAGCATTGTGTATTACGGAACCTTTTGGAGGTAGTGACGTTGCTGGTATGAAAACAACAGCAATCAAAACGGGAAATAAATATGTAATAAATGGTTCAAAAACGTTTATTACAAATGGAGTTTACGCCGACTATTATGTAGTAGCAGCCAAGACAAGCCCAGATCTTGGGAACAAAGGTATAAGTATATTTTTGGTTGATGCCAATTTAAAAGGTATATCAGCTACAAAACTTGATAAACTGGGCTGGAGAGCATCCGATACTGCTGAAATTGCATTTGATAATGTCGAAATTCCTCAAGAAAATTTGATGGGTGAAGAAGGGAAAGGATTCCCATATATTATGCAACATTTTGCTTTAGAACGATTAATAATGGCTATAAATGCTCATGCAAGAGCAGAATATGCAATTGGATATACCATAGATTATATGTCACAACGTGAGGCTTTTGGTAAAACGATTGATAAATTTCAAGCATTGAGACATACTTTGGTGGAACATGCTACAGATGTGGAACATTGTAAAATATTTAATTATGCTGCAGTTGCCAGACTAAACAATGGTGAATATGTCGTAAAAGAAGCTACGATGGCTAAACTAAAATCTACAAAAGTGGCTGATGAAACTATCTACAGTTGCTTGCAAATGCTAGGAGGTTATGGCTATATGGAAGAATATCCTTTAGCACGACTTTTTAGAGATAGTCGTCTTGGACCAATTGGTGGAGGTACTTCTGAAATATTAAAAGAGATTTTGTCAAAAATGATTATTGATAAGCAGAATTATCAACCTGCTGTAAAGTAATGAAAAGCCGATTGAAACTTAATTCAATCGGCTTTATAAAGTAACCAACAATATCTTAACTTTAATTTTTAATAATTTTTCCCGTAAAGGTTTCGTTACCTGAAATTACTTTTACAATATAAATTCCTTTCGGTTTTTCTTGCATGTTCATCTCAAATTCGGTTTGGTCTCTAAATTCATAATTATAAATTTTATAGCCATAAAGATCTGTAACATCAATTATACCTTCAGAAATATCTTTTAAATTGATTTTGAAAATACCATTGTTAGGATTAGGAGCAATTTTTATAATTTCATTTACAATATGATTTTTTGTATCAGTATAATTATATGAAATTTCATTGTCAGGAATTTGTCTAGCAACAAAATTACCTGTACACCCTTCAATATATGCTCTAAAGATTGAACCATTGACAGAGGTAAAATTAGCCGTTAGAAGTACTTCATCACCAGCATGATATATTCCAGTGGCACCGCTAAAAATTGTATTTGATGCAGTTATCTTGTTTTGTGCTTCTTGCTGGTCAGTAGTTGTAACATTTGCAGTCAAATTTAGCGTTGATGGGCAAGGCAAAATAAGAGTTGCTGCTAAGCAGACATCAATTAAACCATGACCATAATCATTATCTTCACCACTTGCACCTAAATCTGAAGCAGATTGCATCAAAGCATCTTTAATCTGTAATACGGTTGCATTAGGATTTACCTGTCTCAATAGAGCAACTGCACCAGCTACATGAGGAGTGGCCATTGAGGTTCCACTAAAATTGGCATAACCTCCAGGAACGGAAGAACGTACAGATGAGCCTCTAGCTACAACTTCAGGTTTAATCAATTGATTAGCAGGACCTGTACATAATGATGGTCCTCTACTACTATAGCTAGCAATTGTTGAGCCTGTTGTGTCTAATGCCCCAACTGAAAAGGCATTGTGAAACGTTGTTGCTCTGTCGGCTGGGCTTCTTAATGTACTTGTTCCAGAACCTTCATTTCCTGCTGCAAAAACCACCACCACAGTAGCTGCTTCTAGATTGTCAATTGCACTCCAAAATGTAACATCACAAGGAGCAGGAATATGCCATGGAGCAGCAAGTCCCCATGAGTTAGAGCTTACATCAGGAACATCGCTAACAGTGGCAGGATTTCCGTCAGGATCGGCACTCCATTGAAAAGCCAATAAAGCATTTGCAATAGTACCAGTTATACCTCCAATATCTATAACACCAGCCGCAATCCAAGTTGCATCATAGGCCACCCCAATAATATCACCAGGTTCACTTCCAACCATTGTTCCCATAGTGTGCGTGCCATGTGAACCAGAATCCACTGGAAAGCTTGGTGAAAGCCCATTAGGGTCAAACCATGATTCGGCTACAGTAACACCACCAATATTTCCCCTCCATTTGTTCATAAGTGCTGGATGGCTTCCGTCAACACCAGTGTCAAGGTTTGATACTATTCTACCTAACCCTGTATAACCCTGATTCCATAAACAATCTGCATTGATTAATGTTAACCCTGGTTCAATAGATGTGGCAATACCACCATTAATAAATTCTTGTTCTACAGGATTAGTAGTGGTTATTTCATAATTACGATAGATAAATGCAATTTCATCTCGACTATCCAATTCATAGATAACCTCTTTCTTAGCAGTAACTATAATGGCATTAATGATCCAAAGTCTTTGGTATTGTGCAACCATGCCATTTGCTAAATTAGTTTCTAGATAATCAACTAAGGCTGTTTGAGTTTCATTAGCTTTATTTTGAAGAGCTGTTACTACTTGTTCATGAACAACATCTCTTGTTTGTCCTTCTAATTCATTTGATAATGTTTCGATTTCTTCCTGATTATTTAGCATAACAATTGCGGTAAAGTTACTATCAGGTGATTCAGATTTCTTGATTTCGTCTATCAAAGAAGAATCAATTTTTGTCTGCGCAAAACATGTAAAATGAACAAGAAAGATAAAGCTTCCTATTGTCAATTTTAAATTTTTCATAATTTAATATTTTAGAGATTAAACTATGATAATTAATTACCACTTTTTTTAGCTTCAAGATTTTCGATTCTTTTATTTAACTCAATAATGTATAGAGTTAATTCTTCGATTTTTTCTTGTTGTATTTTTGATATTTCACCAAGACTCAAACCATCTTCTTCAACTTGTTTAGCAGATGGAACATTCGGTAAATGACCATTTTCTTCAATAAAATCCTCAACCTCAGATAATTTTTTTAAAGGATAGTTATCAGCAAAAACATAATCAGCCCAACCAGTTCTAACTCGAACTTCCTCGGTCAAGATTCCTCCTTTTACAAATAATTTATAGTTACTAATGTTGGCACCACCAATAACAGTTGGAAAGTTAACTGTTCCAACTCCAACTTTACCTGATGTTCCGACTTCCTGTATTGTTAATATTTTATCACCTGCAGTGTGAAATGCTATTTTTCTATTTCCATTTGTTCCGGGTATAGCAAACAATAAATCCCCACCTCCAAGTGTTCTTATTACAGCATCATTTGGTTTTGAAAAAGAATCATAACAACCATTGCAAGATGACATACCCATTTCAAGATAAGTTCCTATTGAACTTGATAATCTTAAATTTGGATTAGTTGCTCCAAAGACGTCAAACAAACTTTGTGGGTTATCTGTACCAACGCCAACTCTTCCATTTGAACCAATTACTTGAAACAATGTTGGATTAACTAATGACTGATTTTTAATAAAGAATCCACCAGCTGTTGAACCTGTATTTAGAACCACCCCATTATTTTGACCAGAGAACGTTATTAAATCATTAGTTGCAAATATTTCCTGTCTAGAGCCAGAATTTATTCTGTAACTACGACCAATGTTAGCTCCCGTAGAAGACACTCTTGTTTCTGTTGCAACATCCAATTGAGATGCAGGGGTTGTTAAACCAATCCCAATTTGCCCACCAGAGTTAATTCTCATTCTTTCTATACTAGTTGTTGAAAACGCCATTGTGTTTGCTAAAGGTCTAAAAATACCATTACCACCACCACCGTCGTTTTGAGCTGTTGTTGGCGTAGATACAGCACTCTGAAATCCTATTGCAGGATTTGCAGCTGTATTTCCTTGAGCAGATAGGATTCTTGCCCCTCCAGCAGTTGGAGAAAATAGCGAAGATCCTGTAATCACTTGAGCTTTAACAAAAGTTGAAGATAAAACAACAATTGTTGCTGTTAAAAAAAGATTAGCTTTTTTCATAATGTTTGATTTTGAAATTTTCCTACTCTATCAGCTTTTCGGATTCCGCTTTTATTTTTATAAAAGTTACCTGTACAACTTTACCATTTTGTAATTCTATAGTTAGAATATAATGTCCAGATAGCAAACTGCTTACATCAATTATATATTCGTTCGTAGGCATGATTTTGCTATGTGTTATTTGATTACCACTAATGTCAAAAATAGAATACCCAATCGCTTTTTTATTGTGAAGATCAAACGTTAATGCATCATAAACAGGATTTGGATATGATCTTATTTCCGGAATTTGTTTTGGGTTCATTATTCCGGGACCACCAGTACTTGTTCTTATCACTGTCGTACAGCAACCCGAATTAGTTTCAAGTAATGTATAACTTGGTGAAGGTGTTGGGACAATCTGTATTGTTGTGTTTGGTATTGGCGAAATTGTAACTTCTATTTCTGATGTAAAATTGCCATTTATTAATACATCTTCGGTATTGTTTATAACTAATGGTAATGTCTCATAAACTTCTGCATTGTTATAATCAGCAGAAATAGTTAGATAAATAATTTCAGAATCAGGAGAAACTTGACCAGAAATACTATTTTGTATAAAAAGAAATAAAAAAAAGTAGATAAAGTTTTTCATGGTATTCAGTTTTGATTTGTCAAATTTATTTTATTACTAAAAGTCAAAACATCCCATAAAACATATATTTTTTTATTCGTATATTTGGTTAATTGAATTTTGTAAAAAAAATCATGGATGAAAACGATATCTACTCAATTAGTTTTTTTTATTTCAGTAATACTAAATGTCGTTCATGGTCAAAAACAAGAAGAAAGCATTAAAAGTTTAATAGATAGTTATTCTTTGACAATATCTTCCAAACCTGATTCAGCCTTTTATTACATTAATAAAGCAACTGAGAAAAGTGAAAAATTAAAGAATACATTTCTGTTGTCAAGATGTTATTATAATTTGGGATACTATTATTACAAAAAAAATAACATGAAAAGATCTGAAGAATACACGAAGAAGGCTCAGTTTTATTCTTTGAAGTCTAATAATTATTCTATTTTATCTTTAAGTTATAATCAATTAGGTTTAGTTTACAGAAGTCAAGCAAAATATAATAAGGCTTTAAAAAACTTTCAGGCATCATTTGATATTGCAGAAAAAGAAAAAAATATTAAAAACCAAAGTGTAGTTTTGAATAATTTAGGTTATCTTTTTGAATTACAGAAAGATACAGTAAAAGCCTTAGACTATTATTCGAAAAATAAAGAAATCGCTTATAAAAACAATTTAAGGTTTGAACTATTAGCTAGCTATAACAATATTGCAATATTGAAAAAGAATTATGATAAAGAACTATCTATAAAATATTTTAAAAAAGCTCTTGCCCTTGCTATTGAATTAAATGATAGGTATGAAGAGTTTAATATATTGATTAATCTGAGTGACGTTTATTTATCTTATAATGATGATTCTGAATCCTTAAAAGGATATAAATTTTTATTAAAAGCAGAAGATGTTGCTAAGCTATTGGCAGAAGATGATTTGATGTTTTACGTTTATTATAATTTAGGAGGCTATTTTCAAAAAAAAAAAGATTATGGAAAAACCATTTTTTATTATGAAAAAGCGATTAATTATTTTGAATCTGGAATTCCAGAAGATCAAAAAATAAATTTATTAAGAGATATAGAGTTAGTGTATTTTAAAATGAATGATTTTAAAAAAGCATATTTTTTTAAAAACAAACATTCTGATTTAAAAGATAGTATTTTTAATATAAAGAAAAATAAAATTTTCAATGAGATTCAAACTAAGTATGAAGTTGATAAAAAAAATCTAAAAATTCAATTATTAATAAAGGAAAAAATTATCAATGAAGATAGAAAAAGACTAATTTTTATAATTAGTTCTTTAATAATAATCGCCTTGTTTTTAATACTTCTTTTTTTAAAAAATAGAGTTAAAACACAAAAAATAATTTCAGAAAAAGAAACGGAAATTCATAAACGAGAAGTAATCCGATTGGAACAAGAAAAGGAATTAAATCGAATAGTAGGTTTAGTTGAAGGTCAAGACCAAGAACGAAATAGAGTTGCTAAAGAAATTCATGATGGAGTTGGGGGTGCTTTGGTAGGATTAAAACTGGAACTGTCGCAATATAATTCTGAATTGAAGAGCGATGTACTAAATGGAATAATAAAGAAAATACAAAAAACGTTTAACGAATTAAGATTGATTTCTCACAATTTAAGCTTGAATACTTTAAAAGACAATAGTCTTTATGAACTTTTAATTAATTTAAAAAAAGAATATGAGAAAAGTGGAGAATTGCAAGTTGAATTGCAAGTTTTTCCAGCTAACTCAATTGATAAGATAAATGAAACCATAAAACATCAAATTTACAGAGTGATTCAGGAATTACTTAATAATGTGTCAAAACATGCCAACACAAAAACAGTTTTTTTGAATCTTACAAGGCACGATGACTTTTTAAATATAATTATAGAAGACAATGGTTGTGGTTTTGACAAAGTTAAAACAAATGGAATTGGACTAAGAAATATTGCTGAACGATTGTCATCAATAGAAGCGGTTTTTAATATCGAAAGTATGATAGGTAAAGGGACAACAATAACTATAGATATTCCAATCTCAGCATTATAAATATGATAACAATAGGTTTAGTAGATGATCATCAAATGTTTTTAGACGGAATGGTTTCGGTGTTAACTAATCAAAATGATTATTCAATTTTGTTTGTAGAAAATAATGCTAAATCCGCTTTAGAAAAAATAAAAAAAAACGAGCCTGATATAGTTATTTCCGACATATCGATGCCTGATATGAATGGTATCGAGTTTATTAAATTGTTAAAAGAAAATCACAAGTCGGTAAAAGTATTAGTGCTGAGTATGTTTGAAAATCTCCAAACTTTTGAGAATATGGATGGGTATTTGCTAAAAGAAACAGACAAAGGAGAGTTAATTAAAGCAATAAATACTATTGTTCTAGAAAATGGAAAGTACTTTAAAACACCAAAAAAACTGATTGATGAGTTTGAGTTTAGACATTCAATATTGTCGCCAAGAGAAAAAGAAATTATTCAACTCATTGCCAACGAATATACAACTGATGAAATTGCCAATCAACTTTTTCTAAGTAAAGGAACAATAGAAGCGCATCGTAAAAATATATTTTTTAAACTACAGGTAAAAAACATTGCAGGTTTAATAAAGAAAGCTATTTACCTAGGGGTTGTAAAATAATTTTATTTTTATTGTTGTAATCCAAAATAAATATATACTTTTGCAGCCTTAACGAGAGGAGGTGTCTATATTATGTTAATTATACCAATTAAAGACGGAGAAAATATCGATAGAGCATTAAAGCGCTATAAGAGAAAATTTGATAAAACAGGTACTGTTCGTCAGTTACGTGCTCGTCAAGCTTTCATAAAACCTTCTGTTACAAATAGAATGAAATTTCAAAAAGCTGCTTATATTCAGAATTTAAGAGATAAATTAGAAAGTTAATAAAATAATTTTCAAAATTATATAACCGTTAGATATTAAAGTTTTATACCTTTGATGCTAACGGTTTTTTTGTTTGTTAATCTTTTTAAAATCTTCAAAGATAATGGATGACCTGAAATCATTTAGTGATTACTTGCAATTGGAGAAAAACTATTCTCCACATACAATCAATGCTTACTGTGATGATATTCGTTTTTTTAAAGAATTTTTAAAAAAAACCTTTGATCACGATAATCTCGTAGAAGTAAGTTACCCACAAATAAGAAACTGGATTGTGTCATTGTCAGACAATGAAATTTCAAACAAATCAATTAATAGAAAAATTTCTTCATTAAAAGCTTTTTATAAGTTTCTCTTAAAGACAAAACAAATTCAAATTAACCCTTTGTCAAAACATAAATCTTTAAAATCTCCAACTAAATTACAGATTCCATTTTCCGAAAAAGAGCTTGATGCAGTCTTAAATTTGATTAAATATCCTGAAGGATTTGAGGGAATTAGAGATAAATTAGTCATAGACTTGTTTTATGCTACAGGAATTAGAAGAATCGAATTGATAAATCTTAAAATGCAAAACGTTGATTTATCGAATAATACTTTAAAAGTGTTAGGTAAAAGGAATAAAGAAAGAATTCTACCGATTTTGCCAATGATTTCCCAAAATTTCAAAATATATTTAACAGAAAGGACTAATTTAGAGTTGATTAAAGATGAAGACTATTTTTTTTTAACGTTAAAAGGCGTTAAATTGAGTGAATCATTTGTTTATCGATTAATAAATAACTACTTTAGTAATGTTTCTGAAAAGGTAAAAAAGAGTCCGCATATTTTAAGGCATACTTTTGCGACTCATCTTCTAAATAATGGAGCAGATATCAATTCAGTAAAAGAACTGTTAGGACATTCTAGTTTGGCATCAACTCAAGTGTACACGCATAGTAGTTTGGCAGAACTAAAAAAAGTGTATAGTAATGCTCATCCTAGAAGTCAGAATTGAAATAGAAGTATAACGTTAAAAAATTGATTTTATGAAGGTAAATGTTCATGCGGTTAACTTTACAGTTGACAGAAAGTTAGTAGATTTCATTCAAGAAAGAGTAACCAAATTAGAAAAATTCTATGATAAAATAGTGTCAACCGACGTTTTTTTAAAAGTTGAAAAGACGAGTGAAAAAGAAAATAAGATTGCAGAAGTCAAAATTAATGTTCCAGGCGACGACTTTATGGTAAAAAAACAATGCAAAACTTTTGAAGAAGCAATCGAAAATTCCGCAGAATCACTGGAGAGATTGTTGGTAAAAAGGAAAGAGAAAATAAGAACGCATATTTAAAGAGAATTTTTTTTAAAAAATGTTTTGATTAAAAAACAAAAAGAAGCAGCATCAAATGATACTTTTCCAATACCAGCATGAACGATACCTGTTTTATCTAC